>CAJLLN010000145.1:0-4168 GCA_905207495.1 uncultured Collinsella sp. | reverse complement strand
GAACGCGCGCACGCAACGGCCGAGGGCGCGCAGACCATCTTTTTGTTCGCCGTGGCCATCGTCGCCTACGCGCTGCCGAGCTACCTGGGCGGCAACGGATTTTTGGCCGTGTACCTGGCCGGCATTGTGCTGGGTGCGAGCGACATCACCGGCAAGGTCGAGATGGCGCACTTCTTCGATACCCTCACCGAGATGGCCGAGATGACGATCTTCTTCTTGCTCGGCCTGCTCGTAACGCCCGCACGCCTGCCGCAGATGCTGCTGCCGGGCCTGGCGCTCATGGCGTTTATGCTCTTTGTGAGCCGCCCCATCGCCGTCGGCGTGCTCCTAGCGCCCTTTAAGACGAACCCTCGCCAGGTTGCGCTCGTAAGCTGGGCGGGTCTGCGCGGCGCGGCTTCGGTCGTGTTTAGCCTCTTTACCGTGGTGGCCGGTGTTCCTGGCGGTCACGACCTGTTTGACCTGGTATTTGTGATTGCCGTGTCGAGCATTGTGGTGCAGGGCTCGCTGCTACCGGCGGTGGCGAAAAAGCTCAATATGATCGACGCGGAAGGCGACGTGCGCCGTACGTTTAACGATTACCGCGACGAGGACGGCATGTCGTTTGTCAAGTTCAAGGTGGGCGTGGGCCATCCGTTTTCCGGACGCTCGCTCGCCGATATTGGCAGCGCCACGGACATGCTCGTCGTCCTGGTGCTGCGCGATGGCGCGCACCCGGTGCTGCCCAATGGCGATACCGTGATTGAGGAAGGCGACCTATTGGTGATGGCTGCCCCGACGTTTGAAGAGCGTGCCGAGGTTACGCTGCGCGAGGTCACCGTAACCCCCCACGGTCGCCTGGCCGGCCAGCGTCTTCGCGATGTGCCGCAAGGCAAGCATCCCTTTATCGTCGTGATGCTCAAACGCGACGGCCAGACGATCATCCCCGACGGCAACACCCTCATATACGCCGGCGACGAAGCCGTCATCGCCACACTGGCGTCGTAGTGACCAGGAAGTGGCTAATTTGCGACGAAGAGATCAAGCGCCTAGAGAACCTCATGCCTTCGCTCGCAGATTCGGATTTGCCTGAGGAGTAAAGCACCCCTCCCCCATGTAACCATCCTGTAAATCATAGCGGCGCACTCGGGTTTTGTTGTGATGCGGTCGCGCCTGGCGCTCCACTGTGCTAAAGTATCCCGAACGTTCAAACGACTACGGGGGAGACTAGAAGATGGCACGTGTGCACAACTTCTCAGCTGGCCCGGCCGCACTGCCTACAAGCGTGCTCGCCGAGATCGCCGACGAGATGATGGACTACCGCGGTTGCGGCATGTCCGTGCTCGAGATGAGCCATCGATCTAGCATGTACCAGCAGATCATCGACGACGCCGAGGCAACCCTGCGTCGCCTGCTAAGCATCCCCGACAACTACCGCGTCCTGTTTTTGCAGGGCGGCGCCACGCTGCAGTTTGCGGGCATCCCCATGAACCTCATGCGCCGCGGCCGCGCCGGCTACATCGTGACCGGCAACTTTGCCAACAAGGCATACAAGGAGGCCGCCAAGTACGGCGAGGCCGTGCTGCTCGCGAGCTCCGAGAACACCAATTTCGACCGCATACCCACCATGGCCGACATCAACGCGCGCATTGCCGCCGAGGCCGCGGGCGACGGGCTCGACTACGTCTACATCTGCCAGAACAACACTATCTTTGGCACCATGTTCCACGAGCTGCCCGATTGCGGCGACGTACCGCTGGTCGCCGATGTCTCGAGCTGCTTTTTGTCACAGCCGCTCGACGTTGAGCGCTACGGGCTCATTTACGCCGGCGCGCAGAAAAACGCCGGCGCCGCGGGCGTGACTGTGGTCATCGTGCGCGACGACCTCATCGCAGATGGCCCAGCCTTTGCGCAGACGCCGCAGTACCTGGACCTTAAGGCCCAGGCCGCCAAGGGTTCCATGCTCAACACGCCCAACACCTTTGGCATCTACGTGTGCGGCAAGGTGTTCCGTTGGGTTGAGCAGACCGGCGGACTTGCCGCCATGGCCGAGCGCAACTGGACCAAGGCTAACCTACTCTACAACCTGCTCGAGCACAGCGAGCTGTTCCATGGCACCGCGCAGGCCGACAGTCGCTCCATCGCCAACGTCACCTTCCGCACCGACGAAGCCGAACTCGACGCGGCCTTTGTCGCAGGCGCGGCCGAGCACCAGATTCAAAACGTCAAGGGCCATCGCCTGGTGGGCGGTATGCGCGCCAGCGTCTACAACGCCGTGACCATGGAAGACGTGCAGGCACTGGCCTCGTACATGAAGGACTTCGAAGCGCAGCATAGTTTGAGCCCGCGATCTAACTAGCCCGCAGCACGCGGGCCGACCAGCCATCTCAAACCACCCTGTTTAGATTAAAACCTGCTAAGGAGTTTTTCATGCGCAAGATTAAGACCATCGACGACATCACCAAGGACGGCAAAGTCGAGTTTGGCGAGGGCTACGAATTTGTGAGCACCGCCGAAGAGGCCGACGCGATCCTGATGCGCTCGACCGACCTGCACGGCTACGGGCTGCCCGAGGGCATCCGCGCCATCGCCCGCTGCGGCGCCGGCGTCAACAACATCCCCGTCGAGGAGTACGCCAAGAAGGGCGTCGTCGTCTTTAACTCCCCCGGCGCCAACAGCAACGCCGTCAAGGAGCTCGTCCTGGGCATGCTGGTGCTCTCGAGCCGCGGCGTAGTGCAGTCGATGAACTGGGTGCGCGACAACGCCGACGACCCCGAGATCCAGGTCGATGCCGAGAAAGCCAAGAAGGCCTTTGTGGGCCGCGAGCTCAAGGGCAAGCGCATCGGCGTCATCGGTCTGGGCAACGTGGGCTCCAAGGTCGCCAACGCCTGCGTCGACCTGGGCATGGACGTTTACGGCTACGACCCGTTCATTTCCGTCGAGCACGCGTGGGTGCTGAGCCGCGAGGTGCAGCGCGTGGGCACGCTCGAGGACCTCTGCCGTGGCTGTGACTACCTCACCGTGCACGTGCCCAGCAAGGCCGACACCATCGGCATGATCAGTACCGAGCAGATCAACCTGCTGGCACCCGACGCCGTGCTGATCAACTACGCACGCGAGACCATCATTGACGAGGACGCCGTCGACGCCGCCCTGCGCGCGGGCAAACTCAGCTGGTTTAGCTGCGACTTTGCCACGCCCAAGACCGTCAAGATGCCCAACACGTTTATCACCACGCACTCGGGCGCCGGCACTGGCGAGGCCGAGGCCAACTGCGCCGATATGGCCATCAGCGAGCTCAAGGATTACCTGGAGAACGGCAACATCGCACATAGCGTCAACTACCCCGCCTGCAGCATGGGCAAGGCGCGCGCCGCAAGCCGCATCGCCTGCCTGCACGCCAACGTGCCCAACATGATCGGCCAGATCACGGCCATTCTCGCCAAGGACAACGCCAACGTGCAGCGTATGACCAACGAGTCCGCTGGCGAGAACGCCTACACCATGTTCGACACCGACGAGCACCTGGACAGCAGCACCATCGAGGCGCTCAAGCAGATTCCGTCGATGTATCGCGTGCGCGTGATCAAGTAGCGCCGGCTGATCTGACGGGCAGTTCCCCATGTGGCCTGCCCGTCACTGACATTGAATGCCCACGGGGGCGCCTTTCGCACGAGAGGCGCCCCCGTTTTTGTGAGCGCTCCATTAAATGCACCGAGCCGCTTCTTGGCATACAATCTGTATGTTGACCTAACTATCTGTGAGGTGCCTATGGTTGATACAGATTTTGCTTGGCGGCTTACGCAAGGGCTCGTGCGGATCGACAGTTCCGACCCAGGTGCGTATGAGGGCGAGATTGAACGCTATATCAAAGTGTTGGTTGAGGCTCAATTGGAGCGGTTGAGCCATCCGGTGCTCCATGCCGTGCAGGTTGAGGAACTCGAGGTGCTGACCGGACGCCGCAATCTCATGGTCACCGTGCCCGGTTTGAGCGACGAGCCACGGCTCGTCTACATCTGCCACATGGATACAGTCACCTTGGGCGACGGCTGGGACGCGGACATTACGCCGCTCGGGGCGGTCGTGCGCGACGGCAAGCTCTACGGCCGCGGTGCCTGCGATATGAAGGGTGGCCTGGCCTGTGCCATTGCCGCACTGGTCCATACGCTCGAGCGCGTGGCGGCGGATGGCG
>CAJLLN010000144.1:0-4292 GCA_905207495.1 uncultured Collinsella sp. | reverse complement strand
ACGAGGACATCTTCGATACGCCTGCCGTGCGTGCGCTGGTGGGTGCCACGGTTGAGCCGCTGCGCGACCACGGTATCGATACCGTGGTGCTCGGCTGTACGCATTTCCCGCTGTTGGTGGGACCTATCCGGCATGCGCTGGGGCCTGGGGTGCGCGTCGTGAGTTCCGCCGAGGAGACCACACGCGAGCTGACCGATATCCTCACGCGCCGCGAGCAGCTGGCGGGCGACGCCGCCGAGCCGCAGCATCGTTTTGCCACGACGGCCGATAACATTGCCGAGTTTGCGGTGGCGGGCAGCTTTATCTTTGGTCAGCCGCTCAAGAGCATCGAACATATCGATATCGATGAGCTGAAATAGATGTAAGGCAGCCGCCAAAGCCTTCGCCACATATTTTGCCGAAAGGATATTTCTATGGAGTACATGCAGGTCAACCGCGCCAACGGCCGCGCCGCCAACGAGTTGCGCCCCGTTAAGCTCACCCGTGGCGTCATGAAGCACGCCCACGGCTCGTGTTTGGCCGAGTTCGGTGACACGCCGCCACTATCGAGGAGGGCGTGCCGGGCTGGCGAAAGGGAGCTAAGGCCGGCTGGGTGACCGCGGAATACGCCATGCTGCCGGCGTCGACCGGCAAGCGCTGCAAGCGCGAGCACGCCAACCGCAAGGGTCGCTCCATGGAGATCGAGCGCCTCATTGGCCGCAGCCTGCGTACCGTCGTCAACATGAAGGCGCTCGGCGAGTACACCGTCACCGTCGACTGCGATGTGATTCAGGCCGATGGCGGCACGCGTACAGCGAGCATCACCGGCGCCTGGGTGGCGCTGCACGACGCCCTCGCCATGTGGGTCGAGGCGGGCAAGATCGAGCGCATCCCGCTTATCGGTCAGGTGGCTGCCATCTCCATGGGCGTTGTCGACGGCAATACGCTGCTTGACCTCGATTATTCCGAGGACAGCCATGCCGAGGTCGACATGAACCTCGTCGCCACCGACACCGGTGAGATGATCGAGCTCCAGGGCACCGGCGAGCAGGCGCCCTTCGACCGCAAACGCCTCAACGCCCTGCTCGACCTGGGCGACAAGGGTATCGCCGAGCTCATCGAGCTTCAGCGCCAAGCCATCGCCTAACCTGCCAAAAAGGGACAGGTTTATTTTGGTAGGTTTTACCTGTGGAGACGTCTGGACACAAGACTGCCGTTGATTGAGAGGGGAGAGGCGGAGTCCCTCGTTGCCCTCGGCTCGGCATTGCTTTAGAGACAAGGAGGCCAGTCATGGCACTTGAGAAGATTGACATCGACACCCTCGACCCGGCGGCGACCATCGTCGTGGCAACGGGCAACGCCCATAAGCTCACCGAGATCGAGGCCATTTTGGGCAAGGTCATGCCCGAGGTGCGCTTTGTGGCGCTCGGCCAGCTGGGTGATTTTGAGGATCCCGAGGAAAACGGCACGACGTTTTTGGAGAACGCCATCATCAAGGCCCAAGCCGCGGTTGAGGAGACGGGCCTTATGGCCATCGCCGACGATTCGGGCTTGGTCGTCGACGCGCTGGACGGTGAGCCCGGTGTGTATAGCGCGCGCTATGCGGGCGTGCACGGCGATGATGCCGCCAACAACGCCAAGCTTCTCGTGAATCTGGAGGGCGTGGCCGACGAGGACCGCACTGCGCGCTTTATGAGCGTCGTCGCGCTCATCGACACGGACGGTTTGGTCACCTATGGTGAGGGCGCCTGCGAGGGCGTTATCGCGCACGAGGGCCGCGGCGATCACGGCTTTGGCTACGACCCGCTGTTCCTGCCGGTCGACACGCCGGGCAAGACCATGGCCGAGCTGACGGCTGACGAGAAGAACGCCATCAGCCATCGTTTCCACGCGCTCGAGCATCTGTCCGCCAAGCTGACGGGCGAGGAGTAGACCGTGCGTGCGGTGGTGCAGCGCGTGCTTAACGCCGGCGTGACGGTAGACGGCGAGTGCGTGGGCAAAATTGGGCGCGGCTATCTGGTGCTGTTGGGCGTGGGCCACGGCGACACGCGTGCCGAGGCCGATAAGCTGTGGGGCAAGCTCCGGGGCTTGCGCATTAACGAGGACGAGAACGGCAAGACCAACCTGGCACTTGCCGATGTCGACGGCGAGGTTCTCGTGGTGTCGCAGTTCACGCTGTTCGCCGACTGCCGCCACGGTCGCCGCCCATCGTTTACGGATGCCGGTGCCCCCGATGTCGCCAACGAGCTCTACGAGTACTTCCTGACGCTCGTTCGTCAAGATGTCGAACACGTGGCGCACGGCATTTTTGGCGCCGATATGAAAGTCGATCTTGTCAACGACGGTCCGTTCACCATCGTCTTGGACACCGACAACCTTTAGGTTACGCGGTTTTACTAAACCGCGTAACAACTGGTCATGCGAGGTTGTTGTCTGGTACGTATTTGGGACGGGGTTTATTTAGCTACTTGCGTATGGCGGCAGCAGGGTGCTATAGTATTAGAGTTTTGTCTATCTTAGGGGTATTATCCCCTTTTTGAATTGCACCTTCTGGAGGCCCTGTTCATGGAAGAGATGGAAGTCAATCACGTCGATGACATCCACGAGAAGCTGACCGATATGGTGGGCGATCGCGTCAAGGTTAAGGCCAACATGGGCCGCACCCGCGTCGTCGAGCGCATGGGCACCATCAAGAGCGTCCACCCCGCCGTCTTTATCGTCGAGGTTGACGAGCGCCGCGGCCGCAAGTCGCGTCAGTCCTACCAGTACATCGATGTCCTCACCGGCCAGGTCGAGCTGTTCGACCCCGAGAGCGGCGAGCATATCTTTACCCCGCTCGGCAATCAGCTCGAGGAGCATTAACGGTGACCGATTGGTCCCTGACTCTTTCCGCGCCGGCAAAGATCAACCTCTATCTGGGGGTTCATACCGAGCGCGACGACCGCGGCTACCATAAGGTCGATTCCCTGATGGCAGCCGTCGGTCTTTCCGATACCGTGACGGTCACGCCGGCGCAGGCGCTGACCGTCCAGACGGTTCCAGCATCAGATTTTCCCATGCAAAAGAATACGGCGTATCGGGCTGCGGTTGCTATGGCCGAGCATTATGGTCGCGAGGCAAACATCTGCGTGACGATTGAGAAGCGCATTCCATTGTGCGCCGGCTTGGGCGGCCCCTCGACGGATGCGGCCGCGGTCATTGTCGCCTTGGCGGATCTCTGGGGCATTGATCGCACCGACCCAGCGCTCGACGATATTGCGCGGGGCATTGGTGCTGACGTCCCGTTCTTTTTGCACGCGAGTCCTGCGTTCTACGTAGGTGGGGGAGACGTGCTGGCAACTGAGTACCCCGCGCTGCCCGCGACGCCCGTCGTGCTGGTCAAGCCGCGCGAGGCAAGCGTTTCGACAATTGAAGCCTATCGACGTTTTGACGAGGCCCCGGTGCCTGCGGACAAGCCCGGCGCGATAGCTTCTGCCTTGCGTGCTGGTGATGCCGAGACGGCATATGCGCTCATCCATAACAACTTGGGTGTCATTTCCGCACAGATGGAGCCGCAGATTCAAACGGTTCTCGACTGGCTGCGTAAACAGGACGGAACCGTTGCTGTAGATGTGTGCGGATCGGGTGCCTGCTCGTTTGCCATTTGCGACACCGCTGCCACGGCCGAAAGGCTTGCCGATGCTGCCCAGCAAAATGGCTGGTGGGCCTGCGCGACTGAGCTTATTCCCAACACGGTTCAAATCGACGCGCCAAAGAAATAAAAATTTCTCTAGCACGCGGCGAAAATCTTTGTTACTATAGTCGAGCTAACGGGTTGTGGCTCAGTTTGGTAGAGCACTGCGTTCGGGACGCAGGGGTCGCTGGTTCAAATCCAGTCAACCCGACCAGAGCATGAGGAGGGACCGCTTCTTGCGGTCCCTTTTTTTAGCTAGTGTTGTGATACCGCGATACCCGCGGTATACTCATTCGAGCTTGTCTCGCTGTATTGTGGAGGTCTACATGTTTGGACTGAGGGCTCCTGAGCTCATCATTATTCTCGTCGTTGTCTTGATCATCTTCGGGCCCAAGAACCTGCCGAAGCTCGGTAAGTCCCTCGGCTCTACCGTCAAGAATATCCGCGAGGGTATGGAGGGCGACGATAAGGGCGAAACCAAGCAGGCCGAGGACGTTGTGGTCGAGGAGTCCAAGGAGGACAAGGAGATCGCAGAGCTCGAGGCCAAGCTCGCTGCTGCCAAGCAAAAGAAGGCAGAGGACAGCGACGCGGAGGCAGAGTAGTCCCATCCCTTTGGGGTGAGCACCTGACCGGCTTGCCC
>CAJLLN010000143.1:0-4293 GCA_905207495.1 uncultured Collinsella sp. | reverse complement strand
CCTGCGGAAGCGGGGGAGCGGAGAGCGGCCGGAGGAGCCGCTGCTGTCCGCCGGTCCCCTGACCATGGACGTGGAGCGCCACACCGTGGCAGTGTCCGGGACGCCGGTGGAGCTGACCCGCCGGGAGTTCGACCTGCTGGCCTGTCTGCTGGAGCATAAGGGTAAAGTGCTCTCCCGCAGCGCCATTTTGAACACGGTCTGGGGTTATGACTACGTGGGTGAGACCAACACCGTGGACGTGTACATCCGCTTCCTCCGCTCCAAGCTGGACGAGGTGTTCGGCATCCACCTGATCGAAACCGTGCGCGGGGTGGGCTATGTCTGCCGCGCGTAACGCCGAGACCAAGCGCGTCACCTCCATCGCCCGCGCCATCAACTGGAGCTATATGTGGCGCCGTCTGGTGAGCTACGTCTGGCTCGATCTGTTGCTGGTGGTGATTTCGGCGGCGATTCTCGTCTATGGATACAACCAGACGCTGCCCGACGGCGCGTTTACCGCAGGATGGATCCCCAGCGCCACCGTTCGCGGCGTGTCGCTGAAGCCCGCGCACAGCTGGGACCTGACAACGCTCACCTATACCGTCGGGCTTGCGCGCACAACAAAGACCTTCCCCCTCGCGCAGGACCTCGTCACGCTATGGCCTCTCTACCTTGTCGTTGTAGGTTGGCAGGTCATCAGCGTGCTCAACATGCTCGGCGGCGCCCGCCGCGTGCGCCGCACCATGGCACCGCTCAACGACCTGGCCTTACGCGTGGACGAGCTCGGCCGTATGCAGCTCTCCGGCGACAAGATGGAAACGCTGGAGCAGGCCATCGAGCGCGCAAGCGTCGACTCGCCGAGCGTCACCACCGGCGACGCCGACCTGGCGAGCATCGAGGTCGCGCTCAACCGCCTGCTGCGCCAGATGCAAGAGGCCAAGCTGCAGCAGATGCGCTTTGTCAACGACGCGAGTCACGAACTGCGCACGCCCATCGCGGTGATTCAGGGCTACGTAAACATGCTCGACCGCTGGGGCAAAGACGACCCAGACGTGCTGGCAGAGTCCATCGCCTCGCTCAAGGCCGAAAGCGAGCATATGCAGGAGCTCGTGGAACAACTGCTGTTTTTGGCACGCGGAGATGCCGGCCGCACCGTGCTGCGGCGCGTGAATACCAACCTGGCTGCACTGGTCGGCGAGGTATGCGAAGAATCGCAGATGATTGATGCCGCGCACGCGTATCGACTGGCTTTTGATACTGCGTTTGCCAGTGACCCGCGCTGCGACGCATCCGTCGATGTCGCGCTCGTGAAGCAGGCTCTGCGCGTGATCGTGCAAAACGCCGCCAAGTACTCGAGTGCGGGAACGACCGTCACATTTGGCATAACACCCGATGCGGGCATGGGCACGATCGACATAAGTGTTGAGGACGAGGGTATCGGCATGAACCAGGAATCCGCAGCTCACGCGTTCGAGCGGTTCTACCGTGCCGACAACGCGCGCGATGTCGGTGCACAGGGTTCGGGCCTGGGGCTCGCTATCGCCAAGTGGATCGTCGACAGCCACGGCGGCGTCATCGGTGTGACCTCGGTCGAGGGCGTCGGCAGCCGCTTTACGATTCGCCTGCCGCGGTAGGGGCGCCTCTCACGAATCGAAGGTGAATGCTTTTCCGCGAAGTGAACGACCTATTTTGGACCCCCGAGGCATCCGCACTTTTTGGCGCCAAAACCGCAAGAAAAACCTGACAAAACCGCAGGAAACGGCGTCTCCAAAGCGTCGATGCTCCAGGGGTTCGATTTCACTCGTTCACTTCGCGGAAAGCCATTCACCTTCGATTTACGGCAGCCCGTCAGTCACCCTCTCGGCATTAAAAATGGGGCAAGGCCACGCGCCTTACCCCATTTTTTGCTAGCTATAGCAGCTTGCGCGCTACTCGCGGCACAGATGCACGGCGAAGCCGGCGAACTCGCGCTTAAAGTACACGAGCTTGGTGCCGCCGTCGGGCAGCAGCGCGCGCGACTCTTCGTTGACCTCGAGCCCGCGCTCGGCAAACCACTTCTCGGCCGCATCGATGTCGTTGACGGCAAAGCCAATGTGGCCCTTGGTGCCACGACCGTTCTGCTTCATGACCTCGACCAGCGAATCGTTAAAGTACGAAACCGGGGTCTCGATAACGGGCAGGCCCATCATCGTCGAGAACAGCTCCGCAATCTCCAAGGCGTCTGCCGGGTCGGCGGCGTTAATGCCCACATGGGCAACGCGCATACCAAAGAGCTCTACCGGATTGGCGTTCTGCTCACTCATGAAGTCAGCGCCTACTGTGCCATGACGTCGAGAACGGCCTTCTCGGCAGCGACGCGGTTCATGCCGGTCATGAAGGGCACGCCGCTCACGTACGGGCAGGTGAGGCCCTCGGGGGCAACGGTGGTGGCGATCAGCAGGTCGGCGCCCTCGTCGCAAACGTCCTTGGCCTCGGAGATGGCGCACTGCACGATCTCGTACTTGTCGGCGTAACCGTTGGCGTCGAGCAGGGTAGCGACCTTCTGGGCAACGAGCGTGGAAGTAGCAGCGCCAGCACCGCAAGCCAAAACGATCTTCTTCATAGGTAATGTCTCCCTTCGTGGTTTACTTTAGGTAAGTGTACCGCAGCGAGCGATGGCACTCAGCCTCGATGAGCTTTTATGCCAGTTTGCTTGCGCGCTGCGTATAATACATCTAGTACGTGTTGTCATACCGCTCGCTTTATGAGCGACTAAGGACCCCAATATGCCCGATTCCCGCACCCTCTGGACCGCCGTCGTTATCATCTGCATCGCCGTGTCGGTGTTCTTTAGCGTCAAAAAACGCACCACGTTTAAACGCCTGCAGCAATTGATGGCCGCCAAGCAGTGGGATGAGTTCGATCGTTTGCTCGACGGCAAACTCACCAGCATGCTGTACCCGCGCTACAACCGCGACTACCTGCGCCTGAACTCCTATCTGCTGCGCGAGGACCACGAGCGCGCCAGCGAGATGTTTGACCTGCTGTTGGGACTCAACCTCCCCAAGATGCAGCGCGTCGACCTGGTGATTAAGGCCTTTAACTACTATGTTGGCCAGGAGGACCGCAAAAAGTCCAAAGAGCTGTTGCACGAGATCAAGGGCTTTGAGGGCGGTCAAGCAGAGGCGGTTGCACACGAGTGTCAGCTGATGTACGACACGATGATCCTCAAGCGCCACAACGACATTCCCGAGCTGGAGCGCATGCTCGAGGATGTCGGCGACGACCCGGTCAAGCGCTGCCGCTTGGAGTACCTGCTGGCCCTGCAGTACCAGAACAAGGGCGACGAAGCCAAGTTCCAGGAGTTCCTGGAGAAGTCGGGCCAACACTCGATGGCCGTCAACGCGTAACGGACGGCTTGTGCTAGACTTCTAGTCTCACGGGGGCGTGGCGGAATTGGCATACGCAGGAGACTTAAAATCTCTCGCCGCAAGGATTGTGGGTTCGAGTCCCACCGCCCCTACCATATGGAGCTTTCGAACCCGTGTTCCTCAGGGATGCGGGCTCGCTTCTTTTAGATGCCGGTGGGACTCGAACCCGTGAGGGGGCGAGCGTTAAGCGGACGCGCAGCGTCCGAAGCGAGCCGGCGAGGGCGCCGGCAGGCGGCCGAAGTCGGTGCGTATTTGCGCAGCAAATGCGCGGACGTCCCACCGCCCCTACCATATGGAGCTTTCGAGCCCGTGTCCCCAAGGGATGCGGGCTCGTTTCTTTTACACGCCGGCGGGGCTCTAAGTTGCGGTGGAATAGGGACTGTTTGATGCCCGAAAGGGCGATTTTAGTCCGTATTTCACCGCAACTTATTTAGAGGGTGCTGAGAGTGGGGGTCCAGCCGATGGTGGGGGTCGCGCCGTCGAGGGTCTCGTTGATGGTGGCGGCCATACCGGCGAGGAGGCTGTTCTCGCTTACGGTGAGCATGTCGTAACCGCCGGCACGCATGAGCTCGCGGATCACCACGGCGCCAGCCAGAATCACGCCCGCGCGTTTGGGCTGTACACCCGGTAGCGCGGCGATACCCTCCACATCCAGCGTAGATATACGATCGATGGCGGCCGAGATCTGCTCCATCGAAAGCTCGCGCAGGTGCACAAAGCTCGAGTCGTACGGCTCCAGTTCGTGGACCAGCGCCACGAGCGTGGTGACGGTACCGCCCACCGCGACGAGGCGCTCGGCGCGCTCAAAGTCGACAGGCAGGCCCTCAAAATAGGCGGAGAACTGCTCGGCCGCCCACGCGGCGGCAACCGCAAGCTCGCCGTCCGCAGGGGGCAACGAGGAGAA
>CAJLLN010000142.1:0-4395 GCA_905207495.1 uncultured Collinsella sp. | reverse complement strand
TGGACGCCTACGGCGTGGGGGACGTGCCGCTCGGCGACCTCGACCTGACGCCGGGGCTCATCGAGAGGGCGCGCGCAGAGAGGGGCGATGCCCCGCTGGCCTAGCCTGGAAGAAAACGGAATAGACGGACCGACCGTCCGGCTGAGTCTGGGAAGAGGTGCCGGGCGGCGGGCGGAGCATGGCCACCGGACCCATCGAAACACATCTCCACCGTTCCTTCAACTGGGAAAACGGCGCCCCCGGGTCCCGGATGGGGTCTCGGGGGCGTTCGGCTAACTGCGGGAGCGAGCCATCAGCTCAATGTGTTCGGCTGAGATCGGAAATCAACCCTCTTCGAAGTTGCGGTGGAACAGCCCTCCGGAAAGTGTGTCCCACTATCCAGGCAAATTCTGGGTCAAACTTTCCCAATGGGACCTCGCTGGAAACTGTGTCCCAGAATTTCGGCTCGAAACGGGACACGGTTTCCCAAACGACCCCGTTCCGGAAACTACATCCCGGAATCGGCGCTCGAACTGGGATGCACTTTCCCAATCGAGCCCCATGGGAAACTGCGTCCCACTTTGGGGGGCGCTCTTTAATGACTAGTTACCTTTGTGGAAGAGGTTTTTGATAACGGAGGGGATGCTCTTGGCGCCCTTGGCCGTCACATCGATAAAGTCGGGCGAACGCACGAGCTTATTCTCGTCGATGTACTTGCGGACCGCGCGAAGCGTCTCTTTGTCGTCGCGCGTCGAAAACGTAAAGTGACCATTGTCCTTGGTGAAGATGGCAAAACGCGTAATCTTCTTGGTGCCGCGCAAAACCTCGGCGGCAATATAGTCGACCTCGTCCCACGGGATTTGAATATAATCCTCGGGATTGCGCTCGTTATAGTACTCAAACGCCTTATTGCCCACCATCACGTTACCGTGGCTGGTAAGCCCCATCAGGCAGGTTGCCGGCGTTGCCAAATCGACCGTGCTGTTCTGAGATTGCGCCATACGCGCCTCGCCCTCCAATAAAAACAATCGGACCGCATCCAGTGTACCCACCGGGTGCGGTCCGTTTCAATGGCTCAAAAGCCCTTACCTAGCAACTCTCGGTCTTAAGCCGAAGCGTGCTTACATGAAGCCGCAGAAGCGACCGATGATGCCGACGGCGAAGAGAGCCAGGATGATGACGATCGGGCTGACCTTCTTCTTGAGGAGCTTGCAGACCAGCAGGGTCAGGCACACGGCGGCAAGGCCGGGGATGAGCTGATCGAGGTTGGCCTGAAGCGTGGTGACCTTCATCTGATCAAGGGCGGTAGCACCGACGGAGTTGTACATCGTCAGCGCTTCCTTGATACCCTCAGAACCGGAGGGCAGGCTAGCCCAGTCGATAAAGGCGCCAGCAGACTGCTTGACCGTGGAGACGATCGGGGTGAAGGAAATGGACACCCAGCGCTCGACCAGGGCGCCGATGATGAACATACCCAGGATGGAAGCGCCCTCGGTGACCTTGCCCATCAGACCACCGGAGAGGTCCTTGGCGATGGAGGAGCCGACCTTGTAGCCAAACTCCTGCGTGTACCACAGGAAAGCGTAACGGATGATGTTCCACGCGAAGAAGAACAGCAGCGGACCGACGATGCTGCCGGACATGGCCAGGGAAGCGCCCAGAGCGCCCAGAATCGGGCGAAGGGTGAACCAGAAGACGGGGTCGCCGACGCCGGCGAGCGGTCCCATCATACCGACCTTGACGCCCTGGATGGCGACGTCATCGATCGGAGCACCGTTGGCGCGCTCCTCCTCGAGGGCGAGGGTAACGCCAATGACGGGGGCGGAAACATAGGGGTGGGTGTTATAGAACTCCAGGTGGCGCTTAAGAGCGGCAATCTGGTCATCCTTGCTGGTGTAGAGCTTCTTGATCGCAGGGATCATTGCGAAGCACCAGCCGCCGTTCTGCATACGCTCGTAGTTCCACGAGCCCTGAAGGAACTGATGACGGAAGCAAACCTTCTTGCGGTCAGCCTTGGTGAGCTGAATCTTGTTCTCTGCCATATGTATCACTCCCCTCCTACTCGTAATCGTTCAGAATGTCGCCGAGCGGGTCGCCGGAGCCACCGCCCATGCCGCCACCCTGCTTGGCCAGATCCTTAAGGCCAAGGTAGATGAGGGCAAGGGAGATGCCGATGAGACCAAGGGCGATCAGCGTGAGCTGAGGGATGGCAGCAAGGACAAAGCCGAGGACGAAGAACGGCCAGGTCTCCTTGGTGGCCATCATGTTGATGACCATGGCGTAACCGACGGAAGCGACCATGCCGCCGCCGACAGCCATGCCGCCGGACAGCCAGTCGGGCATAGCGTTAAGCGCGTTGGTAACGGCCTCGGCCGGGATGACGCACAGAAGCACTGCCGGGATGGCGATACGAAGGCCCTGCATGAGGATGGCAGCATACTGCCAGCGCTCGATGCCGGAGAAGTCGCCCTTCTCGGCGCAACCGTCCATGGCGTGAGCGATAGCGGTAGCAATGGTACGGCAGATCATGGTCAGGAACAGACCAGCGACCGACAGCGGGACGGCGACGGCGATAGCGGTGGTAACGGCCTTGGCCGAATCGGTGGCGCCACCGTTGAGGGCGAGCACCATGATGATCGAAGAAGCGACCGAGGCCAGAGCGGCGTCAGGCGCGACAGCGGCGCCGACGTTAGCCCAGCCAAGGGCCATCATCTGGAGCGAACCGCCCAGGAGGATGCCCTCCTGAAGGTGACCGGTTACGAGACCGATAAGCGTGCATGCCACGAGCGGCTGATGGAACTGGAACTCATCCAGAATGCCTTCCATACCGGCAAGCAACGCGACAATCGCAACAAGCAGAATAGTGATTGCAGACATGTATCGGACCCTCCTTTACTATGCTTGAGCGGCCAGTTCGGCCTTAGCTTTCTTCAACATGGCGTCGAGATCCTCGGAGGAATCCGAAGGAACCTTGCGGACCTCGAACTTGACGCCCTTGGCCTTGAGGGCCTCGAGAGTCTTAACGTCGTCATCGCCCATGGCGACGGCGTTGGTAACGACGACCTTGCCCTTGGAGTGAGCCATGGAACCGATGTTGACTTCCTTGATGTCGACGCCGGCCTCGATGGCCTTGAGCAGATCCTGCGGGTTCTCAAAGAGCAGCATGGCCTTGGTGTCACCAAAGCGCGTGTCCTTGACGACCTCGGCCATCTTCTTGATGGGCACGACGTTGGCATGGACTCCCGGAGGGGCAGCCTGCTCGATCATGGTCTTGCGGAGCTCGTCGTGAGCAACGCCGTCGGAAACCACGATGATGCGGTTGGGGTTGATCTGCTTGGTCCACGTGGTGGCCACCTGACCATGAAGCAGACGGGTGTCGATACGGACGTGGGCGATCTTGATGTGCCCGTCGCCGATGACCGTTCCCGGAGGGATGGCGCCTGCAGGAGCAGCGGCGGCCGCAGCCGGCTTCTTCTCCTCGGGCTCCAGAGACTCGGGCTTGACACGCACGCCAGCCTTAGCCTCAGTCACGAGATGTTTTGCGATCGCATGTGCAGTGTTCTTTGCGTCAAAGCGCTGCGAATATGCCTCGATGAGCATAGGCAGGTTGACACCGGTGACGATAGCCCAGGAATCGTGGCCCTCGATGAGCCCGCTGATCTGGTTGAACGGCGTGCCGCCCCACAGATCAACGAGGAAGAGCACCTGCTCCTGGTCTTCGAAGGAAGCGATTGCTTCCTCGACCTTGGCACGGAAGTCGTCGGGGCCCATGCTCGGCTCGAGCGAGACCACGGCAACAGACGGCTGATCGCCAAAGACCATCGAGCCCGTCTGCTTGATTCCAGCTGCCAAGTCCCCGTGGCTAGCAAGAACAATACTTACCATCACATAACCTCCTTTTTGTCTACGTATTTCCTACATGACATGAAGGAAGTATACCTGTTTGGTTTGTGGAATTATAGCTAAATTCGTAAAAGGTTGCATTATTTGTTTGAACGTCTAAGTTTGTTACAAATTGATTACGTTACTGCTTTTTCACTCATTACCCGCCAAGGCGCCGCTCATCAAGCCACGCATTTTACAGATACAAGCAGGCTGTTCATTAATATCGATTTTAAGCAAGCGCGAATGCGCTTGTACTGCCGCTATTTTGTTTAAACAGACATAACTTGACTATTAGCGTGACTTATGCTCTAGCGCAAGTAGTCGTTGGGGACGTTCTTGTTTGACTAGTCGTTTAAGAACGTCCCCAACGACTAAGGGCTAGACAATGTGGAGGGGGTTGGCGGCGTCGACGGCATCGGGGGCGTCGGAAAGGCCGTCGGGAGTAGCGTCTGCCGGGTCCTCGTCGGGGGTCTCGATCTGCTTGATCATGACCTCCTGACCCTGGAGCAGGTACGTCTCGCCGCTGCCGCA
>CAJLLN010000141.1:0-4474 GCA_905207495.1 uncultured Collinsella sp. | reverse complement strand
CGAACGAGTCTAGGCGGGCACCCTGCACGAGCAGGTCGCGTACCAGATACTCATCGAGCGAATTGGACGCCATGATCTGCATGTCCTCAAAGCCGGCGGCATCGAGCTTAACGATGAGTTCCTCGGAGTCCATGCCGTCGACGTAGATCGAAACCATACCCGGCAGACGATCGGCCTGCGCGTAGTCGCCCATCGTAGCGTGAATGCGAGAATGGGCCGTAAGCGTGGCGTAGAGCTTATCGGATAAGGCCTGCAGCGTCGCGCGCTCCTGGGCCACGTTCGGCAACAGCGCGGAAGCGGCAGCGGCAAAAGCCAGCTGTGTACGCAGGTCCTGCGTGCCGGCACGACGACCGGCCTCCTGTCCGCCGCCAAAGATGCGCGGGCGCAGCGGCGTGCGGTTCTTAAGGTAGAGCGCGCCGGATGCCACGGGGCCACCGATCTTGTGCGCAGCAACGGTCATGGCGTCAACTCCCAGCTCGGTAACATCGAGCGGAATATGCAGATACCCCTGGATGGCATCGGTGTGGAACAGGGCGCCCACGGTATGCGCGGCCGCGGCAAGCTCGCGGATGGGCTGCACCACGCCGGTCTCGTTGTTGGCGACCATAATGCTCACGAGCGACACGTCGTCGCTCAGCAAGTCGCTCAGCGTGGCAGGCTCAATGTAGCCCGCGCGGCAGGGCTGCACCAGGTCGACGGTAAAGCCGGCGGCACGCAGCAGCGGCAGGTTGTCCAGAATCGAATCGTGCTCGATGGCCGAAACGATTACGCGATCGCGTTTGCGGTCGCGCTGGCGAGCGCCCTCGGCAAGACCGAGCAGCGCCAGCTGGTTGGCCTCGGTGCCACCGTTGGTAAGGATGATCTCGGACGGACGGACGCGCGCGCTAAAGCTGCGGGCAATCTCGCGACGCGCCATTTCTAGGCGCGCAGCGGCCTTGCGGCCGAGCGAGTGCAGCGAGTTGGGGTTGACGCCGGCAAGCTCGCTGTCGTCGTACTCGCGCTGCGCAAGGAGCGCCTCGGCGCGCATGGGCGTCGAGGCGGCATAGTCAAGATTCACGGGTATGCGGTTTTGACCTGCGGTCATAAGGGTTTATGCCTCCTGTGCAGCCTCGTTGCCCAGCTTCTGCAGCAGCGCAACCTCGGCGGCGGGATCTTCGGACTTAAATACGGCGGAACCGGCCACCAGGACATTTGCGCCGGCCTTGACGACCTCGGCGATGTTTTTGGAAGAGATGCCGCCGTCGACCTCGATCATGGGCGACACGCCATGTCGCTCGCACATGGCCGTAAGCTCGTGCAGTTTGGCGATTGTACCAGGGATAAAGCTCTGGCCGCCAAAGCCAGGGTTCACGCTCATCAGCAGCACCATGTCGACAACGTCGATGATGCTCTCGAGCACGCACACGGGGGTGGCGGGGTTGAGCACCACGCCGGCCTTGACGCCGCGCTGCTGCAGATGCGTGAGCGTGCGGTGCAGGTGCGTGGAAGCCTCGTAGTGCACGGTGATCATGTCGGCACCGGCGTCGGCATACCAATCGACCGTCTCGTCGGGGTTCGACACCATGAGGTGCGCGTCGACCGGTACATCGGTGGAGCGCTTGACGGCCTTAAGGATGTCAACGCCAAAGGTGAGGTTGCCGGTAAAGTGACCGTCCATAACGTCAAAGTGTACGTAGTCGGCACAGGCGATCTTGTCGAGCTCGCCCTTGAGGTTGGCCATGTCGGCCGAAAGGACGGACGGAGCGATTTTGATGGAACCCATGGTAGTAGCCTTTCTGCGCTAGTCGGTGAGTCCGTAGAACTCTTGAGAAGGGACGCGGTCGGTAAGGATCTCGAGCGCCCTATCCAAAGTAACACCGTTGTAGAGCGTTTGCTCCACGGCAAAGGTGAGCGGAATGTCTACGCCCAGTGAACGGGCGAGCTCGCTGACGCTGCGGGCCGCGACGGCACCCTCGACCACCATATGCGTGCGCGCCTGGTACTCGTCGAGCGACACGCCATGCGCGAACTCGTAGCCAAAGGTGCGGTTGCGCGAATGCTCCGAGGTGCAAGTGGCGATAAGGTCGCCCATGCCGGCAAGCCCCATGCAGGTCATGGCTTGACCGCCGCGGGCGTGTACCAGGCGGCTGATCTCGGCCAGACCGCGCGTCATGATGAGGGCGAGCGTGTTATCGCCCGCACCCGAGCCGGCGGAGATCCCGCATACGATAGCGATGACGTTTTTCATGGCGCCGCAGACCTCGACGCCAGTCATGTCCTGCGACAGGTAGATGCGGAAGGCCGTGGAAAGCAGCAGCTCCTTAAAGGTCTTCCCCACCTGTTGATCTTCACTGGCGATGACGGCGGCCGAAAGCCCGCCGCGGCAGATTTCCTCGGCATGGTTGGGGCCCGAAAGCGCCGCCACGCGCGACTCGTTGCCGATCTCGCTGGCGATGACCTCGCTCATGAGCAGGCCGGACTCGGGCTCGATGCCCTTGGTGAGGCACAGAACCGGCGTCTCGTCCGCGATGAACGACGCCGCCTGGTGACAGACGCCACGCAGGTGCGTCGAAGGCACGGCAAAGATGATGGCCTCGACGCCGTCGAGCGCCTGGGCCAAATCCGTCGTGGCGACAACGTTTTCCGGCAGCACGTAGTCCACCAGATAGCGGGGGTTGCGATGCTCGCCGTTAATGCCGGCGGCCGTCTGCTCGCTATGGGCCCACATGATCACGCGCTCGGCTCGCGCGGCGGCAAGGCCGGCGACGGCGGGTCCCCAGGAGCCGGAGCCAATCAGCGCAACATTCATGACTCTCTCCTACTTATCGTCGGGCTCGGTGACGCGCTTGGTAAACGAGAGCTTGGACTCCTTACCGGTCATGAGCTTTTTGATGTTCGCGCGATGGGCCCACACTACGGTGATGCCGATCATTGCCATGCAAAACTTGAGGCCCAGGCTGCTGTACGGAAAGACCGCGCAGGCAGCGATGGGAAGGCCGATGGCCGCGGCAAGCGAGCCCACCGACACAAACTTGGTAATGGCGACGGCCACGATAAACATGCCCAACAGCGAAAGTCCGATGGGCCAGTACCAGGCGAGGATGACGCCCAAGCCCACGGCAATACCCTTGCCTCCGTGGAAGTTGAGGTAGGGAGAAAAGATGTGTCCCCACACGGCCGCCAGGCAAATGACGCCGAGCATCCAATCGCCGGCGGCACCGGGAGCCATAATGCTCACAGGGAAGCCGTAGCCCACGCTCGCGATGAGCGGACGGGCGATAAGGACGCAGATGGCGCCCTTAAGGCAGTCGAGCAGCAGCGTGAGCGCGGCCACCTTGGGGCCGGCCACGCGCAGCGCGTTGGTGGTGCCGATGTTGCCGGAGCCCGCCTTGCGAATGTCGGTATGGTTGAACACGCGGCCCAGGATCAAGCCAAACGGAATCGCTCCGATAAAGAACGAGACCACGGCGCAGATGGCGGTCAGCAGAATCGGATTAAGCATCCTTTTGCTCCTTCTTCCTAAAGAAGAGTCGAATGGGCGTGCCAGCAAAATCGAACGTGGAGCGCATGCGGTTCTCCACGTAGCGCTGGTAGGTGTCATTGACCAGGTCGCTGTGGTTGACGAAGAACGTGAACGTCGGCGGGTTGACGCCCGTCTGGGTCACGTAGTGCATACGCAGGCGGCGCTTGCCGTCCACCACGGTATGACCGAACTCGCGCAGGTCGGTGAGGAACGTGTTGAGGCGCGAGGTGCTGATCTTTTGCGAGCGCGACTTCTCGGCGGCGTCGACCATCGCCCAGATCTTCTCGACGCCGCGGCCAGTGAGGGCAGAGATGCGCAGGTACTGGGCCCAAGGAGCCATAACGCCCAGACGGCGGTCGATGGTCTCCATGCAGGCCTCGCGCTTGCGGTCATCGTCGAGCAAGTCCCACTTGTTTAGCAGCACCACGATGGCGCAGCCGCGCTCGATGGCCAAGCCCATGACCTTCTGGTCCTGCTCGGTGACGCCCACGGAGGCGTCGACGACGAGCAGCGCCACGTCAGCGCGGTCGATGGCGCGCAGGCCGCGGACCATGGAGTAGTACTCGATGTTCTCGTACACGGTGCTCTTCTTGCGGATGCCCGCGGTATCGACCATGCGGTAGTGCTTGCCGTTGCGCTCGACGACGGTATCGATGGCGTCGCGCGTGGTGCCGGCGATGTTCGAGACGATGGAGCGATCGGCACCCAAGATGCGGTTGAACAGCGACGACTTACCGGCGTTGGGGCGGCCGATAATGGCCACGTTGAGCGCGTCGGGGAACTCGTCGGCGACCTCGTCCTCCTCCTCGGGGAGCAGGGCCACGATATCGTCGAGCAAGTCACCCGTGCCGTGGCCGTGCAGGGCCGACAGCGGCGTGGGCTCACCGATGCCAAGCGAATAGAACTCCCAGATACTGTCGTTCTCGCGATCGGGGTTGTCGAGCTTGTTCACCAGCAGAAAGACCGGCTTTT
>CAJLLN010000140.1:0-4518 GCA_905207495.1 uncultured Collinsella sp. | reverse complement strand
TCGCCGCAACTAGCGCGGCGAGGCGGCATGCCGCCGTTGGCGACACGACACGCCCCACCAATAAAATGCCGCTCGCCGGGGCGTCGCAGAACGATTCCCCGGCGAGCGGCCGATTAATATTGTCTATCTCAAAACGTCGTTACTTTTTGTCGAAACGACCATAGAGCGCAAACGAGAGCGCCGCAGAGATAACCCAAGTCAAAGCGATGCAGACGACAATCATGATCAGGTTCATGGGATTGCCGCTTGGATCGGCATAAACGGGCAACGAGGTAATGCCGGGCATAACAAAGCCGAAGCACTTTGCGCCGAGAACAACGGTAAGCGCACCGCCAATGCCATCCGCGATCATCGCAGCGATAAGCGGAGTCCTGTTAGGAACCTGAACGGTAAACAAGGCGGGCTCGGAAATTCCCATAAATGCTGAGAAGGCGCACGTCATTGCAGCGGACTTGAGCTTTTCGTCGGTCATGCGCAGGGCTGCACCAAAAGACGCACCGCTTTCGGCGAGGTTATGGCAGAAAGAGATCGGGAGCAGATAGTCATACCCAAGCGTTGCGATATTGGAAATCTGGATAGGGCTCGTTGACTGATGCATGCCGAAGAGCACGATAAGCGGCATAAAGAAGCCCAGCAGAAAACCGGCAACGGGGCCTAACGTCGAGAATAGCCAAACGATACCGTTGGCAAGACCAAGACCGCACCAGGCACCAATCGGAGCGAGCACAAACAAGTTGACGGGAATCACGATAGCAAGGGAGAGCGCCGGAACGACAACGAGCTTAAAAAGATCCGGCACGACTTTGTCGATTGCGCGATATACAAAAGACAAGCCAATGACGCCAAAGATAACCGGGAACACGGAATCGGCGTAGCTAAAAATCGGCACCGCAAAACCGAACAGCGCAAGGGGCGTCTCGCCCGTACCGACAGCGTTGACAATGGTCGGGTACATCAGCGATCCAGCAACACAAAGCGCAAGCGAACGGTTGACCCGGAACTTATCAGCTGTAGACATTGCCAGCAAAAACGGCAAGAAGTAGAACGGGATATCCGAAATCATATTGAATATCGCAAAGTCGCCGGCACCCGTGTCGATTCCAAAAGCCGCGATAGCAGCCAGGATGCCCTTTACGATGCCTCCCGCCACCAGTGCGGGAATGATAGCGGAGAAGATGCCGGTGATGATATCGAATACGCGAGCCGAACCTTTTTGGAGCTCAGGCTGCTCGGCGTCGGCGGAGACCTCGCCACCCATCCTGTCACCTAGCATGGGCTCCAATTCGTCATATACCGACCCCACGCTGGCGCCGATGATAACTTGCCACTGTCCGTCTTTAACCTGCGCGCCCAAGGCGCCATCAAGCGTCTTAAGGGCCTCAAGGTCTGCCTTGCTATCGTCCTTCAGGTTGAATCTGAGCCTTGTAATGCAGTGCGTTGCCATAACAACGTTATCGGCGCCGCCCACGAGCTCGAGGACACGAGCGGCCAGTTCCTTCTTGTCTGCCACGACAATCACTCCTACCCAAGATCCTCGCCATTAGTGGCGATACATTTCTGATACCAATAGAAAGAGTCTTTACGCGAGCGCTCCGCAGTGCCGTTGCCGCAATTATCCAGATCGACATAGATAAGCCCGTAGCGCTTGTCCATCGTAAGAGGACCGCAGGCAACAAGGTCAATGAATCCCCAGATCATGTATCCGCGCACGTCAACGCCATCGATCACTGCTTCCTTAAGGCACTTTATGTGCTGGCGCAAATAATCGATTCGATACTCGTCGTGGATGCTGCCATCCTCCTCGACTACATCAGATGTACCGAGGCCGTTCTCGGCGATATACAGGGGCAGCCCATAGCGGTCATACATCTGGTTAAGGGTAACCCTCAGGCCAATGGGATCGAGCTGCCAGCCCCACTCACTCGTCTCGAGATAAGGGTTCTTGTTTGCCATGACCAGATTTCCCGCAGTCTTCTCCCATCCCTGATCGCAGGTGGATACCTGGGAAAAGTAGTACGAGAAGGCCAGGAAGTCGACCGTGTTGCGAGCGATGAGCTCTTCATCGCCCGGCTCCATTTGAATCTCGATATCGCACGCGTCGAAATAGCGATTCATATAAGCGGGGTATTTTCCACGAGCCATCACATCCGTATAGAACCAGTTGGAATACTGGTCGTCGTGAATAGCCTGCATGTTATCTTCGGGACGGCAGGTGGCGGGATACGTACAGAATCGAGCGATCATGCCGCCAACGGGAGTATCGGGCGAAAGACGATGGACAATCTCGACGGCACGCGCATTGGCAACGAACTCGTGGTGCAGGCACTGGAAGATGGCTCGATCGAAGTTCTCCCCCTCTTCGTCTTTGACCAGACAGACCCCGTCCCAAGGCGAAAAACGCGCTGCATTGAACTCGTTAAAAGGCAGCCAGAAATCGACCAGATCGCCCAATTCCGTAACGATTGTCTCGACATAGCGGGCGAAGAAATCAATCGTCTTGCGATTCTTCCATCCCCCATATGTGGTGACAAGATTTACCGGGATGTCATAGTGGAGCATGGTGACGAAGGTTTTAATGCCGTGCTTTTTGCACTCACCCAGCATGCTTCGATACCACTCGATGCCTTCGCGGTTAGGCTCAAGATCATCTCCGTTAGGATAGATTCGGCTCCAGCAAATAGAGGTGCGGAACAGCTTGAGACCCATCTCCGCAAAAAGCGCGATGTCCTCACGATAGTGATGATAGAAGTCGTTGCCACGCCTAAACGGGTAGAACTCAACGCCGTCATCTGCGAGAGCGTTCATTAGCTCGTCATGGCAGAAGGGGTTGTTTTGATGCTTGTCCTCAATCTGGTCATGAGTCCAGGTACCATCCAGCCATCGACAATCCTGCGTCGACTTTCCCTTTCCGCCCTCATTCCAGGCGCCATCGGCCTGCGAGCACGATATGGCTCCGCCCCATAAAAAGTCGGAGTCAAACCCATGTTTTAACTTACTCATTTGCCCTCCTTGATCGGATGCTCCAGCGGATAACCCAATACTAGGAATAACAAGATGCATAAGATATCGCATAGAAAGCGTGGGTTTATAACATTTTTTTAGATATAGTACCGTTTAAGGCATCGATTCTACCGTTCACCCCTGGAGCACCCCATGGATTCGAATCTCAAACAGCTGCTCTATACGCATACCGAGACCGAAGAGTGGCATCGCACACATCCGGGAGAGCTCAGCCCGCGATATAACAGGGTGGAAACCACAACCATTAACGGCGAAGAGGTCTATCTGTTTGATTGGAAAGAAACTCTCGACGAAAACCCCGTGGGCCTTATCAAGGAGTCGCGCTTTACCGATATTCCTCCTCATATCAATCGGGATATGGAGCTTAACTACGTGTACGACGGCGTCTGCACGTTTATCGTCAACGGACGGCGACTACTCCTTAAAAAGGGCGACGTGCTCATTTGCAACACCGGCGTAGTCAGAAGCGTTCCATACGTTAAGGGCGAGCATGATATCGTCATTTCGATCGTCTTCAAAAAAGAAATGTTCGATTCGTTGTTCCTGAGCCAGCTACCCGGCGCGTCACCATTAACGAATCTTCTATTTGATTTTGTGTCCAAAAACCGCGAGGCCCGAAAATATCTCATTCTTCCAGAGGAATACGCCCGACATGCGCGACGCCTCATCGAGATGCTCTTTATCGAATATCACTTTAAAGATGCCTATTCCAATGAACTCATGAGGCACCTCGCCGTCAGCCTATTCCTTGTTCTCATTCGAGGACTGTACCGACGCTCCGCAACTGATAACCAGGCGATCATGTCGGACGAACGCATCGTGTCGATTCTGAATCATATTGAGCGAAGCTACGGCGACTGCACACTCGAAAGCATTGCGAGCGATACGGGTTATAGCACCAGCTATCTCAGCAGCTTGATCAAGCAAAAAACCGGCAAAACGTTTTCGCAAATCAAGCTCAACCAGCAGCTCACAGAGGCGGCATATCTTCTCAATAACACCGAGCGCAGCGTGCAGTATGTAGCCCGAAAAGTCGGCATCTCCAACATGTCATTCTTTTACTCAAAATTTAAAGAAGCATTCGGCGAAACGCCAGGTGCGTTCAGGACGCATCGGTCTAATTAAAGGCGTTATTACTCAGACCGATCAGCTTCGCGCGACACGGGAATGCGCAATCGAAGCAGCGAGCGCATCGCCTCTACCAGCACAAAGCCGGCGATGCCAACCGTGACCACAACGTCGAGCGGTGTGCTCACAAACCACAGCAGCCCCATGAGATACGACCCGGCATTAAACGCAAAGTGCAGCAGAATCGTGTAGCGAAGCTTTCCGGTGGTCACGAGTGCCCAACCAAAGATGAGGCCGGCGGCACCCGCGTAGCAACCCTGCACCCAATTCATGTGCATAAAACCAAAGATTGCCGCCTGCAGCACAATCGCCGCGGCGATACCCCACGTGCTTGGGGCCGCCCAGGGCACCATGGCGCCGTCCTGCGCG
>CAJLLN010000139.1:0-4618 GCA_905207495.1 uncultured Collinsella sp. | reverse complement strand
GTCGGTGACGTACAGCTTTTCTCCGGGGACGTGCGAGCGGACCCATGGCGCCTCGGACGCCTTGAACAGCGTGACCGGCTTTCCCGCCGGGCCGCTCAGGTCTTTTTTGAGCCGGACGGCTTCGACCGTGCCGTTGCCGATCGCTTCCTGCCCGCAGTCGTTGCCGTGCTGCACGACCACGGCGTGCTGATTCACGGCGACGAGGCCACGTGCGCTGCATGCGCTGACGCTGGGCTTGCCGAGGGCGACGACTATGTTGCCGCGACTGAGGAGGATTGGGGCCGTGAGTACCTGGCACTCGAGATGAGCGTGAAGGTCGTGGCGAACGAGGACGAGGCCATCGCACACATCAACCGCTACGGCACCATGCACTCCGAAGCCATCGTTGCCGAGGACGAGGATGCCTGCGAGCGCTTCCTGGATGCGGTCGATGCCTCGGCAGTTTACGCCAACGCCAGCACGCGCTTCACTGACGGCGGCGAGTTTGGGCTGGGTGCCGAGATCGGCATCTCGACCCAAAAGCTCCATGCCCGCGGCCCCTTTGCCGCCGAGGCCCTCACCACCTACAAATACAAGCTCCGCGGCACCGGCCAGGTTCGCCCCTAAACGCCCGCGCAAAAAATCACCGCAAAGGGGCCAAGCCCCTTTGCGGTGATTTTGGTGCTAGGCCTGAAAGGTGTCGCGGTCGGGGGCGAAGGACTGCATGGCTGCGATGGTGCGGTCGAAGAGCTCGGGAAGCTCCCAGCCCAGCATCTCGGCGCCCTGCGAAATTACGTCGCGCGAGCAGCCGGCGGCAAAGCGCTTGTCCTTGAATTTCTTTTTGAGCGACTTGGTCGTAAAGTCCATGACGCTCTTGCTCGGGCGCATGATGACGGCGGCGCCAATCAGGCCGGTGAGCTCATCGCAGGCAAACAGGATCTTTTCCATCTGCAGCTCGGGCTTGGGCAGCGAAGAGTTGAAGTCGGACGTGTGTGTCTGGATGGCACGGATAAGCTCGGGAGACGCACCTTCGCCCTCAAGAATCTCGGCGGCATAGATGGTGTGGTTCATGGGGTCGTCCTCATGCTCCTCCCAATCCAGGTCGTGCAGCAGACCGACGATGCCCCAAAACTCCTCGTTCTCGGGGTCGAACTCGCGCGCAAAGTAGCGCATAGTGCCCTCGACCGTCTCGCCATGGGTGATGTGGAACGGGTCCTTGTTGTGCTCGTTGAGCAGTTCGAACGCGCGGTCGCGGGTGATTCCGGCGGTAAGCGGCTCTGCCATAAGGGACTCCTTGTGCTCGTGGGTATCGATAAGAATGAATACTACTAGAACAAGAAAACCACCACAAAGGTGCCTGTCCCCTTTGTGGTGGTTTTTGGTGCGGATGGGTTAGTTGAGGGCGGCTTGGGCTAGGCGGGCTTCGGCGTCCTCCTCGGTGACGCCCAGGGCCACGGCGAACTCCTCGATGGAGCGGCGCTTGGCTTCCTTGAGTACGCGCATGTAGTAGGAGCTGGGTTTTTTGTCTGCTTCCTCGGCCTGGCGAATACGGTGCATCATGGTTTTTGCCACGCGGACCGTCTCGGGCGCACCCAGCTTAAGCTGCTGCTTAAAGTGCGTCTCCTCGAGCGAGCTGTTGCGCTCGGTAAAGGTGTCGCACTCCAACTCGTTGTAGTGGCTCAGCAGGTGCTCGGCATCTTGCTGGGAGATGGCGGCATGCAGACGGTCGGCCTGCGCCACGGGGTACATGAGGATCGTCTGCGCATGTCCCTGCTTGGTCTCGAGCAACAACATGGGCTGCGGCGTGTCGTCCCTAAAACCGACGACGGTGCAGACTCCCTGACCCGGATGAATGACGTGTTGACCGATTGAGAACATGCTACCTCCAACTTATACGAATTTACGTATGTCTAGAATAACACGCTGACGTGCGCAAACCTTCACTTTATGCAGGAAAAGCACACAACTCTGATAGGTAAGAGTATTCGATAAATAAAACGGCTTATTCATGCGTTTATGCATTTCCAGAACGTGTATAAATTGCAGGCAAACCGCCAACTTTGTACCACCGCGCAAGAGCGGTAGTCATTTTTGTGCATATGCAATTTCGATTGGCTTTACCCTGCGACAGTGTGCGTCGCTTGTGATAGAGTGCTACAAACTCTGGCTTTTGCCCTACGAGTGACCAAGAGCTCGGGGGCTTTAACACAAGGAGGATCTATGCCCGAGAAGATTGAAGAGCTGGTACGCGCTGCGCTTGCTGCGGCCCAGGAGGCCGGCGACCTTTCCGCATTTGAACTTGACGATTGCGCCATCGAGCGACCGGCTGACACTTCTCATGGCGAGTGGACCTCCACCATGGCCCTGAAGTCCGCCAAGCTGGCCCACTGCGCCCCGCGCAAGATCGCCGAGGCCATCGTTGCCCATATGCCCGAGGACCCCGCGATCGAGAAGGTCGAGATCGCAGGCCCCGGCTTCATCAACTTCTACCTCTCCGTCGCCGTCAAGAACGCTATCTTCGGCGAGGCCCGCGAGAAGGGCATGGACTTCGCTAAGTCCAACGTCGGCGGCGGCCTGAAGACCCAGGTAGAGTTCGTTTCCGCCAACCCCGTCGGCCCCATGCACATCGGCCACGGCCGCTGGGCCGCGCTGGGCGACTCCCTCTGCCGCGTTATGGACCACGCCGGTTACGACATCCAGCGTGAGTTCTACATCAACGACCACGGCTCGCAGATGAACACCTTCGGCAACTCCATCAGCACGCGCTATATGCAGCTCGCCGACATCATCGCCAAGCAGGGCGTGGATATCGACGAGGCTCACAAGATTCTGATCGCCGACCGCGATGCCTTTGTCGCCGACGAGAACGACGAGCATCCCGAGACCCATCCGTATCAGGATAACTTTGCCGAGACTCTGGGTAAGGACTCCTACGGCGGCGACTACATCATCGACGAGGCCGCCGAGTTCTGGCGCACCGACGGCGACAAGTGGGTCGAGGCCGATCCACAGGAGCGCATGGAGAGCTTCCGTGAGCGCGGTTACGTGAAGATGGTCGACAACATGCGCGACCTCTGCCACGCCGTCAACTGCGACTTCGATCGTTGGTTCTCCGAGCGCTCGCTGTATGTGAAGGACACCGGGGGCGAGACCGCCGGCACCTCCGCCGTCGATCGCGCTTTCGAGAAGCTCGACAAGATGGGCTATCTTTACACCAAGGACGGCGCCCTGTGGTTCCGCTCCACCGATCTGGGCGACGACAAGGACCGCGTTCTGATCAAGTCCGACGGCGAGTACACCTACTTCGCCTCCGACGTTGCCTATCACTGGGACAAGTTCCAGCGCGTCGACCACGTCATCGACATCTGGGGCGCCGACCACCACGGCTACATCGAGCGCGTCCGCTGCGTCTGCGACGCTCTCGGTTACCCCGGCAAGTTCGAGGTTCTGCTGGGTCAGCTCGTCAACCTGCTGCGCAACGGCAAGCCCGTCCGTATGTCCAAGCGCAAGGGCACCATGGTGACCCTGCAGGAGCTCGTCGACGAGGTCGGCTCTGACGCCGCCCGCTACACGCTCATCTCCAAGAGCTCCAACCAGATGGTCGACTTCGACATCGAGGCCGTTAAGAAGCGCGACAACTCCAACCCGGTGTACTACGTGCAGTACGCTCACGCTCGCGTGTGCTCCATCCTGCGCCGTGCCGCTGACGTTACGCCCGAGCAGGCTGACGAGATGGGCATGAAGGCCGTCGCCGCCAAGGCTATCGGTGAGAACGTCGATTACTCGCTGCTGACCGACCCGACCGAGCTCGCCCTTTCGCGTAAGCTCAACGAGCTCACCGACCTGATCGCCAGCTGCGCTCGCGACCGCGCCCCGTTCCGTCTGACGCACTTTGCCGAGGAGCTCGCCGGCGACTTCCACAGCTTCTATGCTGCCTGCCAGGTGCTGCCGAGCGAGGGCCGTCCCGTCGACCCCGAGCTCTCGCGCGCCCGTCTGGCCGCTTGCGACGCCGTCCGCGTGACGCTCGCCCTGGTGCTCACCCTCGTTGGCGTTTCCGCACCCGAGCAGATGTAATCTACGGGTCGTTTGACTGTCCAGGTTTGGTTTAACTGAGCCTTGAAAGCCCGATCTCCACACGGAGGTCGGGCTTTTTGCAAACGCCGACGTATTGACGAATTTGGAACTGCTGGAAATACGAAACTATGCCGGTTTACTACGATGAATTGAGAGATTCCAACCACGCCGGCTTTTCGCAAAAAAGTGCAAGGCATCTACCTGCGGTTTTAGTTCAACAAATTTCGGAGTGGTCGCGGTTGAGCGATTCATCGTAGTAAACCGTCATAGTTTTGGCGGAAGCATTCAGGTTTGTGGGCGGTAAACCAAAGATTGTCCCTTTTGACTAGTCGTTTAAGAACGTCCTCAATGACTAAGTTGCAGGTGGTTGCGGTTGTGTTACACTAAAGCTGCGTATATGACGCAAATATCTCGATACAGATCAATGATGTCCGTCGGTATTTGACGGAGCTAGACTGTTTAGCCGCCCTGAAGGTTTATGCAGGGAGCATGTGATCACAGGGCTTGAAAAGAAAGTTGAGCAAACACTGTGTCTGATCAACAGCAAGAAAACGAAATAACGACG
>CAJLLN010000138.1:0-4620 GCA_905207495.1 uncultured Collinsella sp. | reverse complement strand
CGCGCAGCGGATGCGCGGAATCCTATACGCCGCACCAATTGAACTTGAAGCCTCCGGCAACGGGGGCTTTTCTTTTATGCCGCCGCTGCATGGATTCGAACCTCGGTCGAGGCGCAGGCGTAAAGCGGACTATTTCCTGTCGACTCGTGTAAGATTTCGAGTAGGTGTCGCGGCCCATCCGTGACCACTCCTTCTTCAAGCGACCGATCAGGGTGATACTTCGTGGCAGAGCGTCCGACATACAAGCTCAGGTTTCTCGATCCCAAGAAGCGCTTTCCGGCGATGCCCGAGCAGCCTGCGGGGCGCTCATATGGCGTGGTCTGGAAACTCTTTGGCGAGGACCAGCATGAATCTTGTTATGTCGTCGAATTCGTTGGCAAAAGCCATGTGTCGCTTTTGGGCTACGTAAGCGTTTCGGGTGAGGTGTACAAGGTGGACCGCCCCGTTAGCGAGGCTCCGCTGCCCAACGATCCCGACATGGAGCTGGTCCTTGACGAGTCGGATTCCAGTATTGGTGAGATTATGGTAAGGGAAGCCAACGGTGCAATGCGTACGTGTGCGCAAACTGCCGGCTCTCCCGAAGGCCCCATGCGCGAGCAGTCCGACCACGAGACATGGAATTCGACCCGCGCCCTTCCTTACGGCGAGTTCATGGCCTCGATGTTCTTGCGCTACGTGATATTTGCCAACTCCGAAAGCGCTATTGCGAACACGGCGGGCGTCGACGGTCTCGATGCGGACATGCAAAACGTTGTCGACAAAATAAAGCTCGTAAAGTTGCCCAAGCCGGTCGAGGTGTTTTTGGGCTTTAACACGGCACCGCTACCTGACGCTATCGAGACGCTGCTCTACCGTGTCGACCATGCCGAGAATCCGAGCGGTATCGAGCGTTATGCGGCCGCCCTTATGAGCGAGGTCGACTTGCCCCGACTGCGCACCATCGCCGCCAAGTCCGAGATGAGCCTGGCTCGCATCGATCGCTCAAAGCTTTTCTATCTCAATTTTGATCGTAGCCTGCTGGACCAGGACGAGATTGACATGCTGCTTGCCATCGAGTGCCGTCTCAACCGCCTCTCTGGCATCCTCGAGCGCATCGGGGCCGGATTGGCCCCTGCGGCATCCTCGCCGAGCCTTGAGGGCTGCGCGCTCTTTGATGCGTGGCATATCGCCAAGACGACCAACGATGTTCCCCGACTGCTCGATACGGCCTCGAGCGATAACCCGTGGGGCAAACCGGGTACGGTGGCTTGCCAGCCGGGCGGTGAGTGGGATGTGCGTACCCGCTTCGCGCGTATTGTCGAGGCGCTTAACGTGGTCACACGGCTCGACTATACCTATCGGGCAAACGTTGCCGAGGGGATTATGCTCGTTCGGTTTGGGCGGTCTGTCGTTGATGCCATGCCGCAACGTGAATACGACGCTCAGGATGACGCCTGGCGCGAGCTGGACGAGGACATGCGCGCGATCTGGGCCGCGGAGCACGATGCGCGCGTGGCACTTACGCTTGCGGCAGCGTGTTTTGCCGCGGGCACCTGCATCACGCGCTGCTATGTGCAGATTGCTGCTCCCGACAGTGAGCAGGGCGAGCGCGTTGTCGCAACGTATTTCTTTGGGCGCGCGGCCTATCTGGCCGATTGCGTGCCTGTCGCCAAGGATCTTGAGAGCATGGACATGGACGATATGCCGTGCAAGCGTGTGCTTGAGGCGTATGAGTCAACCGCTCCGGAGACGATTGAGCCTGCGGAGGTTCATGCTCGTCCGCGTGATGACCATCGCACACTGCCGCCGGCGCTGCGCGATCTGCTGCTTGCCGATACGGCTGACGAGTTGGAGGTCATGGAAGAGGACGACGACCCATACGTGGCCCGCGTTGTTGAATTGCGCGAGCAGGCAAAAGTCGACCGTACAGGTGCCTTTGAAGGCTTTTCCCGTCTTGTCGAGGAGTTGGAGGCTAAGTGCGCCGTCGCCGAGCTTTTGGCGACAGGTCCGGTTCAAACGCAGTTTTGCGATAACCAGCTGGTACGCATGGTGCTACCGGTGTTGGAAGAAGACCGCTCTGTGCGAATCCTTCGTGCGCCCGATGCGCTGTACTTTGCCCAGCACGAGATCTGCAGCTTTTACGCCGAGCAAGAGGACTTTGAACGAGCACTGCCCGAGGTGCGCCATCTTTACGATCTGGCACGCTCGTCCATGCAATCGCACTTTGCGCTCATCAACGTGCTTGCGCGTCTGGAGCGCTTTGACGAGATTATCGAGGTGGCGCGCCACGGCCTACGTATTGCCAGCGATCGTTCTGCAATCGGCTACCTGTTCTATCGCTTGGCGTTTGCCTATTGGAATTGCGATCAGCTCGACATGGCGCTGGCTTGTTACCGTCTGGTGCCGCGCGGCGAGGAGTCGGGCAGTAGCGCGCTGGAAGAAATGCAGGGCCTTATGAATGAGATGGGCGTCAGCGAGCCTCCGACGTTCGAGGAGGCGGTCGAGACCATCCGCAAGGCTGGACTCGAGCTGCCGCCAGTGTCCGCCGTGACGAATCAGCTGGCAGATGCCGCTGTGCAACTGGTCGACAACGGCTTCTTTTTCCTGGCACGCGGTTGCATCTTCCAAATGTGGCGCACCATGGGCAACGACGAGCTCGGCTCCCTCAACCGCTCGCTGGGGTAGGCGAAGCCTCCAAGGAGGAAAGGATGCTAGGCAATTAGAAAATTTCCTCTTGCCCATCCTTGGCTGTTTGGTTACTATAGAACGGCTGTTACGGAGAGCTGACCGAGAGGCCGAAGGTGCTCGCCTGCTAAGCGAGTATGCCCCAAAAGGGCATCTGGGGTTCGAATCCCCAGCTCTCCGCCAGTTTAACTTTAAAGAAGGGTCCCATCGGGGGCCCTTTTTTATTATCGAGAAAGGGCGCTGGGGATTCGAACCCTCAAAAAAAGGAGGCATCCTTTCGGACACCTCCTTTCAGCGAGTGTATTGTTCTTCGATCTTACATCTCGGGCGCCTTGGCTACGGTCTCGCTCTCGGCTGTGAGCGGGCGGTTGTCGATGCGGCGGCCCAAGCGATCGAGCTTCACGAGCAGCCATTCAATGGGATTCGGCCCTGCACCTTCCTCGTCGGCAACTAGGTCCATGACGGCGATCTTGGTGCCGTCCTGCTTGAGCGTAACGCTGCCCACCTTGTCGCCCACATGCACCGTGCCCGAAAGATCGTCGTAGCTAACCTTTTCGGTCACCTCGCCAGCAAGGGAAAACACGGTCGCTTGCGCCGTGGGGTCGGCGAGCGTGGCGTCGATCGTCTTGTCCGTCCAATCTGTCTGGCTAATGCGTGCCATGAGCGGGTTGCCGTTGGCGGTCTTTTCCTGCGTGTTGGCGATCGCGACCGTGACCTTGTGGCCGTAGTACCAATTGGCAAGGGTTGCGGTATCGGTAAAGCGCTGGTCGGTGGTGGTGGAGTTCAAAACGACGGTGTAGATCTCGTCGCCGTCGCGGTTGTAGGCGCTCGTAAAGCAATAGCCCGCGTCGTCGGTGGTGCCGGTCTTGCCGCCGATGTTGCCATCTTGGCCCAGCAAATAGTTATGCGTGTCCATGGAATGCGAATGGTCGGCGCCGTCGGCGCCCGTGACCTCGATCCAGGAATCCTCGCTCGCTACGACCTCGCGGATCGTGTCGTTTTTCATGGCCTCCTGCATCATCAGCGCTACGTCGTGTGCGGTTGAGTGCATATCGCCAGCCCACTCATCAAAGTCCAGACCGTGTGGGTTCTCAAAGACCGTGCCGGTGCAGCCGAGCTTCTTAGCGCGCTCGTTCATGGCCTTCACAAATGTGGCCTCGGCGTCTTTGGTCTTAGGGTCGATCTTCTTGCCCACATATTCGGCGAGCACGATGGCGGCGTCGTTGCCCGAGGGAATCATCAGGCCACGCAGTGCCTGCTCAACGGTAAGCTCGTCGCCTTCGAGCAAGCCGGCGGTCGAATTACCCACGGTGGCTGCGGCGTTGCTCACCGTGACCCTCTCGTCCATTTTGCAATTCTCGACGGTTAGGATTGCGGTCATGACCTTGGTGATCGAGGCGATTTTGACCTGCTCATCGGCGCCGCGCCCATAGTAGACGGTGCCGTCTTTGCCCATGACGAGGGCATTGGTCGCATCGATATCGGGCAGGTTTTCGGCCGTGATGCCGCGCGCATCGGCGGTTTTGCCGCAAACATTGTCGGTCGTAAGCACTTGGGCGCCGGCGACGGTGGGCACGCCAGCGGCAAGGGCGATAGCGCAGACAAAGCCGGCGGCAAGCTGGGCTGAGCGCTTTGCAAAAGAGGTGAGGGACTTCACGGATTTCGCTTTCGACGGGATGGTCTCTTCTGGAACAAGAGTATATCGTTTGCCGGCGTCGGCGATCATCGCGTGCGTGCGTGGCCCACATCCGCGCCCGAACGGGCACAAGGGTGCTTAAGGCCGGTTGATTTCCGATCTCAGCCGAACACATTGAGCAAATAGGCCATTCCCGCAGTTAGCCGAACGCCCCCGCGGCCCCTCCTGGGGTCCGGGGGCGCCGTTTTCCCAGTTGAAGGAACGGTGGAGATGTGTTTCGATAGGTCCGGTGGCCATGCTCCGCCCGCCGCCCGGCACCT
>CAJLLN010000137.1:0-4632 GCA_905207495.1 uncultured Collinsella sp. | reverse complement strand
GACGGTGCGCGACGGCTTCTCCGAGACTCTCACCTACACGGACTTCCCGCCGGAGCACTGGCGCAGAATCCGGACCAATAACGGTATCGAGCGCATCAACCGCGAGATCAGGCGGAGGACGAGAGTCGTAGGGACCTTCCCGGACGGCAACTCGGCCCTGATGCTGGTGACGGCGAGGCTGAAGTACATCGTGGAGCACGAATGGGGCAAGAGGAGGTACCTGGACATGTCGAAGCTGGAGGAGATGGACGAGCTGAGCAAGAAGGCGGAGGGCTAGAGCAAGGCGGGGCCGAGGCCGCCTCGATCAATTTGCGAAAGAATCTTGACGGTACCCGATGATCACGGCATGCTGCTGTTCAACGACATAGCAGGCGCTGGGAAGCAGCAGCAACAGGATGATGATGGGAATCAAAAGGCTGGTAAGGGCGGCGATGATACCGGAAAACAGCATGGTCTCTCCTCTGATAGGCACACGTTGGCATTAGGATACCCGTCCAAGTAGATCGTGCATAACAAAAAAGCCCCCATTGCTGGGAGCTCTTTCATTTAATGGTGCGGGCGAAAGGACTTGAACCTTCATGGGGTTGCCCCCATACGGACCTGAACCGTACGCGTCTGCCAATTCCGCCACGCCCGCGTGCAGGAATTAGAATAACGGAGCGCCACCACGAACGCAAGAACTATTTTTGAAAAAGTTTGCAGGCATTTTCCCAAGCGGCTTGCGCGATTGTTTCGGCGTCCTCACCTGTGCGATCGACACGGTCGTTAACCAGCGCGTTTGCCGTAATTGAGATCATTGCCGGCTCGCACTCAAGACCACGAATCGGCTCCGGCGCCATATACGGGCAATCCGTCTCGAACAAAATGCGATCGAGCGGGGTCGCCGCAAACGCCTCGCGCACAGCGTCGTTACGCTTGAAGGTGGCCGCGCCGCCATAGGCGATATAGCAGCCCAGCTCAACAAAGCGCTCCATCGTGGCGCGGTCCTCGCCAAAACAGTGCAGCACACAACCGGCCTGGGGCACGCCCACCTCACGAAGCACGTTGTAGGCGTCCACGTGCGAGGTACGCTCCTGGTCCGTGTCCTCGTGACGCAGATGCAGCTCCACCGGCACGTTACGGCACACGGCAAGCTCGAGCTGGCGCGCCATACAGTCAATCTGCACGTTATGGGGTGCCGGCGCGATATCGTCGTCATAGTCCATGTGGTAGTCCAGGCCGATTTCGCCAATACCGGCGCATAAGGGGTCATCGAGTGCGGCAACGACCTGTGCGTGAACGTCGTCGGTATAGTCCGGCGCGCCATACGGATGCACGCCGGCAAGATACTTGATCTGCGGGATATCCTGCATCGGCAGAATTTCGCGCACGAGCCAGTCGCTATAATCCGTCACGCTGCGTTTGTCAGCGATGGGGTCGAACATCGTCACCAACAGGTCGACGCCCGCGGCTTTGGCGCGCCCGAGCGTCTCGGGCACATCTTTGCCCCAAAACGAAAGCAGATGCGCATGCGTGTCGGCAAGCGGTGCCAAGGGCACGGGGCAGGCGACCGTCTTCTTTTTCTTGGTAAACGTCACGCGTGCGGCATTAGGCATCATGGATTAGCTCCTGGGCCAGGCGGACAAAGTCGGCAACATCAAGCGTCTCGGCGCGCGTGGTGGGTGCGATACCGCAAGCCTCAAAGGCGGCATCGAGCACGTCCTTGGCAAAGCCGTTGGCGCTCATGGAGTTGCGGATGGTCTTGCGACGCTGAGCAAATGCAGCATCAATCACGCGGGCCACAAACTCGCGGTCGAGTCCTTCGGGCACCACGCCGTCAACACGGTCGATACGCACGACGGCCGAGTCCACGTGCGGCGCCGGCATAAAGCAACGCGGCGGTACCTCAAAGCGACCCGTAACCTGCGCATACAGGCCGAGCTTTGTCGTGTAGCCGCCATAGGTCTTGTTGCCCGGCGTTGCGGCAATACGATCGGCAACCTCCTTTTGCACCATGACGACGGCGCGCTTGAGCGCGGGCATCGTCTGGAAGAACTGCAGGATGATTGTCGCCGCCACGTTATAGGGCAAGTTCGCGACAAACACCGTGGGTTCACCACCGGCGGCCTGCTCAATCTGCTCCGGCGTCACTTTGAGCGCGTCGCCCATGATAAAGCGGAAGTTGGCATAGTCAGCGGCGTGAGCATCGAGCATCGGCTCGAGCTCGGGATCTGCCTCAATCGACGTAACGCACGCCGCCTCCTGCAGCAGGGCCAACGTCAGCGTGCCGCAACCCGGGCCGACCTCGAGCACGCGCTCATCGCCCGTGAGCTCGGCAAGCTCGCAGATGCGCTCAATCACATGGTTGTCGATCAGGAAGTTCTGGCCCAGGCGATGCTTGGTCGCAAGGCCAAACTCCTCCAGCAGCTCCCTTGTTGCCGTGGGGTTTGCCAAAGGCGAAGTTGTCATAGTTGCCTCCTTAGCATGATGGCGGCGTCTTGAAACGAAAGGGCATGGACCGTGGCGGCCATGCCCTTACAGCTAAACAGCAAATTGCCGATATGGCGCTCGCGCGGTCTCTACGCCAGACGCGGGAACAGCGGCTCGCCCTTCTCGACGGGCTGACCGCCGGCAAGCAGGCCCCAAGTGCAAATGCCCTTGAGGTCGTCGCTCGCGGCCTCGTCCTCGCAGGACAGGCGGCGCAGGGCCTCGGCAGAAGTCTGGGGCATGAGCGGCATCAGCAGGTGGGCGGCGATGCGGATGGCCTCGAGCAGGTTGTAGATCACAAATGCCAGCTCGTCAGCCTTGGCCTCGTCCTTGGCAAGCGCCCAGGGCTCGGAGTCCTCGATGTAGTGGTTGGCGGCATGGATGAGCTCCATGACCTCGTCCTTAGCTCCACCATAATCGAGCACGTCCATCTTGGCCATGTAGCGATCGACCAGGCCATCGGCAATCTTTGCCAGCGGGTTGTCGAACGCATCGAACGACGCGGGCTTGGCGGGCGCGCAACCGTCAAAGTACTTGCCGCTCATGTTGAGCGAACGCGAGATAAGGTTGCCCCAGCTGTTGGCCAGGTCGGCGTTGTAGACCTGCTCCATGCGGTCGAAGCTGATGGCACCGTCGGTACCGGGGACGACGTCGGTCATGAAGTAGTAGCGATAGCCCTCGACGCCCAGCATGTCGATAACGTCCTGCGGAGCGATGGCGTTGCCGCGGCTCTTGGACATCTTCTCGGCCTTGCCAGTCTCGGCATTGCGCACGGTCAGGAAGCCGTGGGCAAAGACGTGCTCGGGCAGGGCCTCGCCAATGGCCATGAGCATGGCGGGCCAAATGACGCAGTGGAAGCGGATGATGTCCTTACCCACGATGTGGAACTGCGCGGGCCAGCGATAGGCCAGCTCGGCACGCGCCTCGTCGGTGTCGACACCGTAGCCGACGGCCGTCATATAGTTGAGCAGCGCATCGAACCACACGTAGGTCACGTGACCCTCGTCAAACGGGACCTGGATGCCCCAGTCAAAGCTCGTACGGCTCACGGAAAGGTCATTAAGGCCGCCCTCGACAAAGCTGCGTACCTCATTCATACGGAACGCAGGCTCGACAAAGTCGGGGTGCTCGTCATAGAGCTTGAGCAGCTTGTCCTGGAAGGCGGAAAGCTTAAAGAAGTAGGACTCCTCCTGCACGCGCTCAAGCGGACGATGGCAGTCGGGGCATAGATGCTGGCCGACGCTGCCGTACTCCTCGTCGCCCTTCTGAACCTGTGTATCAGTGAAGTAGGTCTCGTCAGGCACGCAATACCAACCGTCGTAGCTGCCCTTATACAGGTAGCCGGACTCCTTCATGCGCTCCCACAGGTACTGCACGGCATGATGCTGGCGCGGCTCGGTGGTGCGGATGAAGTCGTCGTTGGAGATCTCGAGCTTGCTCCAAAGCTCCTTGAAGTGCGGGGCCTGGCTATCGGTCCACTCCTGCGGCGTCATGCCGTGCTTGGCTGCGGCCTCGGCGACCTTCTCGCCGTGCTCGTCCATGCCGGTCAGAAACTTGACGTTAAAGCCAGCGGAGCGGCGATAGCGAGCCTGAACGTCGGCGATGATGGTGGAATAGGCCGTGCCCAGGTGCGGATCGGCGTTGACGTAGTAGATGGGCGTCGTGATAAAGAACGAAGGCTTGCTTTGATCCATGGGGTTTGTCCTCCAGAAAAACGTTGCATACAGAGGATGATTCTAGCGCAAGGGCTGGATATCCTCCATCTATTGCATATCGAGCACCATGGCATAGACATCGCGCTTGCGGCGCGAATACTTCTGAGACAGGCGCTTGGCCACCGCAGAGGCGGGCTCCCCCTCCTCAAGCGCGACGCGGATATCCTCGCGCAGGGCCTCGTCGGAATCCGCTGCCGCGGCGCCAACCGGCACGGCACCGGCCTCCTCATCCTCGCTCGGCGGCGCGATGACCAGCGCAATCTCGCCCTTTACCTCGCCGCGAGCACGCAGCTCCTCGGCAAGCTGGGCAGCGGGCCCGCGCAAGACCTCCTCGTGCAGCTTGGTGAGCTCACGACATAACGCTACCATGCGAGTGCCATACGCACTGGCTATGGCTGCGACGGAGGAAGTGACGCGATGAGGCGACTCGTAGAAGACGAGCGCGGCGTCG
>CAJLLN010000136.1:0-4648 GCA_905207495.1 uncultured Collinsella sp. | reverse complement strand
ATCAAATATGAGTACTGTTACCGATTTGGTAGCAGCAATTTTGGACTAATAAGGCTAGATAGCAAGACGAAATGGCGATGAATACACGATTTTAATCCAACTGTTAGTCCTTATAATGGACACATGTTGCGTAACGTAAGTAAATGCTATCTTTTTATATGTTGTAAGCAAAGTAGCAGTACTCATTTTTGCCATTTTTTGACCACGGCCTTTGTGGCAGACTCGCTGATGGGTTCGCATCCCATGAAAAGGGCCCGAAAAAAGGAAAGGCCTCCATCGCTGGAGGCCTAACAATTCTGTGGCGGGCGATGAGGGATGTCGCGTGCGGCTGGCACCGCCCGCTTTCGCTTCGTCGCTTCGCTCCTCGCGTGCTGCGCTGGAAAACGCTTCGCGTTTCCTCAGCTCCGCACCCTTGCGGGTTCGAATCCCTCTGCACTGGGCACGAAAACGAAAGGCCCCCATTTCTGGGAGCCTATCAATTCAGTGGTGGGCGATGAGGGATTCGAACCCCCAGCCTTGTGCGTGTAAAGCACCTGCGCTAACCGTTGCGCCAATCGCCCGCAAGGATTGAGTATAGCGGAAACCCCGTGCTGTTCACTGCTAATTCATAACGAAACTTACGCGGCGACTTCGGCGCCCTTGTCCTCGTCGATAAAGAAGCGCTTGTACCAGATGAGGAACGTCAGCGCGGTATAGATCTTGCGCTGGTTGAGCGCGCGGCCCTCAAAGTGATCGTCGAGCAGTTTCATGAGCACATTGGTGTCAAAGAAATCAGCAGCCCACGGTGCGGTGAAGTATTCCTTTACGTAGTCGTAGTACTTTTGCTCGCGCAGCCAGAACTTGACCGGTACGGGGAAGCCCACCTTCTTGCGCGTTGCCCACTCGTCGGGCAGCGTGCGGTTGGCGGCGTGACGCAGGACGAGCTTGCAGCCTTCTTCGTTAACACGGTAGTTGGCGGGAATGTGCTCGGCAAACTCCATGACCTTCTTGTCCAGGAACGGGACGCGAAGCTCCAGAGAATGCGCCATGCACATCTTATCGGCCTTGAGCAGGATGTCGCCCGGCAGCCACATGTTCATATCCAGATACTGTTTCTTGGAAAGCTCGCAGCAGTTGGGAACCTGCTTGTAGTACTCGGCGCACATTTCGGCGGCGTTCTTGCCGGTGTCATAAGCAGGCTTGAGCACCTCGTCGACCTCGGACGGGTCGAACACCTTTGCCTGACCCACATACCAGCGCTCGGGAACCTCGGCGCATTTCGTCAGGAAGTTGTGGCCCTTAAAGTAGGGGAGATGCTGAACGAGTGAGCCCAGGGCGCGACGTACGCCGAGCGGCACGTGCTTCTTAAAGGAGCGCATCTCGGGGGTGTCCTCGTACCACTCATAGCCGGCAAACAGCTCGTCGGCACCCTCGCCCGAAAGGACGACGGTGACCTCCTCGGAAGCCATCTGCGCCAGATAGTACAGCGGCACGCTGGACAGGTTCGATTGCGGCTCGTCCATGTGGTACTGGATATCGGGCAGTGCATCGAAGAACTCGTCGGCGGTAATCATTTTGCGAACGTTCTTGATGCCCAGCTTGTCGGAAAGCTCGGCAGCATAGTTGGTCTCGTTGAAGTTCTTGTAATCGAAGCCGACAGAATACGTGGTGTCGGGCATGAGACAGGCGGCAATGTAGCTGGAGTCCACGCCGCCAGAAAGGAACGAGCCCACCTTAACATCGGCGATTCGGTGCGCAGCGACGCTTTCGTGCACGACCTTGTCGCACTCGTCAACGTACTCCTCGAAGGTCTTGGAGTTGTCGTCGGTGAAGTCACAGCTCCAGTAACGCTTGATGTTCATGGTGTTGGTCGTCAGGTCATACGTAAAGCAATGCGCCGGGGCAAGCTTGAACACGCCCTTAAAGAAGGTCTCCTCCGTGGCGGGGAATTGCAGCGTCAGGTAGGGGCGCAGCGCGTCGTGGTTGACGGCCTTCTCGAACTTGGGATGGTCCAGGAAGCTCTTGATCTCGGAGCCAAACAGCAGCGAGCCATCGGATGCCTGGTAGTAATAGAACGGCTTGATACCAAAGATGTCACGAGCGCCAAAGAGCTTGTTCTTGTTCTGGTCGTGAATCACGAACGCGTACATGCCGCGCAGGCGGTTGACCAGGTCCTCGCCCCACTCCTCGTAGCCGTGTACCAGGACCTCGGTATCGGCGTTGCAGTGGAAGGCGTAGCCGGCTGCCTCCAGCTCGGCGCGAAGCTCCTGGAAGTTGTAGATCTCTCCGTTGAAGACAATCGTGACCTTGCCGTCGTCGCTCGACATGGGCTGAGCTCCAGCTTCGGAAAGATCAAGAATCGAAAGACGACGGAAGCCAAGGGCAACGTTGTCGACGATATGCTGGCCGCCCATATCGGGACCACGGTGGATGATGCGATTCATCATGGCCGTGAGAACCAGCTCACTCTGTTCATCTGTACCGGTAAAACCGACAAAACCGCACATGCAAGATCCTTTCTGCTGACGGCTCAGGTGTACTGCCGCAAGGATCGCGGCAGCTGATGTCAAATAATCTTTACTATCATGCCAATCTTTTGTTTCGTGATAAGGCATAAGCGCCGAGCGAACCGAAAAAACCACGGCCCGATCTTCAGACGAAGCGGCGGGTCGTGGTTGTGAACGCTATGTTAAAGAACAGCATCCAGATTTCCCTGTTTTTACGCGGGGTGGACACTGTTGCCATTTATTGACCCACAGCACAGTCCATGCAATTTTTTAGAAGGCTGCAGTGCGCGCAAGGCCAGGTGGCATATTAGGATGGTTGATAATACAGAATGTTTCATCGTTTCTGCCGCGGGACGTCTTTTGCCCTTTAAGGCTGAATTTAGCGAGAGAGGTCTTTGTATGTCGAGTCCGACACAAGAGAAGCTAACTCTGATGCGCTATATAGAGTTGCTCGAGGAAGATGACCTTGTTGTTTCCAGACCGAGCGCTTCGTACGACCAGCGCATTGAGTTTGCAACTGATGACTCGCGCCAGGTGCGTCCGGGCACGTTGTTCGTCTGCAAGGGCCGTGCGTTTAAGTGCGAGTACCTGCTTTCGGCAATCGCTGATGGCGCCGTGGCCTACGTTTCCGAGGTCGATTACGATGTTGATCTTCCCGCGGTGATTGTGAGTGATATTCGTCGCACGCTCGCCGTGGTGGCAGATGTCTTTTATGGGCACCCGTCGGGTAAGGTGAAGGTCTGCGCCTTTACAGGCACCAAGGGCAAGTCGACCTGCAGCTTTTATCTGCGCGGCATTCTCGCCAACGAGGCCAAGCTTACGGGCTGTCATCGACCCGCTCTTAATACGGGCATTGAGTTCGACGACGGCATCGAGGCAGGCCCTTCCAAACTGACGACCCCCGAATCCTTCCTGCTGCAGTCTCGCATCGCGCATGCCGCGGAGGCGGGTGCCCCGTGGCTGGTTATGGAGGCATCGAGCCAGGGCCTCAAATACGAGCGCACGGGCAAGATCGCCTTTGAAGTCGGAGCCTTTACCAATATCGGCGAGGATCACATTTCGCCGATTGAGCATCCGACGCTCGAGGATTACTTTGCCAGCAAGCTCAAAATCTTCTCGCAGAGCCGTTTTGCCGTGGTCAATCTCGATATGGATAAGGTCGATCGCGTGCTCGAGGCGGCATCTCGTTGCGAACGTACGGTGACGTTCTCCCTGACCGACGAGCGTGCCGACGTGCTCGCGCTGGCGATTCGTAATGGCGACTGCGGCGTGGTGGCAACGGTGCGCACGCCCCGCTTTACGCGCGACATTGTGATTCCCACGCCGGTTAAGTTCAATGTGTCCAACGCGCTTGCCGCTATTGCCTGCGCCGAGGCCTTGGGCATTTCCGAAGAGGGTATCGTCCATGGCTTTGAGGGCGTCTTCGTTCCCGGCCGCATGGAGCTCTATCCGTCCGTATCGGGCAAAATCCTGGGAATCGTCGATTTTGCACATAACGGCATGAGCCTCGAGACGCTCCTGCGTGACTTGCGCGAGAACTATCCCGAGCGCGAGCTGGCGGTTGTATTTGGTGCTACGGGCGGTAAGGGTGTCGATCGGCGCACCACAATGGGTATCGCCGCTGGCAAGTATGCCGACCGAATCGTGATTACCGAGGATGACCCCGGCCCCGAGGATGTCGAGGATATTTGCGCCGAGATCGCGCGCAACGTTCAAGCGCAGGGAAATGATAACTGGCAAATCGTGACTGATCGCGTTGCCGCTATCGAGACTGCCGTGCGCGAAACCGTCCGTCCTGCCGTGGTCATCGTGACCGGTAAGGGCGAGGAAGAGCGTATGCTGCGCAAGAACGGACCCGAGCCTTGCGAGCGCGACGGTTCGATTCTCAAGCGCACCCTTGCGGCGTACGATGCCTAAGACCAGAAGCCCCTTCTACGTAAATGGAGTGACCATGTCCCACAATACCCTGCCGACCGTCGCTGAGCTTTCGGGCGAGATGCGCGAGCGTCTTGCCAAGGTTAAGTACGTCTTTACCGATCTGGACGCCACCATGCTCGCGCCCGGCTCGTGCGTGCTGCGCGACAACGACGGCAACCCCTCGACCAAGCTCGTCGGGGCTGTCGTGGCACTTGCCCGCGCCGGCATCCAGGTGGTTCCCACCT
>CAJLLN010000135.1:0-4669 GCA_905207495.1 uncultured Collinsella sp. | reverse complement strand
GCACCGCGCCCAAAGCGCCGGCCGTCAACCCCAACTTTCCCTTTCCGGCGCCCGTCCCCACGAGCCCCAGCCTCATGGCGGCGCTCTCCGATCTTTCGGACGCGCGCATGGATGAGCTGGCGAGCATGCGCCGCAAGCTTGCCGGTGCCGTTGCTCCCGACGCCCCCAAAGCGGCGTTGGAGCCCTCGTTGGTGCCGTACTACAATCCGCTGTTCGCCGACCGCTTTAGCTGGGCGCTCGAGTTCCGCATTCGCTGCGGTTCGGTGTCCTACGTGGTCAAGGATATCGACGGCATGGCCGACGCCTATGTGCGCGGCGGTACGTTCTCGTATGGCAAGAAGCTCACATTCCTTCATACACCCGAGGCCTTTGACGAGGTTTCGGTGCGCCTGCTCGACCTTGTTGTGGCAACGGTTGTGTATCTGAGCGACATCACGAGTTCGCGTTCGGCGTCGTACGATTTTGCACGTAGCGGCTTTGTCGCCGAGCGCCAGCTGCCGCTGTCCGAGCATGACATCGTATACATGCTGGACCTGCTGCGTGGCCGGACCATTTCCTTTGAGCCCGCCTGGTCGCGGGGGACGACGACGCATCGCACCTATGACGTGGCGGTTGAGATGCCTCCGGAAGGGGAGGACGAGGCGCCGTCTAAGCGCCCACCGCTCCTTGCCGCCAAAATCGCGCCGGCGGCTGGTGGCAGCTACGATCTGCGCCTGCCGGCCGATGCATACTGCTTTGCTTCGGGCGACGTTGCCTATCTGGTCGACACGCACCGCGCGCGCCGCGCCGATGCGGCGTTTGCCCAGCATGCCGCACCGTTTCTGTCGCGTCTACTGCCCTGTCGCACGCCGGTCCATATCGCTGCCGATCAGGTGGGGGAGTTCTGTCGCATGGCGCTGCCCATTTTGCGCGACTACACCGACCTTACCGCGCCCGCTGCGCTCGATACCGTGGCGCCCGAGCCGAGCTTTGCCATGGCGATCGGCGTCGACGATGGGCTCGTGACCTGCAAAGTTACGGTTACCTACGGCGACTGGTCGGCAGACCTCTTTAGCCTGGGCGCTCCGGGCAGCCCCTTCGAAGAGCAACGCCCGGGCGTGCCACCGCGCGACGAGGTGGCAGAGTTTCGCGTTATGGACACGGCGGCTCTGTATTTCGACTTTTACGAGGGCGGCCTGGCGTTTGAGGAACGCGATGACGAGAGCCTGTTCCGCTTGCTGACCGAGGGCCTGTCTGCCCTGTCCGAGCTGGGCGAGGTCATGCTCAGCGACCGCCTGCGCCAGGTCTCGGTCCGCCCTGCGCCCAAGCTTTCGGTGCGTGCGACCGTCAAGAGCAGCCTGCTCGACGTCGAGCTGGGCGCAAGCGGTCTTTCGGCGGCAGACCTTGCCATCTACCTGGACTCGTACAAGCGCCACCAGACGTTTGCGCGCTTGACGTCGGGCGACATCATTCGCCTGGACGAGGGAGCGCGTGCCGCGTTTGGCCTTGCCGAGGATCTGGGGGTCGATGCCGTTGACCTGCTCGACGGCGTGTTGCTTCCCGCATCGAGCACCCTGTTCGTCGACAGCATGCTTGCGCGCACGCCCGCGCTCGAGGCCGATCGCGACGCTGCGTTCCGTCGTACCGTCGAGCGCCTGGATACGCTCGGCAAGATGGACCTTACGGTGCCGGTCTCGCTCAAGGCCACACTGCGCGGCTATCAGGTCGACGGCTACCAGTGGCTCGCTCGAGCACCTGGGCCTCGGCGGCATCTTGGCCGACGATATGGGCCTGGGCAAAACGCTGCAGATGATCGCACATATCCTGGCGCGCGTGGAGGCGGGGGACGCTAAGCCCACGCTTGTGGTGTGCCCTGCGTCGCTTGTGTACAACTGGACCGCCGAGCTGGAGCGCTTTGCCCCGTCGCTCGACGTGTGCGCCATTGTGGGCGCCAAGGCCCAGCGTCGCGTGCAAATTGCCGGCGTGGCCGAGCACAACGTGGTTGTAACGTCGTATGACCTTATGCGGCGCGATATCGACGAGTACGTCGAGCGGGACTTTGCCCGTGTGGTGCTCGATGAGGCCCAGTACATTAAAAACCCGCTCACCCAGGTGGCGCGCGCCGCCAAGCGCCTGCCTGCCGGCGTGCGCTTTGCCCTGACGGGCACGCCCATCGAAAACCGCTTGTCCGAGCTCTGGAGCATCTTCGACTTTTTGATGCCGGGCCTGCTTGGCACGCGCGAGTCGTTTGCCAAGCGCTTCGAAAGTCCGGTCGAGCATGCCGAGGGGGACAGCGCCGCTCGCCTGCAGGCACTCGTGTCGCCGTTTGTGCTGCGTCGTGTCAAGGAGGACGTGGTGGCCGATCTGCCAGAAAAGATCGAGGACACTGTCGTGGCTCAGCTCACCGGCGAGCAGCGCAAGCTGTACCTGGCAAACCAGGACCGCATCGCCCAGCAGGTGCAGCACCGCGAGGCATCCGAGTTTAAGAAAGACAAGCTCAAGGTGCTCGCCGAGCTCACCAAGCTGCGCCAGATCTGCTGCGACCCGCGTCTACACTACGAGGATTACAAGGCGGGGAGCGCCAAGCTCGATACGTGCATGGAGCTCGTGCACGGCGCACTCGACGGCGGGCATCGCATCCTGCTGTTCAGCCAGTTTACGGGTATGCTCGATATCATCGGCAAGCGCTTGGCCAAGGAGGGCATCGCCTTCCTTAAGCTTACGGGCGCATCGTCTAAGGAGAGTCGCGCCAAGATGGTTGCGCAGTTCCAAGCGGGCGAGGTTCCGGTCTTTTTGATTTCGCTCAAGGCGGGCGGCGTGGGCCTTAACCTGACGGCAGCCGACGTGGTCATTCACTACGACCCGTGGTGGAACGTGGCCGCACAGGACCAGGCGACTGACCGCGCGCATCGTATCGGCCAGCAACATACCGTGACCGTGTACAAGCTCATCGCCAAGGACACGATCGAGGAGCGCATCATGCAGATGCAGGAGTCCAAGCGCGATCTGGTCAACAGCGTGCTCGGCGGTGATGGTATCTCGTCGGCGCTGTTTACCCGCGAAGATGTTTTGGCGCTGCTGGGCGGCGACGGACGCTAACCCGCTCGGGTGGGGCCGCCAGGGCGGATGCGCACGCTGCCCCATCGTCCCTGCCCGTTATGTGTTCATTTGCCATGCCGTGGATGGTTCGCCTGCCTTTGGGCATAAGAACCATCGAGAACATTGGCACATCAGCAAAGGAGAACATCATGGCGAAATTCTTTAAGGACCCCGATGGCAAGCTTATCGCCGCCCTTGGCGACGACGTTGCGACCCCTGCCGGCTGCACGGAGCTGACCGCGAACACCGAGGATGCGGCGCTCGAAAAGCACGTGCCGGTCGTTGAGAGCGAGCGCGACGGTCACGTGATCCGCGCACGCGTGGGCTCGGTTGAGCATCCCAGCCTGCCCGAGCACTATATTGAGTGGATTGCCCTTGAGGCCGAGGGCCGTCTGGAGGTCCATTACCTTGAGCCCGGCATGAAGCCCGCGACGTTTTTTGCCGGCGGCTCCAAGACCGGTACCGTCTATGCCTATTGCAACCTGCACGGGCTGTGGTCCGCGACGTTCTAGGAGCGTGCCCCCGCTCGGGGTATTATAGCTAGCATATGCACATGCGAGCGCCGACTGCATCATGCGGCCGGCGCTTTTACTACGACAACGATGGTTTACGACGGAAAGGGCTGAGCCATGAAGCTCGCACTTGCACAGATCGATATGCGCCTGGGTGATATTGAGGGCATTTGCGGTCGCATCGAGGACCAAGTCCGTTTGGCCCACGAGCATGGGGCGCGCGTGCTGTGCGTCCCGGCTCCGCTCTTTATGGGTGCTCTGCCCGGCGGCCTGGTGGGCACTGCCGACTTTGAGCACGACATGCTGACAGGCCTGACCGGTGTTGCCGAGCGTATTCAAGAACTCGATGTGATCTGCATCGTGCCCGCGGCGGTTTCGTTTGAGGGCCAGCCCCTGCTCGACTACATGATGCTCAAGGACGGCCATGTGGTGCCGGCCCGTTCGAGCATTGCCTTGCAGCGCGGTGGGAACGGCGATGCCCGTTGGGCGCCGCCGGTCTTCGATGTAGACGGCGTGCGTATTGCCGTGATCTTCGACTTGGACCGCGAGCTCGAGATGCTGCCGACCGGCGTCGACCTTATCGCCTATTTTCAGTTCAACGCGTTTGACATGACCGACCGCGAGACGGCCGCCATTGCCGCCGTTCGCAGCGGTGCCTATCGCAAGATCGCGTCCAAGCGCAGCGTATGGTTTGCCTGCATGGCGCCGGTCGGTGCCTATGACGAGTCGGTGTATACCGGCGGTTCGTTTGTGCTCGACGACTGCGGTCGCGTGGTGGCCCAGGCGCCGTGCTTTGAGGAGAGCCTGCTGGTTCAGGAGATTCAGCGCGGCGTGATGCTCGATGCTTTGGAGGATCACGAACTGCCCGAGTTCCGTTCCGAGGAGTGGTTGTGGCAGGCGCTGGTGCTCGCTGTGCGCGATAACGCCCGTGCCCATGGTACGTCGCGCGCCGTGGTGGCGCTCGAGGGCGATCTGCCGTCGTCTTTGCTTGCGGCGCTGGCTGTCGATGCATTGGGCTCGCGCAACGTGATCGGCCTGGTGTTGGACCGCAACCGCATCTTTACGCCGGTGCAGGAAGA
>CAJLLN010000134.1:0-4823 GCA_905207495.1 uncultured Collinsella sp. | reverse complement strand
CGGCCGCCATGATGCCGGCGACGACGCAGGTGGGGCTGGAACCCAGGCCGCGGGCGACGGGCACGTCGGTCTGGATGTCGATAGCGACGGGGAAGGCCGGCTCGCCCCATGCGGCCAGCGCATCGACAAAGCTGACGTAGACCAGGTTGTTCTCGTTTTGGAACTCCTCGGGGCATCCGGTGATGGTGAGCTTGTCGGCGCGCTCGAAGGTAAAGTGCGAGTAGAGGCTGACGGCCATGCCGAGGGTGTCGTAGCCGATGCCTAGGTTTGCGCTTGTTGCTGGGACGGTGATCTTGATCATGGGAATCTCCTGGGCGGTCTGCCTGTTTAGTTCGCTGCTCGGGCAGTCCTGGCTCGCTCGGAAAGCACAATAAGTGCTTTCCGGCTCGTGCGGAACTCGCGACGAACTAAACAGGCAGACCCGCATGTCAGCTCGTCATCATCCCGGGGGTTATCTGATAAAAGAAGGTGCGCCGGCTTTCGCCGGCGCCTTATAAGGGGTTTTAGTTGGTAGTCATCTTTTTTGCTGCAGACTCGACGTAGTTGGCCATGTCGGCTACGTCGCAGACGTCTTCGAAGCGGACGGGTTTGGATTCGAGTTCGGCGAGCTGGGTCGGGGCGACCGTGTTGGTTGCCTGCTCGAGCACACGCATGGCCTTAAAGTCGTCCTCGGGAACGTTAAGCCCCAGAGCGTCGCAGCAGGCGCGCGGGAACTTGTAGGGGCTTGCGGTCGAAAGCAGCACGCGGGCCTTGGCGCCCTCGGCGGGAGCGACCTGCTCAAAGACGTGATAGCCGCAAGCGGTGTGCGGGTCGATCACGTAGCCGTTCGCGTCCCAACAGCTCTTGATGGCAGCGCGGACCTCGTCCTCGCTGGCCCAGCCGCAACCAAAGACGCTCTGGATCTTGGCCAGCAGCTCGGCGGGTACCTCGTAGCGACCGGTCTGTGCCAACTGCTCCATAAGGCCGGCAACGAGTTCGCAGTCGCCATCGGACAGGAAGTACAGCATGCGCTCCAGGTTAGAGCTGATGAGGATGTCCATCGACGGCGAGATGGTCGTGAAGAACGGGCGGTTACGGTCGTATACGCCGGTGGTCAGGAAGTCAACCAGCACGTTGTTCTTGTCGCTCGCGACGATGAGCTTGGCGACGGGCAGGCCCATGCGCTTGGCATAGTAGCCGGCCAGGATATCGCCAAAGTTGCCGGTCGGTACGCAGAACTCCACGGCGTCGCCGGCTTCGATGGCGCCGGCGCGCAGCAACTGCGCATAGGCGGCAAAGTAGTAGACGACCTGCGGTACCAGACGGCCGACATTGATGGAGTTGGCGCTCGAAAGCACCGTGCCGGCGGCCTCAAGACGCTCAGCTAGCTCCTTATCGGCAAAGATGCGCTTGACGGCGCTCTGGGCGTCGTCAAAGTTGCCGCGGATGCCGCAGACGGCGACGTTGTCGCCCTCCTGCGTGGACATCTGCAGGTTCTGGACGCGGCTAACCTTGCCCTCGGGATAAAAGACGGTGATGCCCGTGCCCGGAGCGTCGGCAAAACCGGCGAGCGCAGCCTTGCCCGTGTCGCCCGACGTGGCGGTGACGATCATGATGCGCTCGGCGCCGCCGTCCTTGGCGGAAGTGCGGGCCATCAGACGGGGGAGCATCTGCAGGGCGACGTCCTTGAAGGCGCTTGTAGGGCCGCCAAAGAGTTCCATCACATAGGTCTGAGGGGCGTCAACACCCGGCGCAGCGTCGAGTTTGACGAGCGGCGTAACCTCTTCACTCGCGAACGTGCCGCGGTATGCCTCGTCGATACACGCCGAAATTTCTTCGGCCGTGTAATCATTCAGTAACATTCCCAACACATCTTGAGCGATTTCAAAGTACGATTTAGCTGCAAGCGAGCTGATATCGACCTGCTGGGTGCCGAGCTCGTCCGAGACAAACAAACCCCCGTCGGGAGCGATGCCAGTGCGGATTGCCACCTTACTTGAGCACGATAAAGTGCGTCCTCGTGTACTATGATAAGTTCCCATATAACACTGCTCCTCGGATGCCTTGGTCCCAATCGGTGAAACCATGGTATCAGAGCACGCAAAATAGGTTCGCAGAGGCTTTTAGAAAGGTAACCTCCAGCCCATGATTAAGATTGCCAAGTTTGGCGGCTCGTCGGTCGCCGACGCCGAACACTTCAAGAAGATCAAGGCCATCGTCGATGCCGCCCCTGCCCGCCGTTTTGTGGTGGTTTCTGCCTGCGGTCGCCGCTTTAAGGGCGACACCAAGGTGACCGACCTGCTCTACCTGGTTAACGCGCACGTTAAGTATCACGTGTCGTGCGAGGAGTTGCTCGAGGACATTGGCCAGCGCTATTTTGATATTGCTGACGAGCTGGAGCTTACCTATCCCATCCGCGAGGAGTTCGCGGCCTTTGCCGAGCGCGCCCGCTCGGGCGGTTACTCCACCGAGGAGCTCGTGAGCCGCGGTGAGTACTTCACCGCTCGCCTGATGGCCGAGTACCTGGGCCTGCCGTTCCTGGATGCCGCGACGGTCGTTGCGTTCCATCACGACGGTACGCTCAGCATGAACCGCACCTCCGAGCTGGTGCAGGAGTACGGTCAGCAGGGCGGCTTTGTTATGCCCGGTTTCTACGGCGCGACGCGTGAGGGCCAGATCAAGCTGCTCGATCGTGGCGGCGGCGATATCTCGGGCTCGATTTTGGCTAAGTGCCTGGGCGCCGACCTGTACGAGAACTGGACCGACGTCTCGGGTTTCTATTCTGCGGATCCGCGTATTGTTCCGGAGGCTCAGCCCATTGCGCGCGTTACCTACGAGGAGCTGCGCGAGCTTTCGTACATGGGCGCAAGCGTCCTGCACGAGGAAGCCGTGTTCCCCGTGCGCGAGGCAGGCATTCCGCTGGTCATCAAGAACACCAATGCGCCGCAGGACCCCGGCACCATCATTAGCGAGACGGCTGATGAAGGCGAGGCGGAGCCCATCATTACCGGCGTGACCGGCAAGCGCGGTTTTGTCGCCATCAACGTCGCCCGCGACCGCACCAAGCCCCGCGTCGGCTTTATGCGCCGTGCGCTTTCGGTGTTCGAGCGCTATGACGTTTCCGTCGAGCACATGCCCACCGGTGTCGACCGCTTTGGCGCCGTGGTGCAGGAGCGGGACGTTCACGATTCACTGTACTCGCTCGTGGGTGACATCCAGCAGGAGGTCGAGCCGCTCGAGATCGAGGTCGTTGAGGGTCTGGCGCTCATCGCGACCGTTGGCCGCAACCTGCGTGGTCGTGCCGGCATCTCGGGCCATCTGTTTGGCATGCTTGGTCAGGCCGGCGTGAGCGTGCGCATGATTTCGCAGAGCTGCGACGAGATCAACATCATTATCGGTGTCGAGGAGAAGGACTTCGACCTGGCGATTCGGACCATTTACCGTGCCTTCTCCGATGAGAACGGCATTGTGAAGGTCTCTGACCTGGAGGCTCCCGCGCCGGCCGATTCCGCTCTGGTCGCGCTCCACAAGTAGCTGCTATCCCAGTAGATTTATGGGACTTGCCTCAAAAATCTACGGCGGGGCGTTTCGTTTCGGTTTCGTTTCGACGGGGCGGGTTTTGTGCCTGCCCCGTTCTTGTATACACTGGCAACAATAATCGGCCTGCTCGGCGTGCGGGCAAAAGCCATAACCTTTAAAGGGGGAAGCATGAAACAGTACACGGTTGCTATTTTGGGCGCGACGGGAGCCGTGGGCACCCAGATGCTCGAGTGCCTAAACGAGCAGGAGTTCCCGGTTGGCAAGCTCAAGCTGCTGGCGAGCGCGCGTTCTGCGGGCAAGATCGTCGAGTTCCGCGGCGAGCAGATCGTGATCGAAGAGGCTTGTCCCGAGGCCTTTGAGGGCTGTGACATCGTACTTGGCGCCGCCGGCGACGATATCGCGAAGGAGCTACTGCCCGAAGCCGTCAAGCGCGGCGCCGTTGTGGTCGACAACAGCCATGCCTTCCGCATGGATCCCGAGGTGCCGCTGGTCGTGCCCGAGATTAATGCCGACGACATCAAGTGGCATCACGGCCTTATCGCCAACCCCAACTGCGCGACCATTATCGGCCTGGTTCCCACGTGGCCGCTGCATCAGCTCGCTGGCGTGAAGCGCATGATCGTCTCGACGTACCAGGCGGCTTCGGGTGCTGGCGCTCCCGGTATGGCCGAGCTCGAGGCTCAGCTGGCCGCCCTGGGCCGTGGCGAGGAGATTCCCGAGCCGCGCGCGTTTGCCGCCCAGCTCGCGAGCAACCTGATTCCGCAGATTGGCGGCGTCAAGGAGGAGGGCTTTACCTCCGAGGAGATGAAGCTGCAAAACGAGGGCCGCAAGATCATGCACCTGCCCGAGCTGCGCGTGAACTGCACCTGCGTGCGCGTGCCCGTGCTGCGTTCGCACTCCGAGAGCATTACGCTCGAGTTTGAGCGCGATATTACGGTGGAAGAGGCCCGTGCTGCGCTGGCTGCCGCTCCCGGCGTCAAGCTGGTTGACGATATGGCTGCCGAGGATGCACACGACCGCTTCCCCATGCCGATGGACACCTCCGACCAGGACCTGATTTGGGTCGGCCGCGTGCGCCGCGACATCTCGAACCCCGAGGCTGCGCGCGGCATCACCTTCTGGTGCTGCGGCGACCAAATCCGTAAGGGCGCGGCAACCAACGCCGTCCAGATCGCTAAGCTGCTCTGCGAGTAGGTTGACCTGTCCGGCGGGGGCCGGGCTTAGTTTTCAGAACGTCCTCGACCATGTGTGGCGCCTTGTCCTGCTCCTTCGGAGCCGCGGACAAGGCGCCACACTGGTCTGCG
>CAJLLN010000133.1:0-4827 GCA_905207495.1 uncultured Collinsella sp. | reverse complement strand
AAGATCATGGTCGTCGGTACCGTCCAGGAAGAGGACTGCGACGGCATGTGCTGGCAGTACATCTACAACAAGGACGGCATTAAGCCCGAGTTCGTCATTTCCACCGAGCCCACCGACGGTGGCATCTATCGCGGTCACCGCGGCCGCATGGAGATCCGCGTCGACGTTCACGGCACCTCCTGCCACGGCTCCGCTCCCGACCGCGGCGACAACGCCATCTACAAGATGGCCGACATCATCGCCGACGTCCGCGCTCTCAACAACAACGGCTGCGACGAGTCGACCGACATCAAGGGCCTCGTCAAGATGCTCGACCCCAAGTACAACCCCGAGCACTTCGAGGACGCCCGCTTCCTGGGCCGCGGCACCTGCACCGTCAGCCAGATCTTCTACACCAGCCCCAGCCGTTGCGCCGTCGCTGACTCCTGCGCCATCTCCATCGACCGTCGCATGACCGCCGGTGAGACCTGGGAGTCCTGCCTGGACGAGATCCGTAACCTGCCGGCCGCCAAGAAGTACGGCGACGACGTGAAGGTCTCCATGTACATGTACGACCGTCCGTCCTGGACCGGCGAGGTCTACGAGACCGAGGCTTACTTCCCCACGTGGATCAACAAGGAGACCGCTCCGCACGTCAAGGCCCTCGTCGACGCCCACAAGGCCATGTTCGGTGACGAGCGCATCGGCTGCGAGCCCAGCATGGACAAGCGCACCGGTCGTCCGCTGTGCGACAAGTGGACCTTCTCCACGAACTGCGTCTCCATCCAGGGCCGCTATGGCATCCCCTGCGTGGGCTTTGGCCCGGGTGCCGAGTCTCAGGCACACGCTCCCAACGAGGTCACCTACAAGGACGACCTGGTCACCGCTGCCGCCATGTACGTGGCTGCCCTGAACCTCTACGATCCGAGCCAGGCCGATGGCGATGCCACCGTGTTCCGCGCCGGTCTGACCAACAACAAGATCGATTAGTCCCATTCTTCGATCCTGTTGAGCCGGGGGCCGTTCGTGTCCCCGGCACCCCCTGTTGACTTGGGGCCCGCGGTCGTTATCTCCCATGCTTCCTCAACGGTGGCGGGTCCTCGTCATGGTGCTCTGCATGTTCTAGCCACACGCGCATGCCGGAGCACATCTACTCACTGCGATCGTTTCATCTTTAGAAAGGACATTTCCATGGACGCTAAGTTTACCGAGCTCGTCGAGCAGCTGAACGGCCTCGATTTTAAGGGTATGTACGGCAGCGACTTCCTGCACACCTGGGACAAGACTACCGATGAGCTCAAGGCTCTCTACATCGTCGCCGACGCCCTGCGCGAGCTGCGTGAGAACAACGTTTCGTCCAAGATCTTCGACTCGGGCCTGGCTGTCTCCCTGTTCCGCGACAACTCCACCCGTACGCGTTTCTCCTTCTCTAAGGCCGCCAACCTGCTCGGCCTTGAGCTGCAGGACCTGGACGAGAAGAAGTCCCAGATCGCTCACGGCGAGACCGTCCGCGAGACCGCTACCATGATCTCCTTCATGGCCGACGTCATCGGCATCCGCGACGACATGTACATCGGCAAGGGCGACGCCTACATGGCCGAGGTCTCCGAGTCCGTGCAGCAGGCTTACGAGGACGGCGTTCTGGATCACCGTCCCACGCTCATCTCCCTGCAGTCCGATTCCGACCACCCCACGCAGTCCTCTGCCGACATGCTCTACCTCATCAACGAGTTTGGTGGCCTCGAGAACCTCAAGGGCAAGAAGGTTGCCGTCACCTGGGCCTATTCGCCCTCTTACGGCAAGCCGCTGTCCTGCCCGCAGTCGCTGATAAGCCTGCTGCCCCGTTTTGGCATGGACGTCACCCTGGCCCACCCCGAGGGCTACGACCTCATGCCCGAGGTCGTCGAGCGCGCCAAGGGCTATGCCGCCGAGTCCGGCACCACCTTTAAGCAGGTCAACACCATGGCCGAGGCCTTCGAGGGCGCCGACATCGTGATCCCCAAGAGCTGGGCTCCGTTTGCCGCCATGGAGAAGCGCACCAACCTGTATGCCGAGGGCGACGACGCCGGCATCGCTGCGCTCGAGAAGGAGCTGCTCGCCCAGAACGCCACCCATCAGGACTGGTGCTCCACGACCGAGCTCATGGAGAAGACTGCCAACGGCCAGGACACCATCTTTATGCACCCGCTGCCCGCCGACATCTCTGGTGTCTCCTGCGAGCACGGCGAGGTTAATGCCGACGTCTTCGACATGCACCGCGTGGGCATGTACAAGGAGGCCAGCTACAAGCCGTACGCCATCGCAGCCATGATGTTCCTGCAGAAGGTTGCCGATCCCGCCGCTACCCTCAAGGCCCTCGACGAGCGCAACACCGCCCGTTGGCTCCAGGCCTAAAGCCGGGTTGAGGCAAGCCATGTAAAGGGGGCACTCTGCCAACCGGCGGGGTGCCCCTTTTTTGCATCGCGGGCGTGCGGGATAAGCGCTTTCGATGCGGATGCCCGCGGCGCGAGTTATGGGTACGATGGTTTCAGGGGAGGTATCACCATGAAACTTGGATGCGTCATTATGGCATCGGGCGAGGGCAAGCGGTTTGGCTCTAACAAGATGCTTGCCGATATCTATGGCGAGCCGCTGATTGCCCGGACCATCGATTCGGTTCCCCGGGGCTTTGACGTCGTGGTTTCGACGCGTTGGCCCGAGGTCGCTCAGATTTGCGAGGACAAGCATTGCCCGTGCGTGCTGCACGATGGCGAGCTGCGCAGCGAAAGCGTCCGCGCGGGTCTTTCGTGGGGGGTCGAACGCAACTGGAAAGGTTGCCTCTTTTTGCCGGGCGACCAGCCGCTCGTGAGTTCGGATTCTTTTGAGGCTATGGTTCGTGCATTTGACGAGCGTGGCCGCAAGCATCCGGTGCGTCTTGCGTGCAACGGTGAGCCTTCGAGCCCGGTGCTCTTTCCGGCGGAACTGTTCGATGCACTTATGTGTCTTGAGGGCAAGGACGGCGGCGGTTCGATCCTCAAGGGCCGTACCGACGTGGTGCTGGTCGAGGCGCGTGCCTACGAGCTGTGGGACGTCGATACCGCCAAGGGACAGCGACGCATAGCGGAGCATATCGCCGCCTGCTCGTATTTTGATCGCGTGGCCAACTGCATCAATCAATAAGGAGCAATTATGATCATCATCAAAAACGGCGCGCTTGTGACGTCACAGGGGCTTCGCCGTGCCGATCTTGCCATGGATGGCGATAGGATCGTGCGGATCGCCGCGGCGATTGAGCCTGCCGAGGGCGATATCGTCGAGGACGCCGCGGGCTGCTGGGTGTTTCCCGGCTTTATCGACGGACACACGCACATGCAGTGCTGGACCGGCATGGATTGGACAGCCGATAGCTTTGAGACCGGCACGCGCGCGGCTGCCTGCGGCGGTACGACGACCATCGTGGACTACGCGACGGCCGATCGCGGCGTGACCATGCCCGATGCCTTGGCCGAGTGGCATCGCCGCGCCGACGGAACCTGCACGGCCAACTACGCCTTTCATATGGCACTCGCCGAGTGGAACGAGCGCAACCGCGCCGATCTTTCGGCCATGCGCGAGGCGGGCGTGTCGTCGTTTAAGACCTACTTTGCCTACGATCATCTGCGTCTGGACGATGCCGAGACGCTCGAGGTGCTCGAGGAGCTCAAGCGCCTGGGCGGTATCCTGTGCGTGCATTGCGAGAACGGTACGCTGGTGAATGAGCTGCAGAAGCGCGTGTTTGAGCAGGGTATCCACGGGCCCGAGGGCCACGCGCTCAGCCGTCCGGACGTGTGCGAGGCCGAGGCAGTGAGCCGTCTGCTGTATCTGGCGCACTTGGCCGGCGACGCACCGGTCAACGTGGTGCACCTTTCGACCAAGCTGGGGCTCGAGGCCATCCGTGCCGCTAAGGCGCGCGGGCAGAAGAATATCTATGTCGAGACCTGTCCTCAGTATCTGATGCTCGACGATACTTGCTACTTGGAGCAGGGTGAGGACGGCTTTGCGGGTGCCAAGTATGTGATGAGCCCGCCGCTGCGCCATGCGGGTGACCGTGCGGCACTGCGCGAGGCACTTGTGGCCGGCGAGATCGATACTATCGCGACCGATCACTGCAGCTTTAACCTGCACGGGCAAAAGGACCGCGGGCGCGACGACTTCCGCGCGATTCCCAACGGCGGGCCCGGCGTGGAGCATCGTCCCGTCGCGATTGCCACGAGCTTTGAGGGACTGCTGGGCCCCGAGGACCTCTGCCGCCTGATGAGCGAGAACCCGGCGCGCGTGTTTGGCATGTACCCGCGCAAGGGCTGTCTTGCCGAGGGCTCCGATGCCGACGTGTGCGTGTGGGATCCCCAGGTGCGCTGGACGATTAGTGCCGCGACGCAGCATCAGGCCGTGGACTACACGCCACTCGAGGGTTTTGAGGCACATGGCCGCGCCAAGGCTGTGTTTGTGAACGGCGTGCTGGTGGCACGCGACGGCGAGCCCACCGGAGCCCAACCCGGCCGCTACGTCCCCCGCTAGCAGCAAAGATGCCGTGTCCCCTCCGCAGTTGCGGTGAAATACGGACTGTTTGCGGCCGTCATACGGCCAAACAGTCCGTATTTCACCGCAACTGACGAGATGGGGCCGGCTACTTGAGGCTGGTGGCGACGAGGGGGTGGTCGAGGGCCGCCTCGAAGCGGTCAGCCATCGTGGGGTCGTTGAGCGTGTCGACTTGGTTGAGCATGACGCGTGCGGTGCCGAGCTTCAGCGCCTGCATCTCGGCATTGAGCACCTGGGCGACGCGCTCGGGCGTGGCGATGTCGGTGAGCTCGCAGCCGCAACGCTCGCAAA
>CAJLLN010000132.1:0-4890 GCA_905207495.1 uncultured Collinsella sp. | reverse complement strand
CCGCAGGAGTTGATCCTGCGGCCCCGCCGCTTTATGCCGATGCGTAACGAGCGCTAGCGCTCCATGTTGGGAACGATGCTGCCCTCCGTTACTGCGCGCACGGCCAAGCGCATGATGTTGTCGTAGCCGGTCTTATTGAGAATCTCCGAGATGCGGCGTTTGATGGTGCCCTCGCTCATAAACAGCTCGGCCGCGATCTCGCGGCGGCTTTTACCCTCGCAGGCAAGGCGCAAGATCGACAGCTCGACATCGTCGAGGGCCGCCGTGCCCGAGAAGATGCTCTCGGGCGGCTTGGGAAACGTGCAGTAACCCGCCAGCGTGGAGCGCATCACGGCGAACAGCTCGTCGATACCGACGTTCTTGTACACAAAGCTATCGACGCCCGCCTCGCGGGCCTGATCGACAAAGGTGATCTCGGGCATGCCGGTCATGATAATGATGCGACACTCGGGCAGCTGCTCCTTGATGCGCGCCGCCGCCACGATGCCGTTGGAATCATGCTCGGTGCATACGTCCATCAGTATCATGTCCGGACGCTCCTTGAGCGCGACACCCAAGGCCTCGGAGGCATCGGCGATGGCGGAAACAACGGTCATATCGGGCTGATCGCCAACGGAGCACGCCAGGCTCTCGCGCAGAATGGCCTGGTCTTCGACTATAAGGACGCGAATCATGAGCTTCTCCTTTGGAACGTGTCGTTGGCTTTAAGCGGAATGGATACCGTAAGCGTAAAGGGTGGGGCGGCATGGACCTCAAGGCTGCCACCCAGATTCTGTGCGACATGCCTCATACCAGGGATACCCGTTCCCTCGCGATACGATACGGGGGCCGGGGACCCGTCGTTAGAAACGGTCATCCGCGCAACAGCGCCGTCTTCCGACGTCTCCTGCCACAGACGCACGTGGACCCGATGCGCCTGCGCATGCTTGGTGGCATTGGTCGAGGCCTCGCGGATAATCTGCAAAAATGCGGCGGCGACACGCGCGTCCTCAGGCAGCGCACCCTCAACATCGATCTGCACACTCACTAGGCCAAAGGCATGGACGATATCTCCCAGTTGCTCTGCCGGTTCGGTGTCGCCCCCGCTGCGCAGATCGGCAGCGATTGAGCGCAGCAGCGGGTCGATCTGCTCGAGTGACTCGTCATCCAGGCGCCCCTCCTCCAGATAACGATGGAGGATGGACAGGCGCTGCCCGATCACGTCGTGCACGCGAGCGCGCATACGCAGATAGGCCGCATTGTCAGCAACTTTTTTGACTTCTTCGATCTGGGCTTGGAGCTCTTGGCCCGCAAGCTCAAGCAGATGGTTGGCTTGCGCTAGGCGATCATGGGCATGCGCATACTCTGTTACATCCAGACCGATAATGCGCTCGAAGAGGCGGCCCGAAACCATAGCGTCATCGTGCACGAACAAGCGAATCTCGGCGGGAGAAACCTCGACCACAACGCGCGCCTCACCAAAGCGGTCCAGATTAATCCGCACACGGTTCCTGCTGCTTTCGGGCATTTGCATGCTAAGTTTGCGCAGGTCGTTCCATGTGCCGCTCATGTCGCGTAGATCGGTTGGCATATGAAGCTCCACCAGGTTTTTACGCATGCAGCGGTTCATGAGCAGCGGACGGCCCCTCGGGTCTAGATACAGGATGCCCACGGAAATCACGTTGATGGTCTCGATCGTCGAGAATGCGGTGATATCCTCCTGGCGGTTACGGACGTCCATCAAGAGCGCCGCGATGGAACGGAACAGGAAGAACGCTCCCTCTGCGATAAGGACAACGGTCCACGCCGAGCCCATGGCAAGCACCACCGGCGGTGTCACGGCGACTACGAGCAACAGTTCGGCCAGCATGACGGGGCGACGATAGTGCACCATAAGTACCACGCCATAGGCAAAGATCGCGGCATTGAGCCACAACGCTCCGCCCATTGCCCTGGCGCAAACGTCAAGCGGCGCCACCAGATACGAGCCAGACGACGCGAATAAGATGAGCGCCGAAATCATCAGATGAAGCACAAGGCTCGCCTCGTAGGCGCAAATCACCTTACGGTTATAGGACGAGCGGCGCGATGCGATGAGCGGGACGTGGATCGTCTGCAGACACGCAGCCAGGGCAAAGACAACATCGAGCGCAACAATTTGGGGAAGAATGAGCGAAATCTGCATCGTCACTCACCCGCCCTCGGCATCAAGACGATCATGCGCAGCTGGCCGGGCTCGCCCTCAAGGCGGTATGCCACGTTGCGCCCTTGCAGAGCGCTTTCGAGCTCTTGCGCAGCGGGCGTCTGCGAAAGATCTTCATCATCGTTGGAAAAAAGCGTGGCACGCAGCTCGACACTGCATCGGTCATGGTCGCCCAAGTGATACATAAGCGCCGGATGGTCGGTGGTGTAGGCAAAAAACGCAAAGTCATACACGCAGTCGTACAGGGCGCTTACCGTACTGGCGTGCAACGGGCGCCGTATGGCGATAATCGAGGCGCAATCGATATCGATGGTGCGCAGGTCGCTTGTGAGCTCGTTGGCAATGAGCTGAATGCGGTCGCGATCAAAACCGCTCTCCCCGTGCTGTGCCAACGTGAGCGACCCCTTGCGCTTGCAATAGGCGACGAGCATCTTGGCGCGCTGCAGCATGCGGTAGCGCTCGTGCGAAGACGATTCATCGGTCAACGGCGGCAGCGAGCTCAGCAGGTCGTACATCCCTTCGAGCGCGCGGGCAAGCGCCTGGTCCACGTCTTGGACCAGCAAGGTCTCGGCCTCTTGATCTGCCAAATGCGTCTTAAGGTCGTAGTCGGCGGCGAGCAGCTCGTTTTGACGCTGCAGCTCCATGCGACGATGTACCAGTTCACGGTTAAGCTCGTTGAGATCCGACACGTCTTGGGCAAGCAGGGCCGATCCGCCCAGCAGTGGAAAGGCACGGTACATCACATCGGGATCGGACGCCACGGCAAAGGCATGGGCGCGGCCGTGCTCCTGGGTCCGCAACTCCTCGCGCACGCCTACCGGCATTGGCTTTGACACTGGCGTGGCATAGACTTCCTGCAGGTCGCGCGTTAGAACTTTGAGGTCGAGCGGTAAGGTGTCGAAGATGCCGGCGATGTCGTGATACGACGGAATGACACCGCAATCGAGACAGATTTCCATCGCCACCACGCACAGGACGCAATAGACGAGCGAAAAGTTGAGCCTCCATGCCCAAGGCACGCGCAACGCATACGAGATGGCAAAGAATGCGCCACCCAGCAGTACGAGCGCCGCCGTGCCCGAAAAACGCTGGATGCGAAAGGACGAGGACCGACCAACCAGGATAAAAAAGGCCACGAAGTCAAAGGCCGTCCACACGAGGACGGCGAAATAACCCCAGCCGTACGTGTAATCGTTGCTCTAGGTGTCGCTTGTGCGGTCAAAGCGAAAGACCTGCTGGTGAAAATCGTTGGTGAGCACAAATCCGATAAGCAGGATGGCCACAATCCACAGCGCAGCGCAGTAGCGGCGACCCAGGCGGTGTTGTTCCAGGCCTGCAAGGCGCAGACCACACAACTGGTAGAGCAGCGGAATGAGCGTCATGGGCACGTAGTACAGGTACCACAGCACGGTGGCATAGAACGGCGTGAACGACTTGTACTTGAGAATGACTTCGATCATCCACAGGGCGCAGATGGTGGCGATGGCAACAAGGCGGCGGCGCAACACGTAGTCCAAACAGCGCAGATAGACCGATACGCCCCAAATCGAAAATACAATTGCGGCGACAAGCAACGGGAGAGAGCTCGAATGGACGAGCGCATCCACGACCTCTTCGGACACCTCGCTATAGGCGGGCACGGCGTTAGAAAGTTTGGGTTCGAAGGCGAACAGCGCCGGCAAGACTGCCAAAAGCATGAGGAACAGCGCGGTGATGGCGCCGGCGATAGCGAAGACGCGGTGACGGTACACCTGATGTGTTATGCCAACAAGGAATCGCGGCATGGCGAAGAGCCTGCCACCCCTGGGATCCGCCACGGGTGCGGATCGGGCGGCCGCATGGCCAGTATGTCGCTCGCGGGTACCCATAGTGCTTTTAGTGTACCGACAGGCAGACTCAAAAAGCGGGCCACATGTCCCAAAATCCGCAGACGGCAAGGCGCCCGGTGAGCATTACCTGCTCGCCGGGCGCCTTGGTTAGGAGGCTATGAAGTCGAGCGTCTCAGCTTCCTTAGGAAAGGTCCTCACCATTAGAAGCAATAACTTTCTTGTACCAGTCGAAGCTCTTCTTCTTGGAACGCTTGAGGGTGCCGTTGCCGGCGTCGTCGCGGTCCACATAGATAAAGCCGTAGCGCTTGGACATCTCGCCTGTGCCGGCAGACACCAGGTCGATCGGGCCCCAGGTGGTGTAGCCCAGCAGGTCAACGCCGTCCTCGGTCACCGCATCGCGCATCGCGGCAATATGCTGGCGCAGGTAGTCGATACGGTAGTCATCGTTGATGGAGCCATCCTCCTCGACAACATCCTTGGCGCCCAGACCGTTCTCGACCACAAACAGCGGCTTCTGATAACGGTCGTACAGGTCGTTGAGCGTAATACGGAAGCCCAGCGGATCGATGGCCCAGCCCCACTGGCTCTCCTGCAGGTAGGGGTTCTTGGCGCCGGCGAAGGCGTTGCCCTGGGTGCGCTCGACATCGGGGTTATCGGCACCGGCGGAGCAACGGGTGCTGTAGTAGCTAAAGCTGATGAAGTCGACTGTGTTAGCGGCCAGGATCTCGCGGTCCTCGTCCGTCATACCCACATCGATGCCTAGACGCTCGAGCTTCTTAACGGCATAGGCCGGGTAGTAGCCACGGCTCTGGACGTCAACGAAGAAGTAATTGTCCTGGTTGTCGAGCTGTGCCTGGCGCACATCGCCCGGACGGCAGC
>CAJLLN010000131.1:0-4918 GCA_905207495.1 uncultured Collinsella sp. | reverse complement strand
CAGGCGATGCGAGCGGGGACGATCTGCCTCCGTTCGACGTGCCGGGTGCGACGCCCGCGCCCAAGCCCGCTGCAACTGCCCCCAAAGAGGAGGACGCTCCTGCAGCTCCCTGGGAGTCCAACCCCGGCGCGGGCAGTCCCTTCGGCCATCAGGGCGCAGCCCCAAGCATCCCGCAGACCGAGGACGAGGCCAAAGCCCTCATCCGCAGCGTCTTCGGTCAGGCCACCATCTTCAAGCCGGTGGAGTAGCTGTACAGGCGGGGATACTGCTCAAGAAGAGACGTCTTTGAACGGAGCGAGCTTATGATGTGGGAATATGTCCGCCTTGAGGACGATACGCAAGTTTCGTATTCCGAAGTCCGTGAGGACAATACGGTGAAGGTCGTTGTGGAGCGCCCACGCGATTGGGGTTTTGACACGGCGGAGTGCATCTTGCCGGCATTCAATTGGGTGTCGCACGAGGGCTTTAGCGAAGCAGACCTCAAAGAACTCGATGATTTCGTGCGCAACAATGCCCCGCTCATCCTGCGTTTTGCCTACGAAGGCGGACGAGTCTATGCCTAGTCTGTTTCGACTCGGGCCGTACATCATCTTTTTCTGGACAGGGGAGAACGGCGAGCCCGTCCATGTTCATATCGCGGTCAAGCGCCCCACCGCCGAGGCAACCAAGATATGGCTTACCCGCTCCGGCGGATGCAAGCTGGCCCATAACAAGGGCGATATTCCTGCTCGGGATTTACGCGATATCATGCAGTTTGTTTCATCTAACCATGCGCTGATTTGCAAACGCTGGAAAGAAACAACCGGTGGGCTGTCGTTTTACTGTTGAGAATCGCTTGCTGGGCTTAGGACCCCTAGCCCTTTAGGGGCTCTTTATCCGGGCGCATTTGAATTTCGGACATGTGTAGCGTGGTGCCGCGTGTCTCGCATTCGAGCAGGCAGATGCGTGACGGTCGGCCTAGGATGCTGAGGTCGATACGATACGTCGCATGGCTGTCCGTGTGCTCGACTTGCTCGGCGTTGACGGTTGCTCCGATTGTCAAGAAAGCGCCTAGTTCGGCATCGACAATCTTGGAGTCCTTTATCTTGACCTTGAACTCTTGGTAGAGGGACGGGCTGTTGTAGTAAATGGTTCGAGTTCCGTCGGTGCACTCATCGGTCGCTTCCCATTTGACGATGGGCTGGTCCGAGCTGGCTATCAGTAGTTCTGCTCCAAAGGCTATAGCATGGGTGATGATAACCAGTAATGCCCAGCCGACAAAGAGATAGAGAACCACATATGCAACGGGGTGTTTTGAGCGGATGTTTTGGAGCACGTCGGGGGCATTCATGGGGCACCTCCAAATTGCTGTCTGTGACAATCAAATTATACCCTGCCATCATGAGCGCCGCCTCGAGCAGCGGTTCGGCATTTTGTTATCTAGCTGGATGCAGAAAATGCCGGATTCCGGCTCTACAAGATTTAGCTTTCAATATTATGCAGATGCGAATTATTCAACTTTGCATAATCTTTGGGCGCGGCTTGCACTCCAGGACATGTATATCGACTGAGGGAACACGTCCGCCCCGCTTGCTTGCCCCGCGCCGTGGTACGATTTTTGAGTTTGAAAGTCCCGCCGTGCTCCGGCTGCCCTTGCAGCTTGTCGCGCGGCCGCACGTAAAGGAGCCATCATGGCCGGTATGAACATGCAGCAGATGATGAAGCAGGCTCGCAAGATGCAGGAGCAGCTTGCCGCCGCGCAGGAGAACCTCAAGTCCCAGACCGTCGACGCCTCTGCCGGCGGCGGTATGGTCAAGGTGACCGTCAACGGCGAGATGGAGCTCGTCAACCTCACCATCGACCCCGATGCCCTCGATCCCGAGGACGTCGATATGCTGCAGGACATGATCATGGCTGCCGTCAACGAGGCCGTCCGCGGCGTCAACGAGCTCGCCAACAAGCAGATGGGCGCCATCACCGGCGGCCTCAACATCCCGGGCATGCCGTTCTAAGACACGCATATATATGAGTGCGAATCACAGTCTGCAAAAACTGCTCGATGAGCTGGGCCGTCTGCCGGGCATTGGTCCCAAGTCGGCCCAGCGCATCGCCTATTACCTGCTCGAGGCCGATGCCGAGGAGGCCCGCCGCCTGGCCGAGGCCATCCTGGAGGTCAAGCAGGAGGTCCACTTTTGCAGTCGTTGCTTTAACTACGCCACGGCCGACGAGTGCTCCATCTGCCAGGACCCGATGCGCGACACCACTCGCATTTGCGTTGTGGGCGAGCCGCGCGACGTCCAGGCGATCGAGCGCACGGGCAGCTACCACGGCCTCTACCACGTATTGGGCGGTGTGATCAGCCCCATGGACAAGATTGGTCCCGAGCAGTTGCACATCCGCGAGCTGCTGGCACGCTTGGGCCACGAGGACATCCACGAGGTCATCATCGCCACCAACCCCAATATTGAGGGCGAGACCACGGCGAGCTACCTGGCCCGCACTATCAAGCCGCTGGGCGTCGAGGTATCGCGTCTGGCAAGCGGCCTTCCCGTGGGCGGCGACCTGGAGTATGCCGACGAGCTTACGCTTGGGCGCGCCATCGAGGCCCGTCGCGCGATTTAGGTGGCGAGCCTGCTCCTGCCGTATGTTTTCCTCGCGACGCACGGGGTAGTCATAATTTCCCCGTGCGACTGTGAGTTTGTTGTGCAACAAAGATGCTTCGTATCCGCTTATCGCATGGATGCTTCCGCTCGCATCCTTAATTTGCCCATTCGTTGCGCAACCTTTTGGGTTCGCTGATACACTCAAATATGGATTTGAATGAATGCGCCGCTTCTGAGCGGCGTGTTTTTCTTGGAGGAGAACGCATGCGGCCCGGTGGCACTCAGACAAAGCGCGGCGCCGCGGTGCGCATGCGACGCCGACTGGGCTTGGCGCCGCGGGCGTACGCACTGCTGTCCTGCTCGCTGGTGCTGGTCATAGCTGGCGTTTCTGCCTATGGCATGACCGTGCCGTCCATGATGCAGGCGCATGCCGCACGCGAACCGCGTGTGGGGCATGAGGTCAAAAGTGATCTGGGTACCACGACTGGATATGCTTGGGCAAGTGTGGTCGCGCATATTGTGTTTGGCACCGACGGTGCGGACGGCGCCGAGGCCCCGGACAACGAAGTCACGCTTGCCAATGGCAAAACCATCGTGCTCACCAACACCAAGATCATCGATCGGTTGTCCAACAATAGCGTGGCGGCAACGGTGAATAAGGTCGAGCAGCAAAAGGAGCAGGACGCCCAGCAGTCCGGAAAGCCCGGTAGCTCGGATACTTCTGGCTCCGGCTCGGATTCATCGAGTTCGGGCGGCGGCTCTGGGTCGGGTTCCTCTACCGGAGGGTCTGGAAACGGCGGCTCGACGGGCGGCAACACTGACAACGATGCAAACTCCGGTGGCCTTTCCGCTGCTGATGAAGAGAGCATTCACAGTTGGCTTGTGACCAAGTACAACATGCTCGACGGCTATGTTTCTCGTGCCAATGACGTGGTCTCGACCTATAACTCTACGGGAGATCCCAGGCCGTGCGACAGCCTGGTCGGGGAGATGTTTGTCATTCGAGCCGAGTTCGGTCGTCAGACATTCTCGCCCCGGTCAAAGTGGTATCAGCAGTATGCCAATCTGTGGGGCTGTTATACCAACCTATGTCAATGGGTCGGCCATTACGGCGATGATGACGTCGCGCTCGGTAACTTCAACAATAACGTGGCGGCGCTTGCCCTATGATGACCGATCTTGCATCCACCACACCACAATCGCTCGGTCGCGATCCCATGGTCGGCCTGCGCCTGGCGCGTGTCGACGGGTTTGAGCCGGCCATTGCGCTCGGTCAGGACGAACTGCCTGCCTATCTGCGTCGTTTTACGATGCTGTTTGCCGACGATGCCACCATGCGCCGTGGCGGTATCGGCCGCGTGACGCGTGCTGTCAACGCCCAAGGCGAGGCCGTGGCACTCAAGCAGCTCATCTTGCCGACGCGCGATGAGTTCGACGACGATGCCGCTCACGAGGCGCTGGTCGCCAAGTTCAAGGCAGCGTTTCGCGAGGAATACGAATGCCATCGCGCCCTTTCGGGCCTTAAGGGCTTTCCCCGCCTCTATGGCTGGGGCGAGGTCGACGGTGTGCCTGCAATTGTCATGGAATGGGTCGAGGGCGAGACGCTTGCCCGCTTGCGTTCGCGACTTGCCGTGGACGATGCCGGACGCCTGTCGCCGCTTGTGGCGGCGCGTCTGGGTCGCGACCTGTTCGATCTGCTCTGCCGTATGAGCCTGGTGGGTGAGGGCTTTGTCCATCGCGATATCTCGCCCGCTAATATTATGGTGCGTACGGCGCGTCTACCGCTTGACCGGCAGCTTGCCGAGGGCACCTTTGACCTGTGCCTGATCGACTTTGGCTCATCGCTGGCGCTTGAGCCTGCGTCGGTCGTGGCCGGTACCGGCGGCAAGGCATCCTTTACCGAGCGTTATGCCACGCTGCGTCGCGCGACGGTTGCCTATGCCTCGCCCGAGATGCTCACCGACGATATTCCCGACCTGCGCGCTTTGCGTATGTCGCCGGCGATCGACGTCTACGCCGCGGCAAGCACGGTTTACGAGCTCATTGCCGGCGTCGCGCCATACGAAGCCGCGCCGGGCACTTCGGGCATCTCGGGTTCGCGCAAAAAGACGCGCGAAATCGCCAGCCCCTACCGTCTCAAGATGGACACGCGGCCCGACTATCCCATTGGTGCCCATGCGCCCGGTTGCGATTTGACTCAGCTGCTTCGTCGTGAGCCCGATGTGGCGCTCGCCGCGGCCGAGCAGGCCCAGCAGCTGGGGCTTGAGCCGGATTCCGAAGAGCTACGCGATGCGCTGGCGTTTGTCGATGCCCAGCTGTTCGACGTGGTGATGGCC
>CAJLLN010000130.1:0-4940 GCA_905207495.1 uncultured Collinsella sp. | reverse complement strand
ATGGATGGAAACGGATGTTCTATCGGGACACACATTTTGTCCTATAAGCCGTTCCAGGAATCCGACGTGCTCGTCGGGGTAACGTTCCTCACCAAAAAAGACCCGCTTCCCTGTTGGGAAACGGGTCTTTGGAAGGGCGGTTAACGTACTTGGAAGTTACTCCTCGTCGTTGTCCTTGGCCTCTTCGGCGTCGTCGGTGTCCACGAGCTGGTTGAGCAGCTCATCGAGAGAAGCCATGTCCTCGTTGATCGCGCCGTTGGCGGGAGCCTTCTTGTCGTCGATTGGGGCGCCCAGGAGCTCCTCGTCGGCGTCGGCGTGATGCGTCGGAGCGGAGGTACCCAGCAGGATATCGTCCGGACCGTCGGGGCTAAAGACCATCTGCAGCAGCTGCGAGAGGTCTTCCTCGTCGGCAACGTCGTCGTTGTTCTCGAGGATGTAGAGCAGATCGTGGGCCTCGAGGCCGTCACGGAGCTCCTCGATTGCCTTGGCACCGATACCATCGATGCGCAGCAGATCTTCCTCGGACTTGCCGACCAGGTCGCCGACCGTCTCGATGCCGACCTCGCTGAACTTGTTGGTCCAGCGCTGCGACACGCCCAGGTCGTCGAACAGATACAGGCGAGCCTTCTCGGCGGAGATGGTGTGGCCGTTGCGGGTGAACGAACCGTCAGCACCACCGAACTCGTCGTAGCCGGCCCAGTCGAGCTGCTGCGGGAGCTGCTCGTCCAGGTCCTTGAGCTCCACAGGAGCCCACTCGGGCAGCGACTTGGCGTTGGGCGAAGCCGGGCCGTCGATGTCCACGTAGCCGTCGGCCGTACGATACGTCAGCTTGGCGTTGGCGTACGGCTTGAGGCCGGTACCGGCCGGGATCTTCTTACCGACGATGACGTTGGACTTAAGGTCGAGCAGGTGGTCGACCTTGCCCTCGATGGCAGCCTCGGTAAGGACGCCGGCGGTACGGATGAACGAAGCGCTCGACAGCCAGGAGTCGATGTTGGACGCGACCTTGAGCGTACCCAGGATGACGGGCTCGGCCACAGGAGCCTGACCGCCCAGACGGGCAACGCGCTCGACCTCGTCGGCGAACTCGTAGCGGTCGACGTACTGACCAAGCAGGTACTTGGAGTCACCGGGGTTGGTGATCTGAACGCGACGCAGCATCTGACGTGCGAGCACCTCGATGTGCTTGTCGTTCAGGTCGACGCCCTGGCTGGTGTAGACGTCCTTGACGCTCTCGACGAAGGTGTGCATCGTCGACTCGATGTCGGTCAGCTTACGCAGGTTGCGGAAGTTGACGAAGCCCTTGGTGATCTGATCGCCGGCGCGAACCTCGCAGCCGTCCTCGATCTCGGGCATAAAGCGCACCGAAGCGGGGACGCGACGCTCGTCGAGGACACGGGTGTGATCCTCGGAGTCGGTGAGCGTCAGCACGTACTCGGACTTCTCGGGCTTAATCGAGAGGTGGCCGGAGTACGGAGCCAGCTCGGCCTCGCGACCCAGGATCTTCTCGTTGACGTTGCCGACGATATCGAACATACGGCTGACCGTAGGCAGACCCTGCGTAATATCGTCGACGCCAGCAACGCCGCCGGAGTGAATGGTACGCATCGTAAGCTGCGTACCGGGCTCGCCGATGGACTGGGCGGCAATAATGCCGACCGCGGTACCGATGGCGACCGGACGACGGGTGGAAAGATCCCAGCCGTAGCACTTCTGGCACACGCCGTACTTGGAGCGGCAGGTGAGCAGCGCGCGGAGCTTGACCTTCTTGAGGCCGGCATCGACCATCTTCTGGATGTCAGCGACCTTCTCGATGTAGCCGTCCTGCTCAAAGAGCACGGTGCCATCGGGAGCCACGACGTCCTCGATGAAGCAACGGCCGACGAGGTCGGTGTTGAGGTCGGTGGTGCCGGGGATGATGAGGTTGTAGGTGACGCCCTCGTGCGTGCCGCAGTCCTCCTCGCGGACGATGACGTCCTGGGCCACGTCGACCAGACGACGGGTCAGGTAACCAGAGTCCGAGGTGTGGGATGCGGTATCGACCAGGCCCTTACGGGCGCCGTAGGTCGAAATGAAGTACTCGAGCGGCAGCAGGCCCTCGCGGAAGTTCGCCTTAATGGGAAGGTCGATCGTCTCGCCGGACATGTCTGCCATCAGGCCACGCATGCCGCCGAGCTGACGCAGCTGGGTCTTAGAACCACGGGCGCCGGAGTCGGCCATCATGTACAGCGGGTTCTCCTCGTCGAACATGTCGAGCATGAGCGCTGCGACCTTGTCGGTACAAGCGGTCCACTCGTTAACGACTTCGATGTGGCGCTCCGTCTCGTTGATGAAGCCCTCCTCGAAGTACTCGTTGATCTGGTCGACGTTGGCCTGGGCGCGGTCGAGCAGCTCCTGCTTCTCGGCAGGGATGAGAGCGTCCCACACCGAGATGGTGAGGCCGGCGCGGGTAGCGTAGTGGAAGCCGGAGTACTTGATGGCGTCGAGGATCGGGCCGACCTTGGCCTCGGGGTAACGATCACAGCAGTCCGCAACCAGCTTGGCCACATCGCCCTTGACCATCTTGTAGTTCATGAACTCGTAGTCTTCGGGCAGGCACTGGCGGTTGAAGATGATGCGGCCGATAGAGGTCTCGAAGCGCGCGGTCTTATTGCCGGTGACATCGTAGTCGACAAACTCGTTCTTGCCGTTCTTGACGCGGAAGATACGGGTGCCGTCCTCATTGATGACGTTGGCATCGGCAGCGGACACGCGGACCTGGATCTTGGCCTGCATGTCGACCTCGGAGCGGCAGTCATAGGCGTGCAGCGCGTCGTCGAAGCTCGAGAACACGTGGTTCTCGCCCGGCAGACCCTCGCGGACCTGGGTCAGGTAGTACACACCGATGATCATGTCCTGCGAAGGGATGTTGACCGGCTTGCCGGATGCCGGCGAGCGCAGGTTGTTCGCAGAGAGCATGAGCACGCGGGCCTCGGCCTGAGCCTGGCTGGACAGCGGCACGTGGACAGACATCTGGTCGCCGTCGAAGTCGGCGTTGAAGGGCGAGCAGACCAGCGGGTGCAGGTGGATAGCCTTGCCCTCGACCAGCACCGGCTCAAAGGCCTGGATGGACAGACGGTGCAGGGTCGGTGCACGGTTGAGCAGCACGACGCGGCCGTCGATGACCTCTTCGAGGATATCCCACACAAAGGTGGCACCGCGGTCGATAGCGCGCTTGGCGCCCTTGATGTTCTCGACCTTACCGAGCTCGACCAGGCGCTTCATAACGAAGGGCTTGAAGAGCTCCAGCGCCATGGTCTTGGGCAGACCGCACTGGTGCAGCAGCAGCTTGGGGTCGGTAACGATAACCGAACGGCCGGAGTAGTCGACACGCTTACCCAGCAGGTTCTGACGGAAACGACCCTGCTTGCCCTTGAGGGCCTCGGCGAGCGACTTGAGCGGGCGACCGCCACGGCCAGAGACCGGGCGACCACGACGGCCGTTGTCGAACAGGGCGTCCACGGACTCCTGGAGCATGCGCTTCTCGTTGTTCACGATAATCGCAGGGGCGTCCAGGTCGAGCAGGCGCTTGAGTCGGTTGTTACGGTTGATCACGCGACGATACAGGTCGTTGAGGTCGGACGCGGCGAAGCGGCCGCCATCGAGCTGGACCATCGGGCGCAGATCGGGCGGAATGACCGGGATGACGTCCAGGATCATGTTTGCGGGGCTGTTGCCGCCCTTCAGGAAGGCGTCAACGACCTCGAGACGCTTAACGGCCTTCTCGCGCTTCTGCTTCTGGGAGTCCTCGTCGGCGATGATGGCCTTGAGCTTCTCGGCCTCGGAGGGGAGGTCGATGGCAGCGAGCAGGTCGCGAACGGCCTCGGCACCCATACCACCCTTGAAGTACATGGAGTAGTAACGGGTCATCTCACGGAACAGCGGCTCATCGGAGATGAGGTCGCGCTCGGTGAGCTTCATGAAGGCGTTGAAAGCGTCCGTGCGGAGCTGCTTCTCGTCCTTGCACTCTTCCTCGATGTCGACGATGCCGGAGGCGATCTCCTCGGGGGTCAGCGGCTCCTCGTCGGAGAACTCGTCAAAGTTCTCGGGGTCGCCCTGCTCCTTGAGGGACTCGATCTGGCGGGCGCACTCGGCATCGATCTCTTCCAGATCGGCGGCGAGCTCCTCGCGCAGGTCGTCGGCATCGGCCTCGCGAGCCTCGTAGTCAACCTCGGTGATGATGTAGCTGGCAAAGTACAGAACCTTCTCGAGGTCCTTGGACTTGATGTCGAGCATACGGCTCATCGGGAAGCTCGTGGGGCTCTTGAAGTACCAGATGTGGGACACGGGAGCGGCGAGCTCGATGTGGCCCATGCGGTCGCGACGCACCTTGGCCGAGGTGACCTCGACGCCGCAGCGCTCGCAAACGATGCCCTTAAAGCGGATGCCCTTGTACTTGCCGCAGGAGCACTCCCAGTCCTTGGCGGGACCGAAAATCTTCTCGCAGAACAGGCCGTCCTTCTCGGGCTTGAGGGTACGGTAATTGATGGTCTCCGGCTTCTTGACCTCACCGTGCGACCAGGAACGGATCTGGTCGGCGGAGGCAAGGGAGATCTTTACCGAGTCAAAATCAGTAGCTTCGAAATCTGCCACAGTCAACTACTCCTTATCAGTGGTCGTGGCGGCGACAGCCTCGGGTGCCTCGGCGGTCTCGGCATCCTGGGCCTCGACGTCGGCGTCAACGCCGGCGAGCGCAGCCAGGTCGTCGAGAGCAGAGGTCTCCTCGGCGGTCACAGGGGCGGAGGCGTCCTCGTCGGCATCGTGCATGGGCTCGATGTCCAGCGCGAGGGAACGGATCTCCTTGACGAGAACCTTGAAGGACTCGGGGATACCCGGAACCGGAACGTTCTCGCCCTTGACGATGGACTCGTAAGTCTTGACGCGGCCCACGGTATCGTCGG
>CAJLLN010000129.1:0-4948 GCA_905207495.1 uncultured Collinsella sp. | reverse complement strand
AGCTTGTCGGCGTGTCGACCGTCAGCTCCTGAGCGCGCGCCTTCTCACGCTCCTCGCGGATCTTCTCTATATTGCCCTTGACCTCATTGATCTTTGCCGCGTAGGCATCCGAATATGAGTTGAGATCCTTGGCTCCCTCGACGACCACGTGGACCGCGGAGTAGGAAGAAGATGTCGCGGCGTCCTCGCTCACATAGAACTTATAGTCCGCCGCCGAGGCGGCACGGAAGGCGTTGACCGTCGAGTCGGAGCTCACATCAGTGGGATCGAGAACCTCGGCCGTGATGGTGTAATCGCCATCGGCAAACTGATCCTTGGCGCTTTGGTTCGACGAGCTCGCATCGTTGGCAGCAAAGCTCACCGTATCGCCGAGCTTTTTGCCCGAAGCCTTCAGGAACTTCGAAGTCACCGCGACCTCATCGGCGCTCTCGGGCAAATCGCCGTTCACGAGCACTGGCTGATCGATATTCTCCTTGGAGAGACTCTGCACGACCACGCGCTCGCGCGTTGTGCCCACGGCGGTGTAGGCGGTCTCGGTGTAGATGCCCTCGGCCGTTTCGACGCCATCGACCTCTTGGATGGCGTCGAGATCATCGTCAGTCAGGCCATAGGTCGACTGCACGTTAATGTCATAGACATTTTGCTGGTCGAAGTAGGCGTCAACCGAATCGCACAGGTCCTCGCAACCCGCCTTAAGGCCGCACATCACGCTCACGCCGAGCGCGGTGATCACGACGATAGACAAGAAGCGTTTGAGGCTGCCGCGAATCGTGCGGTAGACACCGCGGCGAAACACCGTCGGCACCATATCGTTTGAGCTTTGGGCAGTGCGGTAGGTCGTAAAATCCTGCTCGCGCTCCGTGTTCTGCGCGTCGCGGCGTTGGCTGTTTTGGCGGTCCTGATCCATGGGCGCTACCACTCGATCGTCTCGATAGGCACGGGATTTTGCTGGACCGTCTCGCTCTCCACGCGGCCGCTCTTAAAGCGAATCAGGCGATCGGCCATGGGCGCGAGCGCGGAGTTGTGCGTGATGATGATGACCGTAATGCCCTGCTTGCGGCAGGTATCCTGCAGCAGCTGCAAGATCTGCTTGCCGGTTTTATAGTCGAGCGCGCCCGTGGGCTCGTCGCACAGAAGCAGCTTGGGGTTCTTTGCCAGTGCGCGGGCGATGGACACGCGCTGCTGCTCGCCGCCCGAAAGCTGTGCCGGAAAGTTGCCCAGGCGCTCGCCCAGGCCAACCTGGCGAAGCGTTTGTTCGGCATCGAGCGAATCGGGGCAAATCTGAGCTGCGAGCTCAACGTTTTCGAGGGCCGTCAGGTTGGGGACCAGATTGTAGAACTGGAAGACAAAGCCGACGTCGGCGCGGCGGTATTCCACGAGCTGCGCCTCGTTAGCGGAGCTCACGTCGCGCCCGTCCACCGTCACGGTGCCGGAAGTTGCCGTGTCCATGCCGCCCAGGATGTTGAGCGCCGTGGTCTTGCCGGCACCCGAGGCGCCCAGGATAATGGCGAGCTCACCGCGCTCAACGGTAAAGCTCGCGCCGTCGAGCGCGTGAATGCGGGCATCGCCCTCTCCGTACGCCTTGATGACGTCTTTGAATTCGATATAAGCCATCGATTAATTCCCATCTGGTCGGATAACTCTTTAGTATTACCCATTTCACGCCGACCAAAAAGGGACAGGTTCATTTTGGCAGGTTTTAGAGGCGGACAGTGAAGGTGATCTGGTTGCCGTGGCCGCAGACAGAAGCGCCCCCGCCATGGGCCTCGGCGATAGCTCGCACCACGGATAGGCCCACGCCCGAGCCACCTGTCTTGGAGCTGCGCGACACATCTGCGCGGTAAAAGCGGTCGAACAGCCGGTCCAAGTCGCCTTCGGGTAGCTCGTCCACGGCATTCGATACGACAAGTTCGGCCGAACCTTTGCCTGCACCGCATGAAACGGCACGCAGGCTTAGCTCGATCACGCTATCCTCGCTCGCATAGCGCGTGGCGTTGTCCAGCAGCAGCTCAACAACCTGCGCCACCGCCGCGGCATCGGCATGGACCCGCACACCGCTCGCGATCGACGTCGACAGCCGCTTTCCGCGCGAAACCGCCACCGATTCAAACGGCGCCGCCGCCTTGTCCACGGCCTCCGAAAGATCGATCGATGTCATGGTAAAGCCGGCCGAACCCTCGTCCATACGCGCTAGGAACACCAGACGCTCCGTCAGCGCCGTCAACCGCGCGACCTGCTCGTGAATGCTCTGCGTCCACTCGCTCTCGCCGCTCTCGATTTCCTGCACCTCGTTAGCGGCGTCGATCACGGCCAGCGGCGTCTTGATCTCGTGGCTCGCATCGGTAATAAAGCGCTTTTGCTTGCTGTAGCTCTCGACCATCGGTCGAATCACCGCGCCCGAGGCACCCGCCACAATAGCCAGCACTGCCAGCCAGCCAATGCAACTGATCGCCACGCTCGCGCTCAAAAACGAATGAAAGCTTGCAAGCTCCCGCGAGCAATCGACGAACGCATAGGTTGTCTCGTCGCCCTGAACCGTAACCGTATAGCGGTAGTTACCAGAAAAGCCCGAGGTCCAACCCTTGGAATATAGTCCTGCCGCGATGCGTGCAGCACGCTTGGCGCCCACCGCGGCAATGCGGGCCGTGTTGACATCGGTCACCTGCCCACCGGCAATCGATACCGTAAAGTAGCGCGTGTCAAAGGGAGACTCCGCCGTCATGCCTTCGAAGTGCCTGATGCGAACGCCCGCCTGGCTATCGCCGGCATCCTTGCCATTAGCGGGATCGTCTTTAGGCTCGTCCCCCCAATCGATACCGTCCTTGCCCGCCAGGATATAGTCCAGGCGAGCGTCGGCCATCTTGCAGACATGCGAATAATTGACGATGTTGATGCCGGCGATGATGAGCGTGAGCACCACGGTCACGGCGCCCATGGCAACGAGGATGAACTTGCGACGCAGGCGGCGGCCCAATGCGTCAACAGAATTAACCCGCCCCGTACTACTCGAGGCGGCGTGAAACCGCTCCGTCATGCGCTTGCACCACGTGCGCACGCTCACGCCTGCTCGCCCTCCTCGACTACCTCAAGCGAATATCCCTGATTGCGCGACGCGTGGATGGCCACGTTGGCACCAAGCGCCGTCAGCTTTTTGCGCAGGTAGGAGATATAGACCCACACCACGTTGGCGCCTTCGGGCGCGTCCTCACCCCAAACCTCGAGCATCAGACGCTCGGTAGGCATACGCGTGCCGGCGTTGCGCATAAAGAGCTCCATAAGCTGAAACGCACGATTAGCCAGATGCTCCTCGCCCAAAGGCCCAACGAGTGTGCAAGCCGCCGTGTCGAGACGCACGTTGCCCACGCTGAGCGTCGTAGCGTCAATCGCCGTCGCGGCACGCGTCATGGCACGAATGCGTGCGAGCAGTTCCTTGGCGGCAAACGGCTTGGTCAGGTAATCGTTGGCACCGGCATCCAGGCCCTCGACCTTATCGGACACCTCGCTTTTTGCCGTGAGCATGATGATGGGCAGTCGCTTACCGGCGGCGCGCGTGCGCTTGAGCACCTCAATGCCATCCATGCCGGGCATCATGATGTCCAGGATTGCGGCGTCATAGTCGTTGGCGAGTAGATATTCGAGTGCCGTCAGGCCGTCGAGCGCGGTGTCGACCTCGTAGTCACTATGTTGAAGAATCGCGGTAAGAGCGCGGGAGAGGCCGGGTTCGTCCTCGGCAAGCATCAGCTTCATAGTTGTTCCTTTGGCGCACGGCTATACAGATTTCGATACTGCCGATAATAGCGCACCGTCAGCCGCCTTAGTGCAGCCTTAGCTGCTCGACCTGCGCGTTTTCAAATACACAGGATATGGCTTAGCCAAACTTAAGGGACATATGCCGAGCGCTTGGACGCATGCCGGCCGCGAAAGGACGGCGACTCGTTCTTTCAGGGCGTCTTGGCCATGCAAAGTGCTCGAACGTTATTCCTCGTACGCGCCCTCAAGCCGAAGCAGCCACTCCTTGCGATCAAGCCCGCCGGCATATCCGTTAAGCGAGCCGTCGGCGGCAACCACGCGATGGCACGGCACGATAATCGAAATGGGATTGCGTGCAACCGCAGCCCCCACGGCACGCGGGGACACAACGGGAGCCTCGTTTCCCGGCACACGATGGCGGGCGGCGACACGCTGGGCGATCTCACCATACGTAGCGACCTCGCCACGCGGGATAGAAAGCAGCTCAAACCAAACCTCGCGCTGAAACGCCGTACCAATCATATGCAACGGCGGTGTAAACCGAGGCTCCTGCCCCGCAAAATAAGCATTCAACCAAGCCCAGGAACGCTCAAGCACCGAAGACGCCGCACCATTTGCCGGACTCACCGACGACATGCCGCCAGCACCGGAAACTGCATCAGCGCCTTCAACATGTTCGGGATCTTCTTTGAGAAGCGTGGAGCCAAAGTGCTCCTGCCCCTCAAACCAAAGCCCCGTCAGACCGCGGCCATCAGCGGCAAGCAATATTTCGCCCAAAGGCGAAGCAAACGTCGTCGTGACCACCAGCGGCTCCTTTCAAAACTTCGCAAACATAATACCGCGAATTGTGCAGACAACCCCGCAGATACGTCTGGGCGGGCTCGCAATTGCTTAAGCGAGGCCGCTTTCCCCAATCAAGCGAAAAAGACGCAGGGCTTCGACGCCAGAGCGGTACCTCTATCAGCTGAGCTCTAATACTTTCCCGAGAAGTGAACGAGTAAAAACGAAGCCCCGGAGCATCCACGCCTTTAGACCGCAAAACCGCAGGATTCGCACTGCAAAACCTCAGGAAATAGCGGTCAAAATATGCCAATGCTTCGGGGGTCCAAATAAGGTCGTTCATTTCACGGGAAAGTATTAGACCCCGATTCGCACCAACCCCAAAGTCACCTCAGGCAGCAGGCGCGAAGCGCCGCAG
>CAJLLN010000128.1:0-5001 GCA_905207495.1 uncultured Collinsella sp. | reverse complement strand
GGGCGAGGTCGTAGTACCTCGCCCATGGGAATCCGAGCCGCAGCCCTCCCGCGCTCGCAGACTTAGGCAAAGAAAGGGTCGATGGAGCAGAGCGTCCATCGACCCTTATCCCAGTCTGGTCTTCCAATTGTCCGCCGCGTCAATTCCGCTATCGGTGAACGAGTCGGCTTAGATCTGCTTCGCAGACCACGCCGCCCCGTAGTCACCGCCTGCTACATTGACCCGACTACCGCGCCGCACCAGCTTTTCGCTTCCGCCAGCAGCAGGGCGGCAGCTCCATCCGGCAGCTTCACGCACGGCGAGCGCAGGTACTCGCGTACCTTTGGCCGGCTGGTGCGTCCAAGCATATTGATGAGCGTCTCAACGTCCTCGTTTCTCTCGGCTTTCTCGGCCAGCATGATTCCAATCACGCGAATGTAATCCTTTGTCCCAGATTCACTGTGCCACGCGTGCACCTGCGGCCAGTGCTCCTCAAGCTGCTCCGCAGTCCACTCGCCATCACAAGTCATCTCGATGCGCGTCAGCTGCACCTTGTCCGTATCAAGATGCAGCTCGGCGGCCTTGTCGTAGACCTTGACGTATGCGGGCGTGTTCTTGACCCCCAGATACTCCGTGATGCCATTCGATATGACGGACTTGTACATGCGCCTGTCCTTGCTCAAGCGGCAGTCGTAGCGGCTCACCGGAATGTCGTAGGCGAGGTCAAAGCGCTTGAGCCGAGCCTTGGACACACACGTCCCAAGCGTCTTAAGAAGTCCGTGGAACCTTTTATCGCCAGCAACCTTGTTCGGGTTGAACTCGATAAAGCCCTTGTGCATGTTGACTTTGCAGGACGGTTCCATAAACCCGATGCCGAGCGCGACCGAGCTGCCGCCCAAAGCGAAACTCCACAGCTCATACCACCCGCCCGGCCTGATTTTCGACGTCCAAGCGCTCATCTCGTCGCAGTCTGTGAGCTGCGCTCCCTTGCGGCTCAACCACTCGCCACGGTCACCCTTGAAGGTAAGAGAAAGTCGAACCATATCGACCGACAGCGTATTTTTATTTACACCCCTATAAGGGTTGTAGTAGCTAGGGGAAGTGCACGAAAGTGCATGAAATCCGGCTATTAGACAAGGGCCGGATTTCAAGCCGCCGTTCTCGGGGTCATCCACGACCCCATCAATTTGTTTACTTTCGGTTGCCATAAAAAAACCTCCCTGTTTGGGAGGTAGCTGTTTGGGGATATGCCAGCTTGTTATAATGCTGGTGTATCGCCGAGAGCTACCATCTCGGTTGATATGCGAGCTGCGAGTGTTGGCGCACTCAAAGCTCTGACCCAAATTATAACAGGGTCGCCGGCAGGAAAGGGGAGCCTTGAAGGCTCCCCTTTCTGTTAGCTCCCCTGCTTCTTTACGCTATGGCCATGAGACCATCGGCGAGGATTCCGCGGGCATATGCGCCCGTCGACTTGCCCTCGGCCTTCGCTTCCTTCTCAAGCGCCCGTTTCATGGCGGCGGGAACCTTGAGGGACAGCGTTACCGTCTCGGGCGCTGCTTTCGGGAGTTTCCCCTCGACGATTTCGCCCACATTCACCCATCCGCTTGGCCACTCGTCGCGCTCAAGGGCGCTTTCCCAACCGGCAATCATCTCGTCGGTCACGACCTTGCCGTTCTCGGCAACGATTCCTTTCATGTCTACCTCCATCCCAGCTCGCGCTTGAACTTCTTCGTCGGCGGCACCATCGCGTGGAACACGCACCAAACGCCGTCGATATCCATGAATCCAATCAGCTCGGCAAACCTACCGTCAGGAAGCGAGCCGACCGAAATCCAGAGCGGCGGGTCATCCGTGCCGTTTCTCTGGCGGCACCGAATCGGGTTCTCCCACGCATACGCAACTTCCTCGCTGGTAAGCCCGTGCTTGAGGGCGTTCCCGTGTACTCTGACCACTGCCGTTCTCCTTTCTTTCCTAATAAGTATACCAGATGGGTATACCTGATTAATTGCCGTTTTTTGACCGCTCAATCTACCTGCGGAAACAAGACGAAACCGCAGGTAGACGAGCTAAAAACAATTACTGAAAAATCGAAACAAAACGACCCGTTTGACCTGCGGTTTCAGTCGTTGTTTCTTAGTCTCAAGACAACGTATATGCCTTTCCTTGCCCGAAAATCCGCCTTTCCTGTGCGACGAGGGCAAGGAAAGGGTCGATGGAGCAGAGCGTCCATCGACCCTTAATCAAGTCTGGTCTTGTGGCTTGACCGTTGCGTCAATTCCGCATTCCGCGAACGAGGGCTAAAGCCCCCGTAGTCGCTGAATGCTGCATTGACCCAACTACTGTGCCGCTTGCCGCGCATCAAACGCGGCCGTCTTGCAGTACTCCTTCATGACGTATGTACCGTTGTCGCAAAGGCAGCGAAACCACTCGGGGCGGTTCGCGCGCGCAAAGCGCAACAGGTACGCATACGAGTACTGGCCTTGCTCGTCCACGAAGTCCATCATCTCGCCGATATACCCGTACTTGTCGTTATCGCGGGTCTTGAGATCCGCGTAATCGGCGTTCTGGAATTCGAGCACATCAGCTTCGCTGTATTGATGCTTCTCTGGGTTGTTCAGATGGCAGAGGTAGCGGGCGCAGTTGCGTTTCGTTCCCTTTGGGATGATAGGGATTGGTCCATTAAGCGGTGCAACGAGTTCCTGAACCTGCTCGAACGATTTAACGCTGTCGAAAAACAGGATTCCATGCCAATGCGGCTTCTTTGGTGTACCGTCCTCGTTCACATCGGAATCGTGGAGCGGTGAGACAAGGCAGTCGACAAGCCAACCGTTGATAATCTCGCGCCAGTTCTCCGGCGCACTATCTGGATAGAACTCAAAGAGCCAGTAATCCTTGCGTGGTGCACGTTTCTTTTCGTACTTCTTATCCGCACGTTTCTGGGCTTCAGACCTAGCCATGCTATAATCTCCTTGTCTTGAATGCCCCTGCTGCCGCCAAGCTTGCTGGGGCTTTTCTTTTTTATCTGCGCTTGTAAACCTCGCGTCTATGCGCAACATCGACCACGAGAATGACGAGCCTGCCGTCATTGATGTCGCACAGGATTCGGTAGTCACCGACCCTATATCGCCACACGCCTGCCAAGTTTCCCGTCAATGCCTTGCCCCTGCTTCTTGGGTCTTCGAGCTTCGCTATCTCGTCAAGCTCGTCAAACACCCGCGCGGCAACGCCCTTATCGAGCTTGCGCATCGCCTTGTCGGCGTTCCTCGTGAAATCAATTCGCCAGGCCACAGTGCGCCCTTACCTCGTCAATGCTGTAGGTCTCAAGCCTGCCAGCACGATAGTCCTCGATATCCTTGAGAATCCCGTACTCGTACTCGAAACGGTCGATAGCTTCTTGCAGGGCTTCGTTAACGTAGAAGCTCCTCGACCTGCCAGTCTCCTTCGCAAGACGGCTGTAGCGCTCGTTCAACTCGGTTGGAATCCTCATTGATGTGACCGCGGTAGCCATGTCGCACCTCCTTGTCGTGTATTACAGGTACTACTATAACACATCATCTAGCCAGTCCGCGATACGTCCTCTGCGGCGCAGCGTGGTCTCGGTTCCATGCATCCGCCGCCCGCTGCGCATCGCGCAGCATGTCATCAAAGCTTTGCTGCCTTGGCTGTTCCCTGCGCATCAGATATTCGAGCGGGCGTGATATTCGGCTTCTAAGCTCGTCCACTTTGATTCGTATTCCCGCAATTCCTGCTCTGATTTGGCTCGCGAGTCCATCGCACTTAACAACGATGTTATCGAGGATTGCGCCGCGCTCAGCTTTTCCCGCAGCTTCCCAGCCCCGAACCTCGGAAGCGATGGGTCGAAGCTCCTCAATGTCTCGCGCAACTCCGTCCGCTCGTTGCCGAAGACACTCCAATCGGTCTTGCTCATCTTCGATATCGAGCTTCACATCCTCGAGCTGGCTGTCTAACTCGGCAAGGTCACCCTCCTTGTCGGCAATCTCAGTCACAAGCTCGGCCTTGCGCGCTTCGGCTTCGTTTAGCAAAGCGGCGGCTTCTTCCTTAGCCGCCGAGACAATTCGTGCCGCCTCGTCCTCGGCAGGTTGCACGACCGTCCTATCGACCGCACCGCGCACCTTGTCGATATCCACAGACTTGTCCGTGTACACACGCTGCGCACGCGTCTCCTCGTCAAGCTCGATTGCAGGGCGATAGCCCATGCGCCTTTCGAGGTAGTCCCCAAGCTCCTTGTGCATCGACTGGTAGAACGAACGCGGGCACATTTTCTTGTAATTGAAACGACCATCGAGAATGGGCGTGAACGGCACGTGCATGTGGTCGCGAGCGGGCGTACCGTCCTTGAGCACTTCGTCCTTGTGGACGTACCCGCCCATCATGTTGTCGATGCCAAACTTGTTCGACAGGTACCAATACGCAAGACGAAAGAACCTGTCCTCATCGCCCCTGCGCACATTGTCGGGAAGCGTCACGACAACGTCAGCCATAACGACCGCATCCTTGCGCGTGGCGCGCTTCCCAGCCGCCTTCTGGGCTTCGTTCACGCGCTCGATGCGGCTCTCCACCGTGCCCCAGTTCGGCTCGCCCTCGCGCGGCTTCACGCGCCCCACAACGAGCTTGCCGTCCTTGTTGGTGTAGTGACCGACCACCAAATCGTTCTTGATGCGCTCGGGGTCGATGTTGTCGCGCTCCAGGCTGCTGCGGTCGCGGCGGTAGTGGGCGAGCATGTGCCCGACCGATGGAGCCTTGTATTTCGCGATGTGAGCCATGGAAACCTCCGAACCGAACAGACTTAATCGACTAAAGTCTAGCACGTTAGACCTTAGCTGCGCTAAGGACGTGCCCTGCGGGGCTTCTCCGCAATCCTCCCAGCGGTCGAGATTGCTGCGCGTCATCGGTGGCGGCACCTCTTCCTTGCCCGCTCGGCTGCGCCGAGATGGAGGGGCTGCACCCCTCCAAACCACCCCGACGTATCGGTATCGGATATCGGATTCCCATGGGCGAGGT
>CAJLLN010000127.1:0-5069 GCA_905207495.1 uncultured Collinsella sp. | reverse complement strand
CCATACGCGCCGCCCGCGCCCGGCATGCCGCCAAACATGAGCATCTGGTCGTACTCTTTGCGCTTCTTCTCGTCCGAAAGCGTCTCGTAGGCCTCGCTGATCTCCTTGAACTTGGCCTCGTCGCCGCCAGCATCGGGGTGATATTTTTGCGCGAGCTTACGAAACGCGCTCTTGATCTCTTTGTCGGAGGCGCTCTTGGATACGCCCAGGATGTCATAGAAGGTTTTGCCTGCAGCCATCGTAGCTCCTCTCCTGTTACGTCCGCCGCCCATGCAGACGACGGCTCATGCTTTCATATGGCACTAGGCCAGAAAGGGCCCCGGGTGTTGCCCCGGGGCCCTTCTCAATTACTCCTCGGTGCTCTCGGCCGTATCGGCCGTAGCATCCTCGGGCGCCGCTTCGGGCTCCGGTGCGGGGCGCTTCTCGCCACCGTAGGTCACCGTCACCATCGCGGAACGCAGGATGCGATCCGCCATGCGGTAGCCCTTCTGGTACACATCGTTGACGGTCTCGTCATACTGCGATGCGTCCTCGACGCGACCCACAGCCTGGTGCTCGAGCGGATCGAACGCCTCGCCCTTGGGGTCGATGGGCTCAACGCCCTCGTGCGCAAACACGTCGAGCAGCTTGGCATGTACCGCGTCAACGCCATCGACGAACTGCTTAAAGTCGTCGGAAAGCTCCTGGCTGCGGGCATGGTCAATCGCGCGCTCGATATCGTCGATCACCGGCAACAGCGCGGTGACAAGCTTCTCGGTCGCGCGCTCGCGCTCGGCGATGCGCTCGTTGGCGGTGCGGCGACGGAAGTTCTCCCAGTCGGCCTGCAGACGAGCGGTGCGCTCGGTAGCGTCCTTCGCCTTGTCCTCGGCGGCCTTCTGAGCCTCTGCCGCAGCATCGAGCTCATTGCGCACGTCGGCAAGCTCCTTTTGGGCCTGCTCGAACTTGAGCTTAAAGTCGTTGTCGGCGGCTTCCTCACCGGCGCGGATAGCGGCTTCCACCATCTCGTCCTCGGTCATCGTCGCCTCCTTGTTGGAATCCTCTACCTGGTTCTCGGCAGCCTCGGCGGCCGGGGCCTCATTGACCTCGGTATCGTCTGCGGCCTCTACGGGAATCTTCACGTCCTTCTCCTCAGAGTCAACGGGGGCGGCGCCGGCGGCAGCCGCCTCCGTGCGAGCTTTACGGGCGGACATGATTACTTGTCCTCGTCGTCCACAACCTCGTAGTCGGCGTCGACTACGTCATCGTCGGCAGGCTGGGCACCAGCGGCACCGTCGGTCTGCTGCTGAGCGTCGGCGTAGACAACCTGAGCCAGCTCGTAGGCCACGGACTGCAGGGACTCGCCGGCGGCCTTGATGGCCTCGACGTCAGAGCCCTCGAGCGCCTTCTTGGCGTCGGCGATAGCGGCCTCGGCCTTGGACTTCACGTCGGCGGAAACCTTGTCGCCCAGCTCGTTGAGGGTCTGCTCGGTGGAGTAGCACAGGCTATCGGTCTGGTTGCGGACCTCGACCTCTTCCTTCTGCTTCTTGTCCTCCTCGGCATGAGCCTCGGCGTCCTTGACCATACGATCGACTTCGTCGTCGGACAGAGCGGTGGAGCCGGAAATGGTAATCTGCTGCTCCTTGCCGGTGCCCTTGTCCTTAGCGGAGACCTTGACGATGCCGTTGGCGTCGATGTCGAAGGTGACCTCGATCTGCGGCACGCCGCGGCGGGCAGCCGGGATACCGGTCAGCTGGAACTTACCGAGCGACTTGTTGTCGCGGGCAAGCTCGCGCTCGCCCTGGAGCACGTTGATCTCGACGCTGGTCTGGTTGTCGGCAGCGGTGGAGTAAACCTCGGTCTTGGAGGTCGGGATCGTGGTGTTGCGGTCGATCATCTTGGTCATGATGCCGCCCATGGTCTCGACGCCCAGCGACAGCGGGGTAACGTCGAGCAGCAGGATGCCCTCGACGTCGCCGGTGAGCACGCCGCCCTGGACGGCAGCGCCGTCGGCAACGACCTCGTCGGGGTTCACGGACATGTTGGGCTGCTTGCCGGTCATGGTCTTGACGAGCTCCTGGACAGCGGGCATACGGGTGGAGCCGCCGACGAGGATGACCTCGGTCAGATCGGAGAGCTTAAGCTTGGCGTCGCGCAGGGCGTTGGTGACAGGCTGCTTGCAGCGCTCGAGCAGGTCGCGGGTGATCTTCTCGAACTCGGCGCGGGTCAGCGTGTAGTTGAGGTGCAGCGGACCGGACTGGTTCATGGTGATGAACGGCAGGTTGATGGTGGTCTGCTGGGCGGCGGAGAGCTCCTTCTTGGCGTTCTCGGCGGCCTCCTTCAGACGCTGCAGAGCCATGGGGTCCTGGCGCAGGTCGACACCGTTCTCCTGCTGGAACTTATCGGCCATCCAGTCGATGACGCGCTGATCCCAGTCGTCGCCGCCCAGGTGGTTGTCGCCCGAGGTGGACAGAACCTCAAACACGCCGTCGGCGAGGTCGAGGATGGAGACATCGAAGGTGCCGCCGCCCAGGTCGAAGACCAGGATGCGCTGGTCGGTGCCCTGCTTGTCCAGGCCATAGGCCAAAGCAGCAGCGGTCGGCTCGTTCACGATACGCTTGACGTTGAGGCCGGCGATCTTACCGGCGTCCTTGGTGGCCTGACGCTGAGCGTCGTTGAAGTAGGCCGGGACGGTGATGACGGCGTCGGTGACGGTCTCGCCCAGATACTTCTCGGCGTCGGCCTTCATCTTCGCGAGCGTCATGGCGCTCACCTGCTCGGCGGTGTAATCCTTGCCCTCGATGTCGACGACGGCACGGCCACCCTGGCCCTCCTTGACCTCGTACGGCACGGTCTTAATCTCGGAGGTGCACTCGGAGTACTTGCGGCCCATGAAGCGCTTGATGGAGAACACGGTGTTCTTGGGGTTGGTGACAGCCTGGTTCTTAGCGGCCTTACCCACGACACGGTCGCCGTCGGCACGGAAGCCCACGACGGACGGAGTGGTGCGGTCGCCCTCGGCGTTCACGATAATGGTCGGAGAACCGCCCTCGAGAACGGCCATTGCGGAGTTAGTAGTACCAAGGTCGATACCAAGAATCTTACTCATTAGAAATTCCCTCTCTCTTGTGCGTTCGCGCCGCCTCGGCGGTCTGCCGCGCGGCGCTTCGGCTTGTCTTTCAGGATGTAGTGTATCCCCTTATGGGCCGGAATATACAAAATCTAAGTCAATTCATATAAGATTTCTTATTGCCGAGAGTTTAGGTTCTTAAATGCGCAGGTAGACGCACTGTTTGAGTTCTTGGCAAATCTATCGAGATCTATGTAGAGATGGCTGAGGTTTGCGTCCGGGGGTGCCTGGGGCTGCCTTGTGGAAAGCTCGTCCCGGTTTGAGCGTGGATTCCGGGTCGCAGTTTCCGTCTGAAGACTCAACCGGAAACCGTATCCCGTTTTGGGAGCTGATACCGGCTCGCATTTTCCGCTAGCGGGCCTAACCGGAAACTGCAACCCGTTTTTCGACAAAATAATGGGATGCGGTTTCCGCAAGCACGCTCAATCGCCCTATATTTCAAGTCACCTTTAGCTAACATTTACGCAGCTCAACGGCCCCACCTGCGTGTTTTTTAGTAAACCTTGGCATACTCGGCGAACGGTATGAAGATGCCGGTCAGAGGGTATTGCAAACGGTCGCTCCCGTGGTATGTTTTTGCCCGAATCAAACCGGCGCGCATCGCCTGTAGCGTCGGTCAACAGAGAGGAAACTACCATGGCTCATCCCGTAATTGATGCCGACGAGTGCATCGCTTGTGGCGTTTGCGTCGACTCCTGCCCCGCTGGCGTTCTGGAGCTCCAGGACGTCGCTACCGTCGCTGACGAGGACTCCTGCGTCGCCTGTGGCGCTTGCCAGGACGCTTGCCCCGCTGGCGCGATCACCGAGATCGTCGAGGAGTAACAACTCCCCACCTGCACACTCAAAAGTACACCGTGCACAAAAAAGGAGGCCTCCGCATCGCCGCGGAGGCCTCCTTTTGCATGTGTGGGCAGCTAATTTGGAGCGGGACCCTTGGCAGTTGCGGTGGAATAGTTCCTGTTTTATGGCTTAGATGCCGATTTTAGGAACTATTTCACCGCAACTTATAGATGCAGCGTCGGCTACGAGAGATCATCCTCGTAGGGCATTAAATCGGCAAGGTAGCCTTTCTCCTTGAGCATGGCCTCGATCTCGTCGAGGGTTTGCTCATCCTCCGCGGCGATGCAATGGAAGTGGTAGCCGCTGGTCACCGTTAGCAGCGGAAAGCTCTTGCCGCTCTCGATATCGTGCAGGTAGCGCTCAACATCTCGACGATTGCGAATGTCCAGGTCGGCCGTGATCTTACCGTACACGCGGTGATTGACGATCACGTTGAGCACGGCGCCGCCGGCGTCGACGATACTCGTGAGCTCATCGCCTGCCTGCTCCACGCTGTGGCGAACCTTGACCAAGCGCGTGGGCACGGCGGGGCTGCTGGGGGCCTCCTGCAGCACATAACCACGGTTGGTTGCCACGACATCGTGCCCATCGGCACGCAGCAGGGCAATATCCTGAACCACGATCTGACGGCTCACGCCAACCTCGCGGGCAAGTGCGCTGCCCGAAACGGGCTCCTTGGCCACCTCGAGCACGTCCATGATGGCACGGCGACGCTCGCGGGCGTTCATTATTTACCGTCCAGCAGACGCAGGTGCTTAAGCGAGAGGTCGAGGATCGGGGCGGAGTGTGTCAGCGCGCCCGAGCTAATAAAGTCAACGCCCAGGTCGGCGAGCGCGCGGATATTGCTGGCGTCCACGTTGCCCGAACACTCGGTCTTGGCACGGCCGGCGATAAGTTCAATCGCGGCAGCCATATCGTCGTGGGTCATGTTGTCGAACATGATGATGTCGGCGCCGGCCTCCATGGCCTCGCGCACCATGTCCAGGTTCTCGCACTCGATCTCGACCGTCGTGGTAAACGATGCATGGGCGCGCGCCATCTCAATCGCACGCGTCACGCCACCGGCGGCATCGATGTGGTTGTCCTTGAGCATGACGGCCGTCGACAGGTTGTAGCGGTGGTT
>CAJLLN010000126.1:0-5086 GCA_905207495.1 uncultured Collinsella sp. | reverse complement strand
TCGCCGCCAACGCCCCTGCGCCCGTTGTCGAGCAGACCGCCGCTGCCGTCAAGCCGACCGTTGCCGCCGCCGACAGCGAGCCTGTTGCCGAGCAGTCCGGGCCCACTTCCGAAGCATCCGCTAAGAAGGATGTCGACGGTCTGAAGGTCCTCGTCCTGTGCGCCGGCGCCGGCACCTCTGCCATGCTCGCCAACGCCATCAAGGAAGGTGCTGCGCAGACCGGAGAGAACATCGCTTCCTCCGCAGGCGCCTATGGCCAGCATACTGCCATCATGGATCAGTACGACGTTATCGTGCTTGCCCCGCAGGTCCGTAGCTACTACAACGACATGAAGGCCGACACCGATCGTCTGGGCATTAAGCTGCTCGCTCCCCGCGGTAAGGAATATATCGACCTTACCCGCGACCCCGCTGGCGCCATCAAGTGGCTCCGCGAGAACCTCGACTAGTTCCTCCCTCTGTTGGTGCCCGGACCCCCAGTTTGGGCACCTCCCCCTATTCGTATCCCACAGAAAGGATGACTCATGACCAACCCCATGCAGTTCCCCGACGGCTTTGTGTTTGGCGGCGCCACCGCTGCTTACCAGGTTGAGGGCGAGACCCGTACGCACGGCAAGGGCAAAGTGCCCTGGGACGATTTCCTGGCAGCCCAGGGTCGCTTCTCCCCCGATCCCGCAAGCGATTTCTACAACAAGTACCCGGTCGATATCGACCTGTGCCAGCGCTTCGGCATCAACGGTATCCGCGTCTCCATCGCTTGGAGCCGCATCTTCCCCAGCGGCACTGACGAGATCAACCCCGAGGGTGTCGCCTTCTATCACGAGCTTTTCGCCACCTGCAATAAAGCCGGCGTTACCCCCTATGTCACGCTCGATCACTTCGATACGCCCGAAGCCTTTTACCAGAACGGCGGCGAGGGCTTCCTGACGCGCACGACGATCGACGCCTTTGTCGAGTACGCCAAGTTCTGCTTTGCCGAGTTCACCGAGGTCAAGCACTGGTTTACCTTTAACGAGATTCCCGCGACCGCCGAGGGCAGCTTTATCGTCGGCAACTGGCCGCACGGCGAGAAGTACCGCCTGGACAAGGCCTTCCAGCTCATGCACAACATGATGGTGGCCCACGCCAAGGCTGTCGTCGCCTTCCATGAGGGCGGCTTTGAGGGCGAGATCGGCATTGTCCAGAACCTGGAGCCCAAGTATCCCCTCGATCCCAACAGCGCTGCCGACTGCGAGGCCGCCCGCATGGCCGACGTCATCAACAACCGCTGGGTGCTCGACGCCACTTTCCGCGGCCACTATGCAGCCGACACCATGGAGGCTGCGACCAAGCTGGCCCATATCGCCGGCGGCGAGCTCGACGTCCGCAACGAGGACATCGCCGCGCTGACCGCCGCGCTCCCCTACAACGATTGCCTGGGCGTCAACACCTACAAGTGCCAGTTCCTGCGTGCCGCCGAGGGCGAAAACGACATCAACCACAATGGCACCGGCGACAAGGGCTCCTCGCGCTGGTTCCTCAAGGGCGTGGGCGAGTCATGCGTGCGCGAAGGCGTACCCACCACCGATTGGGACTGGATCATCTATCCCGAGGGCCTGTACGACCTACTGCTCCGCATTAAGAACGATTACCCCAACTACAAGAAGATCTACATCACCGAGAACGGCATGGGCTATAAGGACGACTTCGAGGACGGCTTTATCGACGACGCCCCTCGCATCGACTACATGCGCCAGCATCTCGCGTGGATCCTCAAGGCGATCGACGGCGGCGTAAACGTCGACGGTTACTTTGTGTGGTCGCTGCAGGACCAGTTCTCCTGGACCAACGGCTATAACAAGCGTTACGGCCTGTTCTACATCGACTTTGAGACCCAGAAGCGCTACCCCAAGGCGAGCGCGTACTGGTACAAGAACGTCGCGGAGACCGGCCTGCTCATGGCCTAGTTTCCGCCGCATACCCCCTGTCGGCCGCATGCGAGCCCCTCCACGGGTCGCATGCGGCCTTTTTGTTTTGGCTCGGACCTGAGCGGGCCGTTTGTCTCAATCTGTAACATCTAGCAGGGATTTTCGGCCCTAGCTGTTATAGATTTAGACGAACGAGCAACCAGGGCTAAAAGATCTCAATCTGTAGCACGTAGCCCACTTTCGACCGTCTACCTGTTACAGATCAAGACAATAAGATAGTCAAATCCGAACTTTCCAAGCAGTTATGAAGCATGGTTTCTAGTTTTCGGTATCACGAACATACTTTCGGTATCATTTAATTGTATTATGATATCGAAAGTATGTTCGTGATACCGAAAGGAGCCGCATGCGCCAGTTCGATTACACCACAGTCCCAGCGGAACTCGAAGCAACTCCAATCACCAACCTCCTCCTCTCGATACGCGAGCATAAAGGCCGTCAGCTTGCTCTGAGTCAAGTCAAACCCGAGCTTCTATCGTCCCTAATGGAGGAGGCTAAGATCCAAAGCACCCGATCCTCCAACGGACTTGAAGGAATTGTTACCACCCAAAAAAGACTCAAAGCGATCATGGCGTATTCCGCCAAGCCAAGCTCCCGCGCAGAGGAAGAAATCGCTGGATACCGAGATGTGCTGTCGCTTATTCACGAGCAACACGATTCCATTCCCGTAACGCCATCGGTCATTCTGCAGTTGCATCGTGACCTCATGGCGCACACGGCAATCTCGTATGGAGGCCATTGGAAAGATGGCGATAACGAAATCGTCTCCATTGACGATCAAGGTAATCGATTTGTGCGCTTTAGGCCCCCTTCGGCTCTAGCAACCCCGGGACTTATTAAAGAAGCCTGCCAGTCCCTCAACGATGCTTTATCTCGCCAAGTTTGCGATCCCCTCCTTATATCGCTCCGCTTTATCTTCGATTTTGTTAGCATTCATCCCTTCAACGATGGCAATGGCAGGATGAGCCGGCTCCTTACAACGCTGCTACTCGAAAAGACTGGATACGACGTTGCGCGTTACATCAGCATCGAACGACTTATTGAAGACAACAAGGCGCTCTACTACAACGCCCTCGCTGCAAGCTCCATTGGATGGAATGAAAATCAAAACACCGAAGCACCCTTTATCCGTTTCATGCTCGGAACAACCCTGGCCGCCTACCGACAGCTCGAGCAGCGTACCCTAATTGAATCAAGCACTCGTCCCATGTCGAAGCAAGCGCGCATCGCCGTTCTATTTCAACAGAGACCCGGCGTCATTAAGAAATCCGACATCCGATCCAACTGCCCCGATATCAGCGAGGTTACCGTTAAACGAACCCTCGGTCAGCTTGTTAGTTGCAGCGCAATCGAAAAAACAGGAGCGGGTCGTTCGACGGGCTACATACTCAAAGACGTCCATGCTCTAGAACTATTCTTGCAATCCACAATACCCGATAGCGAGGCCGCAATAACAAAGGCTCTGTTAGACCAGGATTGACATGCCGGCCTGCCGGCTATCTCGCCGTCTCCCCGTCGGGCGCCGGCGTCTTGACCCTCATCTCGAACGGCATCCCGCCCTCTCGGACGAGCGCCCTGAGGAACGCGTTGACGGCGGTGGACATGGACAGGCCGAGCTCGTCCAGGATGGCCGTGGCCTCCTTTTTGGCCTCCGGGTCGATCCGGATCGTCGTGGCCGGTATATTCGACGGCATGGCTGCACCTTTCCTCGTATATCGCGATGCGACCATTCTACTGTCTCTATGCGGCGGCTTCGGTCCAGTAGTCCATTTAGGGCGGCAGGACGTTGAACATATCATGGATGCGGCTCCTGCACACGCCGTTGGCGAGCTGTCGCGCGACCGTGCGCTCGGCGGTGCCGGAATCGGTCGCCATGAAGGTCCGGCACCACTTGAACCAAGCGAGGTAGGTGCCGAGGTGCTTCGTCGACACGCCCTTAAACGGCTTCATGAAGGTATCGAGGAGCGAATGGACGGTGTTGATCCGGTTGATGGTCCCCTCGGAAGGGTCCTTGGAATCGTAGGCCGTGTGTGCGTCGACCTCGAGCTCCGCGAGGACGTCGACATAGGCGGACGCCTTGTCCGTCGCTACGACGGAAGCGGACGCGATGCGGTCCCTCAGCACGTCCATGGCGCGTTTCCTCGACAGGATGCCTCGTCCCGAGACCTGGAGAAACGTCTCGTTCGAGTCGTTCACGCCGGTCATGACGCAGATCTGCTCGCGCGACAGTCCGCGCCTGTGCACCTGCTTGCCACGATGTCGGGAGTGACGTGGCATCGTAAATGACCCCTTCGTGTGGTTGCCCTTGAACGACTCGGGGAAGTAGGTCTCGTCGAGCTCGCAGCCGCAGCCCCGCCCGGTCTTGAACGAGGGCGAGTAGGCCGAGAGACACTCGATGAGCCTGTGGCGCATGGTGTAGGCGGTCTTGAGGCAGACATGGCAGCGCCCCGCGCATTCGCGCAGGGGCAGCATGAGAACGAAGCACTCGGCATTGGCCATCCAGGTCTCCTTCGGGAGCCTGCTCGTCCCCAGGATGTGCCCGCTGCCCATGCCGAAGGTCCTGCCGCAATCCTGGCAGAGGTAACGCTGCTCGCCGTTCTTTGATTTGCCCTTCTTCACGACCGCGGCGGACCCGCAGCGCGGGGAGCGCTCGGCCTCGTAGGCGGAGCCGGCGGCGTTCGGTCCTGCTGAGGCTCGCGATGTCCCTCTTGAAGGTGATTACCAGGTCCTCGGCGTTCATGCTGCCCCGCGGTCTACGAGGCTAACGATATGGCGCCGTGATGACATATGTATGTCAATCTTGGTCTAACAGAGCCTAACGAAAGTGCATGTCAGGAGTTTCCCTTAGGCATTTTGCGGCTATAGGGACAAGGTCGAACATCGTGTGAACGACATCGCCCGTGTTTGCAACGGTAGCCGTGAACTTGCCGTTTCCAAAATCCATCAGATGGTAGAGGTTGATGGTTAAGTCCTTTTGCGTGGCAATTCTCAGAATCCAGTAAGCGCAATTGTCGCTGCAGGTTGTGGCGTTGTATACGTTCTGAGGCATGAAGTGTTAGCGCCAGAATAATTTAGCCAAATATAGTCGGCCGAGATTGACCAATCCCGGCCGACCCATT
>CAJLLN010000125.1:0-5100 GCA_905207495.1 uncultured Collinsella sp. | reverse complement strand
CCCGCCGCCGATTACCAGGACGTCATAGAAGGCGCTCGTGTTCACTTAGGCCTCGTCGGTCTCGTGCGGGGTAATAGCCTCGACGGCAGAGACTGCCTTGGGCAACATGCCATCGGGCAGCGCGGTCTCGACCTCGCCCTTATCGCAGGCCTCGGCGAGTGCCGGATTAATGGGAAGCGTGCCCAAGATGTCGAGGTTATAGCGCTCTGCGACCTCGGGGAGCTTGCTCTTGCCAAAGACCTCGATCTTCTTGCCGCAGTCGGGGCACTCAATATAGCTCATGTTCTCGACAATGCCCAGAATGGGGACGTTCATCTTCTCGGCCATGTTGACCGCCTTGGCGACGATCATCGAGACCAGATCCTGCGGGCTCGTGACGATGACGATGCCGTCGACGGGCAGTGACTGGAAGACGGTGAGTGCGACGTCGCCTGTTCCCGGAGGCATGTCGACCAGCAGGTAGTCGATGGGGCCCCACGAGGTCTCGCTCCAGAACTGCCTGATGGCGCCTGCGATGACCGGACCGCGCCAAAGGACGGGGTCGGTCTCGTTTTGGAGCAGAAGGTTGGAGCTCATGACCTTGACGCCGTGCTCGGAGATTTCAGGCAGCATGAGGTTGCCAAGGGCATGGACGTGGCGTCCGCTCATACCGAACATCTTGGGGATAGAGGGACCGGTGATGTCGGCATCGAGGACGCCGACCTTGTGGCCGTGACGGGCAAGCTCGGTGGCGATGGCACCGGTGACAAACGACTTGCCGACACCGCCCTTGCCGGAAAGCACGGCGATGACGCGTTTGACCTCGGACAGCGTATTCTCCTCAAATTGCGACGGCGACGTTTGTCCGCCGGCGGCCTGTGCGTGCTCGCAACCCATGTATGACTCCTTTGTATATGTTGGGGCCGGGGCCCCGTGATGTGACACGAGCGTCATTGTACCCTCGTTTGCGAGCGGGAGTCATTTGCGATGCATTTGGGCCGAGCGTGCTTGCAATACGATGGGTCCAAGCGAATGGGCGGGCTTACTGAACTTTGCTGGCGAACTCGAGGTATTGCATGCGCTGCAGCTTGTCGATCGTCGAGGCGTATGGGCTGTCTTCAGATTCCAAGTCGTAGCGCAGCCCGTCGGCACCAAGGTAGCCGGCGACATTGATGGTGGGCACATCTGACCTTGTTGCAAGCAGAGCCTTTTGATAGTCGGTGAGCGGGGCGCCGATCTTATTAAGGGTAATGGCTGCAATCTCGTTTGCCCCGACGGTGTCGTAGACGTTGAGCTCGGTATTGCCGGCGATTTCATAGTTAGCCCAGACAAAATATGTCGACTGATAGATACGGAAAGCGTGGCTTGCCGTATCTTCCTGAGGGTACAGCTCGTCGTTGAGAGTCGTTGCGGCGCTCGGCTGATGGTCGCCAAAAAAGACAAGGACAACCGGTCTGCCGATATTGCGGAGCTCGTTGATAAAGTACTCGAGGTCCCGGTCGGATGCGTTGATGCAGGTAAGATAGGTGTTGAGCGCGCTATTGGCACCCTCGCTGGCTCCCTCGACCCAATAGTTTGTCAGCTCCTCGGCGGGAACGGTGCCATAGTCGTAGCCGCCGTGATTTTGCATCGTGACGTCAAAGATGAACTGCGGCGCTTCGTCGGTTCTAAGCAGGTCGAGTATCTTGTCGTAGGTGGCGTAGTCGCATACGCCGGCATGGTAACAGGGCGCACCTTCGAAATCGCCGATTGAAAGAAAGTCTCCAAAGCCCAGCTGCTGATAGATTTTATCTCGATGGTAGTTGACGGGGTTTTGCGGGTGCATAGCGGTAGCGGTATACCCAAGCTCCTTAAGGTCCTTTGCCAGGCTGTTGACGCCATTCATCTGATATAGCTGATAGGGGATTTTGCCTAATCCGACAAAGGCCGTTGTCGCTCCGGTCAAAAATTCGAATTCGGAGTTCGCCGTTCCGCCACCGGCGACCGAAGCGAGCATGGTGCCGCGAACAAGTGTGTCGGGAAGCGAGTTGTAGAATGCGGGGCCGGTGTACCCGGCCGCCTGGAGCTGCTCAAAGCACGAAAGGTCGCTAAAACTCTCATTCATGACGGCAACAATCGTCGGCTTGATTTCATTGAACTGGGCAACGGCCGCCGCGCGCTGCTCGCTCGAGCCATACGTGCTGTCGTAGGTGGCGGCGAGCTCCTGCTCGATGCTCTGCGCCTCATCGGGCGTATAGTCTTCGGGCTTCTCAATGGGCAACTCGTTGACCATTTCGGTGAACGAAGTGATAAAACCCTGAGACGCATACGTGGTGATGGGCTGCCAACGGTCAAATCCAAAATTCAGCGCCTGCTCCAAGTCGATGCTGGAAAAGCCCGAGAGCCCCACAACGGTCACTAGCAGAAAAGCGCAGAGGTTAGCGGCGATTGCGGGGAAGACATGGGTGGGCGTACGGAGCTTTCTCGGTCGGATAAGCGAAAGAAGCCCTAGGGAAATCTCCAGCAGGGCTAGAGAGGTTACGATTCCGGCGGTAAAGGTAAACTCGTATCCCTCGCTCACTTCCATTGCGGTGCCAAGGGCCAAGATATCGCTTGGCAGGATGGCCTCGCCTTTAAACGTTATGACGAAGTGCTCGGCAATGCCAAGGATGCAACAGGCGACGGGCACGAGGGCCATGACGCCTCCATGACGCTGTCCCAGCAAATAAAGGGAGAGCAGAACCGTCGCGAGCAGCCCGACGGAAAACCCGAATGAGTTGGCGGGAATGCGATAGAACGTTTCGTTACAGGCAATTTCGAGTGAAACGAACGAGAGCGCTGAAACAGCGGCGATGACAAGGATGTCACGGCAAATACAGGCAACCGTTCCCGTCGCAAGATCGGTTTGGTCGATAAGTCCCGAAACCAAGGGCTCGACAAGAAGTATGACGGCGGTAGCACCGAGCGCCGAATAAGAAAGGACCCATAGGGAATTGTCCTCATTTACGAGCAATTGATTCGTAATCCATGCAGCTACCATGCCGAGCGGGACGAGGAGCGTCGCGCACCAAAAGACGCGGGCAATGGGCGGCTTTTCATTGTGTTTGATTGAAAAATATACGCGCACCACGACGATGGCCACGATAAGGACGGCGATGAATATGGGCAGATTGGCCATGTCGCTCGAAGTGATTTCAAGGGGGATATCTTCGGTCATGGACGTTCCTCTGTTACGGCAAATTAAGTTCAGTATTAGATTACTGTAACCTTTCCACGGCATTTCGAGAAACAAAGCGCCCGATACGCAAAGATAAAGGTCTGCGAATCTTGTATTACGAACATCTGTGCGCGTCGAGTGCGCTAAACTCATCGACAGTATGATTCGATGCAATAGGAGGCAAGGAGCTTCCATGTCTGATTCTTCTATCGTTATTCGCGGCGCTCGTGAGCACAACCTCCGTGATATCGATGTTTCCATTCCGCGTGACCAACTCGTGGTCATTACCGGTCTTTCTGGCTCGGGCAAGAGTTCGCTGGCATTTGACACTATCTATGCCGAGGGCCAGCGTCGATACGTCGAGAGTCTTTCGAGCTATGCGCGCCAGTTCTTGGGCCAGATGGACAAACCCGACTTGGATTCAATCGACGGCCTTTCGCCGGCGGTGTCGATCGACCAAAAGACGACGTCTAAAAACCCTCGCTCGACGGTTGGCACCGTAACCGAGATTTATGACTATCTGCGCCTGCTGTTCGCCCGTGTGGGCACCCCGCACTGTCCCGAATGCGGCCGCGTCATTGAGCGCCAGACGACCGACCAGGTTGCCGACAAGGTCTTGGCGGCGGGGGAGGGCCGCCGCGCGTTTGTGCTGGCACCGGTGGTGCGCGGGCGAAAAGGCGAGTACACCAAACTGTTTGAGGACCTTCGCGCCGAGGGCTTTAGCCGCGTGCGTGTCGACGGTGAAGTGCGCTCGCTCGACGATCCGATCGATCTGGATAAGAAATTCAAGCACGATATCGAGGTCGTGGTCGATCGCATCGTGATTCGTGAGAATTCTCTGGGCCGTATCGCCGAGTCTGTTGAGCAGGCGACCGCGCTGGCGCACGGCAATGTGAACGTATACTTGCTGCCCGACCGCGACGCTCCCGAGGGGACCGAAGGCGAGTTGCTGGAGTATTCGCTGGCGTTAGCGTGCCCGGAGCATGGACACTCCATCGATGACCTGCAGCCGCGTGATTTCTCGTTCAACGCGCCCTATGGCGCGTGCCCCGAGTGCGATGGCCTGGGCTTTAAGAAGACGGTCGATGCCGAGGCCCTAATCGAAGACCCCTCGAAGTCGATCGCCGACGGGGTCTTTGGCAGCCTGTTTGGCAACTCTAACTACTATCCGCAGATTTTCGCTGCGGTCTGTAAACACTTCAAGGTGAGCGTCGATACGCCGTGGGAGGATCTGCCTCCGCGGGTGCGTCGCGCGTTTTTAGACGGCATGGGCGACCAGAAGATTTCGGTCGACTATCAAAAGCTCGATGGACGCCGCAGCCAGTGGGACACCAAGTTCTCGGGCGTGCGCAATATCCTGTACGAGCGCTATACCGAGACGACGAATGAGAACACCAAGGCGCGCTTGGAGAAGTACATCCGCGAGGAGCCGTGCTCGAGTTGCCACGGCGCTCGTTTGCGCCCCGAGATGCTCGCCGTTACCGTAGGCGGTAAGTCCATTTACGAGGTCTGCTGCCTATCGTGCCGCGAGTCGCTCGAGTTTTTTGAGGGTTTGGAGCTTACCGAGCGCCAACAATTTATCGGCGGGCGCATCGTTAAGGAAATCCTGGAGCGCCTGCGCTTTCTGGTCGATGTCGGACTTGACTATCTGACCCTCGACCGTGCCTCGGCGACGCTTTCCGGTGGCGAGGCACAGCGTATTCGACTGGCAACGCAGATCGGCGCGGGTCTCATGGGCGTGCTCTATATTCTGGACGAGCCCTCGATCGGTCTTCATCAGCGTGATAACGAGCGCCTGATCAAGACGCTCGAGCGCCTGCGCGATATCGGCAATACCGTTATCGTCGTCGAACACGACGAGGATACAATCCGTGCCGCCGACTACGTGATCGACATGGGGCCCGGCGCCGGCGTCAACGGCGGGC
>CAJLLN010000124.1:0-5113 GCA_905207495.1 uncultured Collinsella sp. | reverse complement strand
CAGGGCGCCGGCAGCCATAGTGTCGGTCGCGCACGCGATAAACGAAACATCGGGGGCATCGGCAAGCAGCTCGCGCGCAGCGCGATAGCCCGAGTCGAGCGTAAACGAGCCCAGGCGAATCAAGGCGGCATCGAGCGGGTTACCCGCGGCGCGCAAGCCGGCCTCAAAACCGCGACGGCGGTCATAACCGGCCGCGCGGTCCTCTTCGGTAACTCCGATGTAGGCGATCTTGCCATCCACCCGACCCGCAAGCGCACGGCCGAGCTCAAAGGCAGCCTCGTAATCGTCGTGATAGACGCACGCCGCGCCCTCGACATGTTGGCCGATCAACACAATGGGCACACGGCACGACTCAATCGCGCGACGGTGCTCGTCGGTGATCATAGTTGCCACCAGAACAATGCCGTCAACCGGGTGGTTTTGGAATAAATCGAGGTATTCGAGCTCACGATCGGCCGCGTTGTCGGTGTTGGCAAGCAGCATCTGGTAGCCACGGCGACCGAGCACCTGACCAATGCCGGCGGTAATGCGGCTCACGGATTCCGAGTTGATCTTAGGTACGATGACGCCGATGAGCTTGGTGGAACCGGTGCGCAGCGCGCGAGCCTGGCTGGATCGCACGTATCCGGTCAGCTCGATTGCCTGCTTAATGCGCTCGGCCTTATCCGCCGAGATATACCCACCGTTGAGGTAGCGCGAGACGGCGGCGCTCGAAACGCCGGCCAGCTCGGCCACATCTTTCATCTTTACCACGAGCACCCCCGTCATTGAAATCGCTTACACAATGATACCCAACCCATACCGGCAAATTGAGCAAATGGGGCGAGCCACATGGATCATTTCAACAGCCCAGGTCAAGCAAACGTCAGCGAGCGCGCAGCCGCCGTGGCGAGGTGCCGCGAAAGAGGAGCGACGCGTACTTCATGTACGCGAGCGACGGTTTGAGCGGCAGATCGCCCGGCAGATGCGTGCGCAGCGTCGAGCGGTCCGGCGTTCGTCAGAACGCCGGAACATAAGAGCCCGGCAGATGCCCGCGCAGCGTCGAGCGGTCCGGCGTTTGTTAAAACGCCGGAACATAGTTAGCCGTGATATTCGCCGTTGTATTGGATCAACGTCAGGTCTTCAACGCCGTCAAGCGCACGGATGGCGTCCGCATAGGGCATGTCAACGCCGTCCGAGAACACCTCGACGGCCATCTCGACCTTGTCGCCGCGCATGGTCTTGGACTTGACGGTGAACTTGGTACGCCCAAACGCGCGCACGATATCGTCGCCGGTGGTCTGACCCGTGTAGTGGATGACCATCATGTACACGCGCGCCTTGTCCTGATGGCTCGCAAACCCGGCGATCATCACCACGATCACAACTGCCGTGAGCCCCACGAGCGCATACATGCCGGCGCCCGCCGTAATGCCCGTGGTAATGGCCCAAAACAAATACAGCAGGTCGAGCGGGTCCTTGACCGCCGTACGGTAGCGGACGATGGACAGAGCACCGACCATACCGAGCGAGATGACCACGTTCGTCGAGATCGCGAGCGTGACCATGCAGGTAAGCACGCACATGCCTACGAGTGTCACGGCAAAGCTGCGCGAATACACCACGCCGGTAAAAAAGCGCTTGTACACGTAATAGATCAGGATGCCCATGGCGAGCGCCACGAGCAGCGAAAGGCCAATCTTGGCAGGGTCGACCTGGCCAAACGCCTCCAAGACGGAGTTCTTAAAAAAGTCCCTGGTGCTCATGGTCTAAATATCCCCTCGGTTCTCAAAATCCGATTCCCAGTAATTAAATCCGCGCAGGTAGGCGGTCTTTTCGTAACACAGGCAGTACTTGGAGACCGCCGTAAGCTCGGCCGCTCCCGGCGGCACCATATCACGCACCAGCTGCGGGCAAAACTCCGTAAACTTGACCTCCATCACCAGCTTGCCGGGCTCCAGGACCGGCAGCGCGGGCAGCGTCGCGTCAAAGATATCGAAGCTTCCCACCGCGGCACGCACGTTCATGTCAAACGTAATGCGCACGGTGCCCTCGTCCATCACCCACGGCTCGCGCTCGTAGTCCACGATGGTCCGCGGGCGCATCATGTTGCAGATACACTCGATGTAGAACTCGCGGCAGAGCGGATAGGGGCTCCTCAGCAAAAAGTCGTAGTCGCCAGCCAAAATCTGCTCAAACTCGCCGCGCGTAAGTGGCGCATCCTCCTTGTAAATCCAGCTACCGTACTTCTTTTTGCGCTCAAGCTTAATCACCTTGTCGCTGCCGTTATAGATGCGCACGCGATACTTTTTGCGCATGAGAATGCCGGCGTCTTTTTCCTCGTAGGCCGAGTTGCAGTAGTCGTCAAAATACAAGCTGCGAATAGTGTAACCGCCCGCCCGTGCATGCTTGTCCAGCTTAAACACCGGCGCCATGCGACAGGCAAGCGCAGCGTGCTCGCCCTCGTTAATGAGATATTTGAGCTCGTGGCGGTAACGCTCCTGCATGGCACGCACAGGCGGGGCCGCCAGGCGCTCAAGCAGCGCGCTAGCCCTCCTCATACGTGTCCTCCACGACCTTACCGCCGTCCTGCACGTAAAAACACTTCATGCCGTAGTGCTTGCCGTCGTCGGTCACATAGTAGTCAAACGCATCTTGCGTATAGCCATCGGAGTTGGTGGCACGCACGCGCACAAAATACTGGCCGGCATCGGGCGCATCGCAGGTCACCTCGGGAAGCAGCACATCCTCGGCCTTAAAGACCACGTCGCTTATGGCATAGTCACGCGCAAGCTCCACGGTGTAGCGAATGTCGCGCGCCTCAAAGTCGTAGGACGCATCCCAGTTCATGCGCAGCTTACCGTTATCGATCTGCGGCACGCCGATGTAGAACGGCATGGGCTTTTTAAAACTCTCGCGAAAGCTCTTGTGGTTCTCCTCGATCTCGGAGGGAATCGCCGCGGCGATCTGCTCGTATTGGTCCTTGGTGACAGGCAGATTGTCGATATCGGGCGAAGCAAAGACTAGCGATTCGGTAACCTCGCGATAATGCTTGATCATCTTGCTCAAGCGTGCCTCGGTCATATACGAGCGCAGGTCCTTGACGGCGCCGTCGAGCTCGCTGCGGAACGATTTGCTGCGCAGCGCACGATTGAACAGTACGTTGCCCCAGTAGTTGCTTGCACCGCGCTCCCAGCTCGCGTAGTCCGAAAACCCGGTAAGAGAAAGCTCCAGCTTACGCAGCATGCCGTCGTTATCCCAATCTAAAAAGTACCAGGTATTTGAATTGAGCGGGCTGTACAGATAGCAGTTACGGTTCTGCGTATCGCAGTTGCCCGTCAGAATCTGAAACGCCAGCCAATAGACCAGATTCTCGGTATCAAAGTAGGTGTCGAGCACGTTATCGATCTTTTGCGATTCGTCGTTGAGCGCATCGAGCATCTCGATGAGCTTGGTGTGGTCCGAATCGCCCTTAATCTCGAGCATGCCCTCAAAGTTTGCCTGGTTGTAGTCGGGATCGTCGGCAAGTTTAATGGTGTCCTCGTAGCGATGGAAATCAAAGCTGTTCACCTTGTACAGGTGCCCGTTCTTATCCAAGCCGTGCGCCTTAAGCGCCGTCTTATTGAGCTGCTCCACCTGCGTAAACAGGCCGTAGTCCTCAAAGGTGTCGTTGGACTTTTCGGTCTGGTCGCACACCCACAGATGCACAAACTGCGTACGCAGGCCCATCATCTGGGGAATCCCACGGATAAGGTCGTAGGCCATCTTGTTGCGAAAACGCATACCCTCGCCCATGTGCTTGTTGAGCGCAATCGCGCGCTGTTGGCGCCAAGTACCCTTGCCCTTTTTTAGCTCCACCTTGTAATTCTTTTGCGAGTTCATGCTCGATGTCTGACCGCGCACCTGCACGGTAGCATTGGGCGCTTCCTCGCCATAGCCAACCTCGCCGGCCACCGGGCCGTCTTCGTCGCCCGGCTGCAGCAGGCCCATAACCTGATAGCGCGTCACGCCCATGTCGGCATAGTCATACACCGAGTACGTGTTGATCTCGGCCCAGCTGTGGTCGGTGTTCTCGGAGCTGTTGCCGCGCGAGACCGTCAGGTACATGGTCACAATACCCGAGTCATCGTAGACCTCGTAGAGCTCGTCCTTGTCGCGCAGGTGCTTGGACTGGTCGGAGGCCTCGGTCTTTTTAATCTTGTCCTGCTTTTTGACCTTTTTGGTCGAGGAGTCTTCCTGCACCGAGCAGCCCGAAAGCAACAGCGCACCGGCAGCCGCCTCAAACAGGCGACGGCGAGACATCATCCTATCGGTCATCAGAACCTCCCCAATGCTTGCGATACACGTGAACTACTGCGCGCTCAAACGCGCCATGTGGCTCACCCTTATGGCGACCTTCCTCATAGCGCTGCTCGGCACGGTCGAGCAAGCGGCCCAGCTGTGTAAAGCGACCCGTTTTGTCGGTCGCCACAATGGGCTGCTGGCTCAGGATACGATACGGCAAGTTGGCGGTATAGGTATCGAGCCGCAGAAGCGCCACGATAAAAAACACCGCTGCACCCAACAAAAAGCCAAAGCCGTAAAACTGCTGCGGCAAAAGCAACGACACGGCAGTCGCCAGCCCGGCCACACCGGCAAACAACCCCGAGGCCAACACGGCCCCCTTGTAGTCGGTAAAGTAAAGCAAGATGAGCATCACCGTATTGCCCACGGCATACAGGCCATAGCCCACGCACAGCGTGCGAAAATACCCATGCATCAGGTTGTTAAAGCCCAGCGGCAGGGCCGAGAGCACCGTGGTCTCGAGCGAGATGACCGCCGCGGTCACAAACAACTGTTTGAGCGCGCAAAAGCGCAGTTCGCTGTTGAGCGTGGAGAGCATCCCCTCCTTTGCCACCACAATGTCGCCCACCACGCCGCCGTCGTTGAACAGGCTGTAGTAGTCGCGATAGCGCGGATAGAAATTGACCTCGACCGAGACCACAAAGTTGACGGTCGTGACCAGGATCGTCAAAAACGCGATGAGCGCCGGCACATCGTAGTAGGGCGCGCCATAAAACAAGCCCTTGACCTGCACGCCAATGGGACCGGCCCAAATAATCACCAGGTGCGCAAAGAGTCCCAGATTGGTTAA
>CAJLLN010000123.1:0-5153 GCA_905207495.1 uncultured Collinsella sp. | reverse complement strand
AGCGCGAAGCGCGATGCGGAGCCTCTTTGCATGTCCGAGGACGTTCCGGAGAGAAACCCCGTCCCGCCCCCGGATTCCCGGTGGGAGTTCTAGACCTTGTCGGCCTTAGTACATACCGCCGCCCTGCTGACCAGCGGTAGCAGCAGCGATAGCGTCCTCAAGCTGAGTGTTCTTGGGCACATCGGAGACGGTAGCCTCGGTGATGAGGATCAGGCTGGCGACAGAAGCAGCGTTCTGAAGGGTGACGCGGCTGACCTTGACGGGGTCGAGGACGCCCATCTCGATCATGTCGCCCCACTCGCCGTTGGCAGAGTTGAGACCCTGGCCGGCGGGCAGCTCGGCAACCTTGTCGACCACGACAGCGCCCTCAAAGCCAGCGTTCTTGGCGATGGTAGCGACCGGAGCGGTCAGAGCCTTCTTGACGATGTCGACGCCGATCTTCTCCTCGGGGTCGTCGATCTCGACAGCGTCGAGCGCAGGAACAGCGTCCATGAAGGCGACGCCACCGCCGGCGACGATGCCCTCCTCGACAGCAGCGCGGGTAGCCTGCAGGGCGTCCTCGACGCGGTGCTTGATCTCCTTGAGCTCAGACTCGGTAGCAGCGCCGACCTTGATGACGGCAACGCCACCGGAGAGCTTGGCCAGGCGCTCCTGGAGCTTCTCGCGGTCGAAGTCAGAGGTGGTGTTCTCCATCTCACCCTTGATCTGAGCGATACGAGCGTCGATGGCCTCCTTGGAACCAGCGCCACCGACGACGACGGTGTTGTCCTTGGAGATGGTGACGGACTTAGCGGTACCGAGCATATCGGCGGTGATGTCAGCGACCTTCACGCCCAGCTCGTCCAGGGCAGCCTGGCCACCGGTGAGGACGGCGATGTCCTCGAGGATGCGCTTGCGGCGATCGCCGTAGCCCGGGGCCTTAACGGCGCAGACGTTGAGGGCGCCACGGATCTTGTTGAGGACCAGGGTAGGCAGAGCCTCGCCGTCGATGTCCTCAGCGATGATGAGCAGGCCACGGCCAGCGCGCTGGACAGCCTCGAGAACGGGCATGATGTCCTGAACGCTGGAGATCTTCTGGTCGGTGATGAGGATGTACGGATCCTTCATCACGGCCTCCATGCGGTCGTTGTCCGTGACGAAGTAAGCGGAGACATAGCCCTTGTCGAACTGCATGCCCTCGACGGTGTCGATGGTGATGTCGAACGTCTGGGAATCCTCGACGGTGATGACGCCGTCCTTGCCCACGACCTCCATGGCCTCGGCGATCTTCTCGCCGACCTCGGGGTCACCGGCGGAGATGGTACCGACGGAAGCAATCTGTTCCTTGGTCTCGACCGGCTTGGCCTGCTTCTTCATCTCGGCGACGGCGGCGTTAACGGCCTTGTCGATGCCGCGACGAATGGCCAGCGGGTTGGCGCCAGCGGCGACGTTGCGCAGACCGTCGTTGACGATAGCCTGGGCGAGCAGGGTTGCGGTGGTGGTGCCGTCACCCACGGTGTCGTTGGTCTTGGTGGCGACCTCCTTCACCAGCTGAGCGCCCATGTTCTCGATGTTGTCCTCGAGCTCGATCTCCTTGGCGACGGAAACGCCGTCGTTGGTGATGGTCGGGGCACCGAACGTGCGCTGCAGCGCAACGTAGCGACCCTTGGGGCCCATGGTGACGGTAACGGCGTCGGCCAGAGTGTTGACGCCCTTGGCAAGCTTAGCGCGGGCATCGGTGTTGAACGTAATGTTCTTTGCCATGGTAGGTAATCCTCCAAAAGAAATGTGACTCGCGTCGCCGCTTCCGAGTCCTGTGCGGCGGGCGCGTTCAAAGACGAATCAGAGATTCTGACGAAACTAGGCCTCGACGACGGCGTAGATGTCGTCGGCGCGCATCAGCAGATACTTCTCGCCGTCGACCTTGACCTCGTTGCCACCGAACTTACCGTAGATGACAACGTCACCGACCTTGACGTCCATGGGGATGCGCTCACCCTTGTCGTTGACCTTGCCGGCGCCAACGGCAACGATGGTGCCACGCTGCGGCTTCTCCTGAGCGTTGCTGGCGATATACAGACCAGAAGCGGTCTTCTGCTCGGCCTCGTCGGGCTTGACCAGAACACGATCTGCAAGCGGCTTCAAAGACGACATGCTTGTCTCCTCCTTTTTGGGCCGCGCGGTTATACCACGCGAATTAACCCTTTTTGTTTGCGTACGCGTTGAATGGTACCCACGAATGGCGGGTTATACAACACAGAGTCAAAAAATCTTATTTTTTGGCACTTAGATTTTCTGAATGCCGGGGGATAACTTAGCAGTGGCTCCCGTGTGGCTCCGGAGGGGCGGGGCATAAGGTTTCCTGCTCGGGCAGTCCTGCTCGCACGAAGGCCACATTAAGTGGCCTTCGGCTCGTGCGGAACTCGCGATAAACCTTATGCCCCGCCCCTCCGGAGCCACACGGGAGGCAGGTTAACTAATTCGAGCCCGGCATTCAGAAAAGTCAGTGCAGCAAAAAGGCGATGCGGATAGCGACATGGGCATGGTTTTCGTTGCGAGCACGGGTCCCCTGGGGAGCACCGTGCATTTTTGGGAGTTTTCAGCAGGCCGGGACAAATGCATACGCACCGGGCGCATCTAATTAGTCCCACGGTAGCCTTCGACCGGCGATTTGGGTCGGCAGACAGGCCTCGTCGAGACAAACAAGCATGCCTCGCGCCACGTCGGACCCCAAAATGACGTCGATCTCCGCAATGCTACCCGACTGCAGCGGCACCGGCAGAGCTCGCGGTGCTGAATACTCCGTTTTTTGCACGGCACGGGCGGGGGTACATCAGGATCAGGAAAAATATCCCAGCCTTTTTATGCAATCTGTAATGGGAAGTATGCAAAACACCAAGAGATAGCATTGCTGATGTCCAAATTGAGCGCACGAGGCAGCAGCACCTCAACCCCGCGCCCAAATCCAACAGAGCGGGGACGCTCCTAACGAACCCCCATCGGCAAACAAATGCGGCTCGAGCGCCATCCCAAAATAGACTGCCCGAGCCGCGTTTAACGGTGCGGTATGAACGTCAGTGCTCGTAGATCAGGTTGCCGGCTAGGTAGGTGGCTTGGACTTTGGTGGCTTGGAGCTCTTGGGGGTCGATGGTGAGCGGGTTTTGGTCCAGGACTACCAGGTCGGCATACTTGCCGGGCTCCAAGCTGCCGAGGTTTTGCTCGTCGCCCGCTGCATAGGCGCTGCCCAGGGTATAGTTGCGCAGGGCTGTTGCTGCATCGATGCGCTCGCTCGGTAACCAGCCGCCCTCGGGCCAGTGGCTTTTGGGATCCTGGCGCGTGATAGCCGTGTAGAGCACGTTCATGCTTGTAACAGCTGTGATGGGGCTATCGGTGCCGAAGGCTTGGCGGATGCCGCGCTGCTTATAGGTCGCAAACGGCCACATGATGCGGCTGCGTTCCAGGCCCAGATCGCGCTCGGGGCCGCCCGGGTCGAGTGTAATGTGACAGGGCTGGCTCGAGGCAACGACGTTAAGCTTGCGTAGACGATCGATGTCCTCGGGCAAGAGGTTCTCCAGGTGCTCGAGCGTGTTATGGCCGTGCTGGGGCAGGCCGTACAGTTCGGCGGCCTCCTCAAAGATATCGAGCGCGGCATGGATGGCACCGTCGCCGATGACATGGATGCGCACGGTATGGCCGCGCTCCGCGGCCGCCAGAACCAGCTTGCGCATGCGCTCGGCAGGAACCGTCAGGCGACCTTGATCGCCCGGGAAGCGCGGGTTGGTATAGGGCTCGGTGAGATAGGCCGTGTGTTCGCTCGACACGCCGTCGAAGAACTGCTTAAAGCCTGGCGCCGAAAGCAGCGCGTTGTTCGCGTAACGTACCTGCAGCTCTTCCAAGCGTGATTGGTCATCCAGCAGCGTGGGAAACAAATGGGCTCGGATGCCCAACTTGCCGGCTGCCTGCAGTTTGTCGTAGACGTCGTCGCGGATAAAATCGCAGCCCGGCATGGGCATGAGCGACATATCGCATATCGAGGTGATGCCCTGCTCGGCCATCCGCCTCATTTGATCGGCGTAAGCGCTTGCAATGCGATCCTCGCCCAGCCATTCAAGACAGCGCGGCAGCAGCTGCATAGCAGCTGCCTCGTGGGCGATACCCGTAAGCTCACCGTTTGAGTCTTTGTCGTAACTGCCACCCGCCGGAGGCTCGCTGTCGCGTGTCACGCCGAGGGCTTCGAGTGCGCGGCTGTTGAGCCAAAGCGTGTGCCCGTCGCCCGAATACATAGCGCAGGGACGATCGGGGAATGCCGCATCGAGCGACTCCTTGGTAGGATGCTCGGGCGGGTCCCAACGGTAGTCGCGCCAGCCCTGCGTCACAACCCAAGCGTCGTCGGGCAGGTCCTGGGAAAACTCGAGCGCATGTTGCACCAGCGCCGCCTCGGACGTGCCCATATCCATGAGCATGTACGGCGAGGAACCGACCGAGGTATGGAAGAAGTGCAGATGAGCGTCATGGAAACCGGGGCAGACAAACTGCTCGCCGCAGTCGATAACCGACGTGGCGGCGGGAGCGGCGGCGATCACGTCATCGGGCGCACCGACTGCGACGATACGGTCGCCTGCGATGGCAATCGCCAGCTCGCGGGCGGTATCGATGCCGTCTTGGGCGGTAAAAACGTTCTTGGAGCGGATAATCCGATCGATATGTTGCATGGGCATCCCCATCTCTGGCAGGAAATTCAACACCCCCGAGTGTACTCCCCCGCCCTTGTAACAAAACCCCAAGCGGCAAACGGCAACTTTACCAGCCCTAGCGGCAGGTGGCATACTGGAGAGAGCCTGTACGATTTTGCGATCAACCCAGCAAGGAGCAAATCGACCATGACGAAGACCAAGGCACAGCAGATTATGGCGGCGACCGAGGCTCGCGCGGCTGACGACGTCACCGCAGCCATCAAAGATATCGCTACCGAGTTTGAACCATATATCATCAAGCAGCGCCGGCACTTCCATAAGCACCCGGAGCTGAGCCTTGCCGAGGAGCGCACGACCTCCGACATCGCCAACCAGCTCGACGCCATGAATATCCCCTACGAGCGTCCGCTCAAGACCGGCTTGGTGGCAACGCTTCGCGGTACCGCGCCGGATGCCTACCGCGAGGACGGCACGCCACGC
>CAJLLN010000122.1:0-5164 GCA_905207495.1 uncultured Collinsella sp. | reverse complement strand
CAACTGAGCTACACCGCCGGATGGAGCCTGCAACCAGACTTGAACTGGTGACCTCTTCGTTACCAACGAAGTGCTCTACCGACTGAGCTATACAGGCACTTGACGGGTGGGAGCTATAGGATTCGAACCTATGTAGGCAGAGCCAACGGGTTTACAGCCCGTCCCCATTAACCACTCGGGCAAACTCCCAATCGTTCAAGTATCCGCAGGTCCTTTGGTCTTTTGGACCGCCGCCCCCGCGAACGAAAAAGATAATACGATGCAACCTTGGGGGCTGTCAACGAAAACCTCTAGATACACGGCCCCGGGCGTATCTATATACCTTTGACCTGCGGTTTTATTGAGTTTGGATATGAAGGTCGATAGTTTTGGATACTGAGGTGACGTTTCCCGAGGTAACACTTTGGTGTAGTGGAGTACACCTTCAGTATTGAACTTCGATACCAGCTTATTTGCACCTATATATAGGTCGAGATCGGGCTTCCGTGGCAGATTCGAGCGTGGATTTTCTCCCGTTTGAAATCGAGCGTGGATAATCTCCCACTTTCGGCGTGCCATCGAGTCCAATGTGGGAGATTATCCACTCTCGTTCACTAAGCGGGAGATTTTCCACGCTCGTACGTCCGATAATCCACGCCCAAGGTGAACGGCTGGGTTCGTTCCCGCCTTTGTCTCAATCTGTAACATTTAGGGAACATTTTCTCCCCTATCTGTTACAGATCGAGATGTTTCGCAGAGACCCCAGCTTACGTCTCAATCTGTAACAGTAAGAACGGTTTTCCGCCCCTTCGTGTTACAGATCGAGACAAACCTGAAGCTAGGTTGCGCCAAACCCGCCGACTTATCGACAAAAAAGAAACGGGCTCTGTCCCACAGGGGAACAGAGCCCGAAACTCTCATGGAGCCAGTGACAGGAATCGAACCTGCAACCCACTGATTACAAATCAGTTGCGCTACCGTTGCGCCACACTGGCACACTTGGCGCTTTCGCGCGAAGCCTGTTAAGAATAATGGAATTGCGGACAGGGCGCAACAGGCCGCACGGCGTTATACAAATATGCAAAATCCAGCAACAACACGTACCAGGCCCGTTCATTTCTATCAGTGCGCCTCGATCTTAAAACCATTCGTCAGAACGAATAGTATTAATTACAATGGAATAGATAAAACTATTCGTTCTGGCGAAGGGTTTCGCGATGTTGACCACGAAGGAAGCTGCAGAGCTACTCGACATCACCCCGCGCAGGGTGCAGGAGCTCATAAAAAACGGAGCACTTGAGGCCCGCAAGGCTTCTGGTGTATGGCTCATCGACAAAGACAGCGTCGACACGCGACTCCGTTCCGTGACCAAAACGGGGGGACGTCCCCGCCGCGGTCACGGTAAGAGCGAGATCGCATTCACCCTCATGAATCGCACACACGAAGTCGCTCAGCTGGTCTACAGCACATCGCGAAAAGACTTTACCCACATCGGCGCCGACGTCGATCGTGTCCACGCCCCTATTGGAGTGTTTGGCCCTAATGGTCCCATATCGCTCGACTCCTTCCGCATCTGGTGGCGCGGCCGCGGTATCCCGCTCGCACGCATTGGGCTAGCCTCCCTGCTTGCAGAAGCCGCAGTCGATGTTCCCGATGAACTCGTACAGCGAAATCTTGGCCTCTCCTTATCCGACCAGTATTGGATTAGACCCCAAGGCTCCGGTCTCGCGTGGGAAGATATTAACTTCTTCAATAATGCTTTTGACGACGTCTCTCTGTCCATCGCGTCCTTCGCCCCAGAGGGCAAGGCAGCTGCCGCAAAGCCCGACAACACCTCGGACGGCAATCTTCAAAAGTACTGGACGCGCGAGGGTGGGCGTCGAATTCTGCATAAGGCAGGAGCGCACCTGAACCAGGAACCTTATAACGAGCTGGTGGCGACCGCACTCCACCGTCGCATCCTAAACGCCTGCGGTTATGTGCCTTACTCGCTCGAGGGCACGGGCACTTCCGCCCTGAGCATATGCGATGTCTTCTTAACTGATGAAGAAGAGTATGTCCCTGCGTTCTATGTAAACCAGTACGCGAACGCAGGTGAACGACTAACCGACTACGAGCGATACGTAGCAAACTGCGAGGAGCTCGGGGTGACAGGCGTCAAGGATGCCCTTGACCGCATGATCGTATGCGATGACATCATTGCCAACTACGATCGTCATTGGCACAACTTCGGCCTCGTGCGAAACGTCAACTCACTGGCCTGCAGACCAGCCCCCATCTTCGATTCGGGCTCATCACTCTGGTGCAACATATCACTAGAGGAGCTTAGGGCGGGAGAGCACAGTTTTACCAGCGCACAATTTCATTCAAGCCCCGCCAAACAAATGTTGCTCGTCGAGGACATGGGCTGGTTTGACGGCGGCAAACTCGAAGGCTTCGTTGACGAGGCGATCGAGATTCTGTCTAAAAACGATGCCCTAGCAGCGAGACTGCCTTATCTAAAAGAGGCGCTAACGTGGCGCCTCGAAAGAATGATCGACATCGCTGAATGGAGTTAGCGAGGCAGCATTGCCCCGCCAACTCCCCTACCTCCCGCGCAGGGCCTTGAGCTTGGCCAGGGCATCGGGGCTCAGACGGCTGCCCAGGGTCATCTTGATCTGCGGGGCTTCCTCGACCTCGTGCACGTCGTTGTCAATCTGCTTGATCTCGTCCACCAGCATGCGGCTCGAGATACGCGTGACACCCTTGCCCATGACGACGGCTTGAATTGTGCCGTCACTCGACACCACGGAGCACGCGCGGCCCTCCTCACGTGCCTCGATGCAGAGCTTCTGCACCACGGTATCGGCAGAGACGCCCGTCGGCGAAAACTCGATGCGCACGCCGCGAGCCGGCAGGTTGGGGCGCTCGTTGGAGATATTGCCCGCGCCGTCAAACACGATTACGGCCTCGTAGCGGCCCTGAGCAAAGGCGGCGACGTCGTTGATGAGGGCGGTGCGCGCCATATCGTGGACGTCGCTGGAATACGGATCGTCGGAATGGTCGTACACGAGCTTTTCGTAGCGCGGCGTGCAGTGGATCACGTTGTAACCGTCGACCACCAGCAGCTCGGGCTTGTTGGAGTGCACCGTCGAGACTGGGTCGGCGATAGCCTGCGCAAACGCATTGCCGCCCACGCCGTAGGTCGCGGCCGAAACAATCGGCTTGGCCGAGCCCTCGCCAAAGCGCTTGGCCTTGGACTTGGCACGGTTCTTTTTGGACATGCTCTACTCCTCCCCCATGAGCTCGCCGGCGTTGCGGCGCAGCCACTCAAAGCACAACGCCGTGGTCGCCTGGGCAACATTGAGGCTCTCGGTCATGCCGCGCTGGGGAAGCTTGGTCAAAAAGTCGCATTTCTCGAGTACCAGGCGCGAGATGCCGTCGCCCTCGGAGCCCATGACGAGCGCCACGCGACCTTCGAAGGGAGCATCCCAGCAACTGCCCTCGGCGTGCTCGGAAGCACCGCCCACCCAAAAGCCAGCGGCCTTGAGGTCATCGAGTGCACGGGCAATATTGGGAACCTGCGCGATAGGCAGATGCATGACAGCACCGGCCGAGGTCTTGTAGCTGCCCACGGTCACGCCGGCGGCACGCTTGTTGGCGATGATGACGCCCGCTGCGCCCACAACCTCGGCAGAGCGCACGATGGCGCCAAAGTTACCATCGTCGGTCACATGGTCGAGCACAACGACAAACGCCGGACCGTCGCCCGCGCGGTCGAGGATGTCGGCGACATCGGCATAGGGGAAGTTGCCAACCTCGAGCGCAATGCCCTGGTGAGCGCCATGGCTCGACAGCGCATCGAGCTGCGCGCGTGGAACGAACTTAATGCGGACGCCCGCGGCGTTGAGGTCATCGACCAGGCGCGACAAGACGGCATCGCGCTCCCCGCCCTCGGCAATGAGCGCGCACTTGATGGGAAAACCAGTGCGTAGCGCCTCGGCAGCAGCACGGCGACCCTCGATGAACTCACCCTTGGGAGCCTGGACAGCGTCGCGGTTGCGATCGCGCTGCGGACGTGCGGCCTGGATACGATCGCGCTGGCCCTTGGAAGCAACAGCGCGATCATTGCGGCGAATCGGACGCGAGCCAGAAGCAGCCTGCTTGCCGCCACGAGGCGCACGCTTGCGATTGTCGGCCATAAAGTGACCTCCTAAATACAACTATCAAACGAAACAAAATAAACGACCGCCCATGAATATTAATTCGGGCGGTCGGTACGGGTTTTCCAAGTGCCCGAGATTGCCGTGAAAGAGGAGCGACGCGTACTTGAGTACGCGAGCGACGGTTTGAACGGCAAGGTCGGGTGCTTGGGAAATCCGCGGGGATTAGAGAGATTTGATACGAGTGCCGGCGGCGGTATCTTCAATCGTCAGGCCCAGGTCCTTGAGCTGATCGCGGATGGCATCTGCCAGATCCCAGTTCTTGGCGGCACGGGCCTTGGCACGAGCTTCGAGAATCTTGGCAGCGGCCTCGTCCACGTCGTCGCCCGTGTAGGCAACCAGACCGGCGGCAACGCCCAGCAGACCCAGCGGCAGCTCGACCTTGGGCTCGGGAAGCTCAACACCAAACGTAGCGAGCAGCTCGACCAGCGTATCGGCGGCGGCCAGGGCAGCGGCCTTGTCGGCAGCGTCACCGGCCTGCTCCAGGTACTGGTTGCACTCGGTCACAAAGCCAAAGACGGCACCCATGGCGCCGGCGGTGTTAAAGTCGTCGTCCATGCACTCCTTAAAGGTGGCACGGGTCTCGGCGGCCTTGGCGGCAAACGCCTCGGATGCTGCCTCATCGGCATCGGCCGTCGCATGGTTCGCGGCCCAGCGCAGATTCTCGACCGTACCGGCGATACGCGTGAGCGAGTTCTCGGCACCCTCCAGGCGCTCCCAAGAAAAGTCGAGCGGCGAGCGATAGCTCGTCTGCAGCATCAGCAGGCGCAGGGCGGCAGCGGAGTGCTGCTCGAGGACCTCGGCCAGCGTAAAGAAGTTGCCGAGCGACTTGGACATCTTCTCGCCGTCTACCAGCAGCATGCCCGTGTGCATCCAGGTGTTGGAGAAGCCCTGGTGCCAGGCGCAGGTGGCCTGAGCGCACTCGTTCTCGTGATGCGGGAAGGCAAGGTCGGAGCCGCCGCCGTGGATGTCGATCGGAGTGC
>CAJLLN010000121.1:0-5167 GCA_905207495.1 uncultured Collinsella sp. | reverse complement strand
TGTCCTTAATGGAACGCACCATGGCGCCTAGGGTATCGACATGGCTCGCCAGTACGAGCGGCTCGCCCTCGCCGCCAAGCTCAACGAGCACGTTACCCTTATTAGAACGCTCGGGCCCAAAGCCCATATCGCGCAGGGCCTCCATCAGATAATCAGTAGCCGCACGGGTATAGCCCGTAGGCGAGGCGATAGAAGTCAGCGTCTTAAGCTGTCCCGCGATATAGGAGAGCGTCTCCTCTAGAGAAGCATCAACATTAGAAGCCATATGCATCCTTCCAAGTAAAACTAAGACCGAGTCCCGATTTTAACCGTTCTGCACGGTCAATGCCCTAGGAGCCGAGCCGCCTCCCGACGTCCCCGCACCGGTTTTGTGCACGCGCACGGTTTACAACCCGAATCTTGCATAAATCCTATCAGTATCTGCATAAATATGAGACATCTTTTTGCTTCGTCTCAGGGTACCCCACCTTGGACCGTGCAAAAAACGGAGTATTCAGCACCGTGGGCCCCAACGACCCCATCACAAACGACAAAACGACGCGGTTACAGCAGTGTTGTAGACCGTCGCAAACCAAAAACGCGGCGACAGCCATCTCCGTCCATCGATAGCCCGCCCACAGGGGCTGTCGATGGGCGCCCGCGGGCCACTACGGCCCATTCACAACGTTATGCATTTTTCAGAGCTTGCTGAATACTCCCAAAAATGCACGCTGGGAAGTGCACCACCTATCCGCAGCGGGCAGCATGCTTTGGTTTTACCCGTCTCAGGACATTGACGCAGCACAAAAAGCCCCGCCGTGCGCAGCACGGCGGGGCCAGCAGCAAGTCAAAAGACCATACGCCTACGGGCGAAGGACCACCAAACTGGGTTAGGCAGCCGGGCAGATCTTCTTGAAGAGCTCGATGACGTCGTCGAGCGTCGCCTCGCGCGGGTTGCCCGGGAAGCAGGCGTCAGCCATGGCGTCCTTGGCCAGGATCTCGATCTCGTCAGCCTTCATGGCCTCGCAGACGTGTGGGATGTTCACGTCGGCAGAGAGCTGCTTAACGGCGGCGATGGCGGCATCGGCGGCCTCGGCGGTGCTCATGCCCGTGGTGTCAACGCCCATGGCGACGGCAACCTTGGCCAGGCGCTCAGCGCAAACCGGCTTGTTGAACTCCATGGCGATCGGCAGCAGCATGGCGCAAGCGACGCCGTGCGGGGTGTCGTAGTGAGCGGACAGGGTGTGAGCCATGGCGTGGTCGATGCCCAGGCCAACATTGGAGAAGCCCATGCCGGCGACATACTGACCAAGAGCCATGCCCTCACGGCCGGAGCCGGGCTGGCCGGACTTGGCCTCGGCGACGGAGTCGCGCAGGTTCTCGCTGATCAGCTTAATGGCCTCAAAGTGGAACATGTCGGAAAGCTCCCAGGCGCCCTTGGTGGTGTAGCCCTCGATGGCGTGGGTCAGTGCGTCCATGCCGGTGGAAGCGGTCAGGCCGGCGGGCATGGAAGCCATCATGTCAGGGTCGACGACGGCGACCTCGGGGGCGTCGTTGGTGTCGACGCACACGAACTTGCGGACCTTCTCGGGGTCGGTGATGACGTAGTTGATGGTCACCTCGGCAGCGGTACCGGCGGTCGTCGGCACGGCGATGGTGAACACGGCATGGTTCTTGGTGGGAGCAACGCCCTCGAGGCTGCGGACATCGGCGAACTCGGGGTTGTTGATGATGATGCCGATGGCCTTGGCGGTGTCCATGGAGGAGCCGCCACCGATGGTCACGATAGCGTCAGCCTCGGCGGCCTTAAAAGCCTCGACGCCGTCCTTGACGTTCTGGATGGTGGGGTTGGGCTTAATCTCGGAGTAGAGGCTCCAAGCGATGCCGGCAGCGTCGAGCTCGTCGGTCACCTTAGCGGTAACGCCAAACTTGACCAGATCGGGATCGGAGCAGACGAAAATCTTCTTGTAACCGCGACGCTGGAGCTCGCCGGGGATCTCCTTGATGGCGCCGGAACCATGATAAGAAATGGTGTTGAGAACGAAACGATTAGCCATTGATAGCCTCCCATCGTGTGCGGGGCACCCATTACGCCCCACGCTATGAGTCCCATCCTAACGCTTTTGAAACGAAAAATGCGTGAGAACGTCAAAAGTGTTAAAGCGTTTCAACAGAAGATGAAAAAACTGCGGCAAAGGGACAGTCCCTTTGCCGCATTCGGTTACTTTCGGCAGCCCTCTTTCCAAGCCTCGGCCGCAACCTTCCAGCGTAAGCGCAAGTCGCGCTCGCGGTCGATGAACATGATGGCAAACGCGACAAACAGCAGCAAGCTCGCCACGACGATGGCATGCAGGCCCATGCGCTCAATACACCAGTTGCCCAACACGGCGCCAAACACAAAGATAAAGATCACGCCAAAGTACAGCAGGCCGTTTTCCAAAAAGCCGCGCCTGTGGGTGATGATGTAATCGTCCACGTTTTGCAGCGCGTTGCGCAAGTTGCCGATGCACATGGTCGTAGCGATACCGTGACCGTGAATCTTGCGGAAGCTCTCGACCTGCATACCGCAGGCAAACGAAGTGAGGCAGTTGGCGAGCAGGTTGTAACCGCCACCGGGGATAAAGCTCACGCCCAGCAAGATGACGGCTTCAAAAAACACCGTCACCTGGCGCCAGTGAATCACGCTGCCGAACCGCTCGTGAACCAGGTCGGCAAGCATAATGCCCACGGCAAACGACACCACGGGGAAGAAATAGCGTCCCGCCAGCTGCCAGTTGCCCTCCGAGATGCTTACACCCACGAGCAGGATGTTGCCCGTCTGCGCGTTGGCGAAAACATGGTCGCGCCCAATGTACGAATACACGTCCATAAAGCCACCGGCGAGCGCCAAGATGATGCCCAGCTCAATAGACTCCGATATCTGTTTGGCACGCTGCATCGTCGTGCATCCTCCTTGTTGACGACTCTCTCGTGCGTTGGCGGAAACATAGCCGCCGTTCATACTGTAACCCATTGACAACATGGCGTGCGCGCGAGACGGGTTCTCCAACGCGCAGATACACAGTCTGGAAACAAACGATCCCCGCATCGACGCGCCGATCCCCAGCTCATGTACTCCCCCAGTCTTTTTAGCTCCGTCCCAAAAAGACTGGTTACAATTACGTGCAGCATACAGACACCGGGAGGGATCGTGGCAAAAAAGCCTCAGCACGCTCAGAACAACCAGCGCAGTCAGCAGGGCAAACAGGGCCAGCAGCAAAAGCGCGGCGGCAAGGTGCAGGCCACGGTCGCCCGCACCAAGCATTCCCAAGCGACGCCCGCCCGCCCCTGGCGCCCGGGCCGCGATAAATTCCTCCCTGTCAGCCGCGCCGACATGGATGCGCGCGGCTGGGACCAGTGCGACTTCGTCTACATCTGCGGCGACGCCTACGTGGACCATCCCAGCTTTGGCATGGCCATCATTAGCCGCGTCCTCGACGCGCACGGCTACAAGGTGGGCATCATCTGCCAACCCGACTGGACCGACCCCGCCAGCATCACTGTGCTCGGTGAGCCGCGCCTGGGCTTTCTCGTCAGTGCCGGCAACATGGACTCCATGGTCAACCACTATTCGGTAACCAAGCACCGCCGCCACACCGACGCCTATACCCCCGGTGGCGAGGAGGGGCGCCGTCCCAACCGAGCCATCACGGTCTATGGCAACCTCATCCGCCAGACGTTCAAGGACGCTCCCATCATCATCGGCGGCATCGAGGCGAGCCTGCGCCGTCTGGCCCACTACGATTACTGGCAGGACAAGCTCAAGCGCTCGGTACTGCTCGACTCGGGCGCCGACATCCTCATCTACGGCATGGGCGAGCACGCGATCGTCGAGATCGCCGACGCGCTCGACGCGGGACTGCCCGTGGACCAGATCACCTATATCAATGGCACTGTCTACCGCACGGGTTCGCTCGACGAGGTCTACGACTACGACCTGCTGCCCAGCTGGGACGACCTTGCCGCCGACAAGCTCAACTACGCCCGCAGCTTTAACGTGCAGCAGCAGAATATGGACCCCATCACCGGGCATCGCCTGGTAGAGCCATATCCCAACAGCGTGTACGTGGTGCAGAACCCGCCGTCGGCAACACTCACCACCGACGAGATGGACGAGGTTGCCGAACTCCCCTACGCACGCGATTGGCATCCCGACTACGACGCGGCAGGCGGCGTGCCGGCCTTTGCTGAGATCAAGTTTTCCATTAGCTCCAACCGCGGCTGTTTTGGCGAGTGCTCGTTTTGCGCGCTCACCTTCCACCAGGGCCGCGTGTTGCAGATGCGCAGCCACGACTCGATCATGCGCGAGGCCGAGCTGCTCACGCGCGATCCCGAGTTTAAGGGCTACATCAACGACGTGGGTGGACCGACGGCCAACTTTAGCCGCCCCGCCTGCGACAAGCAGCTCAAGCACGGTGTGTGCAAGAACAAGCGCTGTCTGTGGCCGAGCGTATGCAAGAACATGGTGGTCGACGAAAGCGGCTACACGCAGCTGTTGCGCGACCTGCGCCAGCTGCCGGGCGTCAAGAAGGTCTTCGTGCGCAGCGGCATCCGTTTTGACTACACCATGGCCGATGCCTCGGACGAGTTTTTACGCGAGCTGCTGGAGCATCACGTCTCGGGCCAGCTGCGCGTAGCGCCCGAGCACGTGAGCGACGCGGTACTGTCCGTGATGGGCAAGCCGAGCCGAGCTGTCTACGACGCATTCTGCCGTAAATTTGAACGCTTGAATCGCGAATACGGACTCAAGCAGTACGTGGTGCCGTATCTGATCTCGAGCCACCCCGGCTCGACCATGAAGGAAGCCGTGGACCTTGCCGAGGCCGTGCGCGACATGGGCTACATGCCCGAGCAGGTGCAGGACTTCTACCCCACACCGTCCACCATGTCGACGTGCATGTACTACACCGGCGTGGACCCGCGCACCATGAAACCGATCTATGTGGCGCGCGACCCGCACGAGAAGGCCATGCAGCGCGCGCTCATCCAGTATCGCAAGCCCGAGAACTACAAGCTGGTACGCGAGGCGCTGGAAAAGGCTGGCCGTCGCGACCTGATCGGCTACACCAAGCATTGCCTGATCCGTCCCGTGCCGCCGCGCCCGGGCGAGACGTCTGCTGGCGGTGGGCATGGCGCAGGCAAGAAGGGC
>CAJLLN010000120.1:0-5243 GCA_905207495.1 uncultured Collinsella sp. | reverse complement strand
TGGCGAGTGTGTAGTTCTGCGCCGCGTTGCCCAAGAGACCGTTCACGCGCACCCAGTACGTTCCTGCGGCAAATGTTTCGCCCTCGGCCATTGTCGTGCCCGGAGCGCCGTCCGCGTCGTGCACAAACTCGAGCTGGGCGGTGCAGGCGTCGGTTTCGAGCTTGCCCTCGAGTGATGCCGCAATCTTGGCGCGCACGTCTTCGCCGGCCTTAAGGCCTTCGAGTCCCTCAAAATGGGGCGTCAGCGCGAGCGGATCGATATCGATGGGCACGAAGCCCTGCAGTCCTGTAGCGGTCTCGTTGCCCAGGGCGTCGACATCCACGTATTCGATGGCAAACGCGCTGCCAGAAGCGGCCACGTTGAGTACGTTGCTGCTGTTAACGAGGCGGAAACGGCCCTCGCCAACGGTCTTGCCATCCTGGAATGAGGCATCGCTCAGCGAGTCGCCGTACGTCATGCGCATGCGGGTCGGGAGGTAGTACGAAGCTGTCTGCTTGTGCTGTGTATCGTAATCGTAATTGCGCTGGTAGATGCTCCGGGCCAGCGCCGCATCAACAAAGTCGGATGCGATGATGCCAATGTGCTCGAGGTAATCTGACTTTGTATCCTCGATGCCGCTGGGATTGATGTACGGGCTCTTATACAGATGCTCGTTGACTACTCGTGCCGAGGTAAAAGGATTGCCTCCGTGCGACAAGCCCGTGCAGCTGGTGTAGTTGATAGACCAGCAACGCTCCTGGACTTGCACCTTGGCCCCGTCATCGTCCACGACGTCCACCTTGTTGCGCGTGCGCCCGGTCGTTTCCTTCAGCGCATTATCGACTCAGCTGAGCTTGTCGGTTCCCGTGAGTTTGTACTTGTCCTGGGCGTATACCTTGGTGCAATAGGGCTCTTTGTCGCCTGTTTCCCCCGCGGCTTCAAAGCCCCGCGCGTCTTGGACAAGACACATAGTGGCGCTGTCGGAGTGAGCCTTGATCTTGTCATCCCATTCGGTAAGGTCGAGGCCCCACGTGTGGCCGCTTACACTGTTGCCGGCGAGCCTAAATCGACGCAGCAGAACGATCTTTCCGCGCACCTTGCCCAGCGTGGGGACATGGCTCGACGTATAGAACAGTTTGGGGTTGTCGTCCAAAACCTTGGCGAAAGCCGTCGTAACACTTTCGTCGGTAGCCTCGTCGTTGCCTCGTGATACAAGCATGATGAGCGCTTCTGTCGGGTTTTCGTTCAAAAACGTTTTGAAGTAGCCTATGACATCGGAAAGATGCATAAAGTACGCGTCTTTTTTGAGCAGGTAGTAATCCCCGTGGTCGATACCGGGGTCGTTGCCCTTTCCGAGTCGGATATCAAAATAGCGAATGCCTTCGAGCAACTGCGTGGGAATGTAATCCTGCTGGCATTTTACTTGCGAGGATTGGGGCTCAGTGTCGTTGTCCACGCTGCAGGTGCCCGAATCGTGCGTACCCGGGATGCTCAGCTCGTCGAGGAACTTGTTGTCGTCGACGTATTTCATCCAACATGGCCCATCGACGTAGCTGCTGTACGTGATCCAGTCGATGCTGCTAACCGTGGCATCGTTCTTTTTCATGTCGTAACCGATAAGTTCGAGCTCCCACGGAATGCTCTCACTCTTATGGCAGATCTTATTGTTGTCCTGGTCTTCGCCGTTCGACTCTATTGCCAGGTACTTAATGTCTTTTTTCTCGGTTTCTTTCTCGACCGTGCGGTCTCGGATGATATAGGTTCCGTTTGATTGACGCTCGAACGCAAAAGAGCGGCTGGGCTTGCCGTCATGCTCGCCACTCCATACGTGGATGACCTTTCCGTCTTTGTCCGAGTCGCCATCGACCGACCAAATGCTGTAGCCCGTCTTTTTATGCTCTTCGAAATTGAGCAAGGTGCGGATAGCATACCAGTTTGTATCGTCATTCTTGGTCGTTACGTTCTCAAGGATGAGCTTGCTGGACGTGCCGTCATTAAACAGATGGCAGACGTTGCCGATGACGTTGCCGTCTTCGTTAACGCTTGCGGTACGAAAATAGCCCGCGGGGCGAAGGCGAATGACGAAATTGTCGAGGCTGACTGCTGGCCCGGCCGTGCTGTCCGCAAAGGCTGCCCGCGGGCTAATGCCCAGCATGGCGGTTTCGGGCAGGCTTGCAAGTGGCGACAACGCCGCGAGTCCAAGGCCCAACGAGAATGCTCGGCGGCTGATGGCGTGGTGTTCGGTCATAACTTCTCCATTCGCAGAGTGCGGTTATGCGATAGTTTTGGTCACTATACTGCTCAGATGTTTAAAGATGCTGGTTTAATTGTCTGCGCGGCACAATAAATCGGCGGGCGGACGTGTTGGGGCGTTTGTCGTTTTCGTACTGTTGCCACATTTGGGGCGGTTCCGACGTCCGGCATCCTCGCGTTCGTCGGCTACAGGCATAAGAAAGGGAGGGTCGGTTTACCGGCCCTCCCTGGGTACGAAGCGCTGGGGTACCGTCGCTTGTTTGCACTGCGACCGTGTTTCCCGTTGCGCTTGCCAGTCGCTTAGCGCTTGATCTCGATATCGTCGAGCTTGACGTCCATGGCCTCGGTCTTGGCCTCGGCGATGTCGTCGGCAAATTCCAGAGACTTCATCATGGTCTCGACGGCGTCCTTGTGCTCCTCGACGTTGTCGATACGCACATACACACTGCCCCCGTCAACGTCGGTGAAGTATTCGGTCGTTACGCCGCCCGAGTGCGTGAAGTAGGCACTGCGCCAGGTCTTGCCGTTGTACTTAACGGGATCGCTCTCGGTCCATCCGGAGTTGGCCTTCCACTTTGCCTCGTAGTCGAACAGTTCATCGGCGTTCTTGTCAGAGTCGAAGACGGGGATGAAGCGGTCGCTGGCGTGCTCGCTCTCGGTGAACTTAAACTGGGCCCTGTCGGCGGTGTCGCCTGCGACGTCGGTGATCTCGACGCCCTCGGGAACCTCGACCTTAAACCAAATGAAGTCGGTCCTCATATCCACGGCTGGCTTTTCTGCTCCACCGCCACCGCCACTTCCGGTAGCGCCGTCGCTGCCACCGCAGCCCACCAGGGCAACTGCGGCAAAGAGGCTTATGCAGAGGGTGAGAATCGCAAAGGCCTTCTTTTTCATGGTCGTGTCCTCCTCGATCTGTAACCGCCCACGGATTACCTGCCTTTACTGTACGCGTGGACGGCTCGCTAGGGTGGGCCATGTGTCCCATTCTGGGGGCTGGAATTGCGCCGACAAGTGGCAATATGTGCGGTCGCAAAAGAGGGGAGGGCCGATGCTGTCGGCCCTCCCCGGGGTGAGGTGCCCGTTGATTTAATGGGGCGCGCGTGCGTGGGCGTTGCCCCAACAGGTTCCTTGTTTATAGATATGCCTCAGTTTTTGACGTCCAGAAGTCTCGAAAGGTGGGCCATGTGTCCCATGTTTGCGGTGCCGACGCCTATCGTTCGTCATAGAAATCCGCGATGACCAGGTGCGCTGACGCTCATGTACTTATGGGCTAGACTTAGCACCATTATGTGATTGATGCGGTCGGTCGGCGGTTGCCACCCGACCGATGTATATGACTTGAAGGTGCGTGCGTATGAGCCAAGAGATGATGGATAAAACATGTCGAGAGTTTGCCGAGGCGCTTGCCGCACGCGAGCCGGTTCCCGGCGGCGGTAGCGCGAGCGCCTTTGTAGGTGCACTGGGCGCCTCGCTTTGCGGGATGGTTGCTCGCTATGGGGCGACAAACCCTGCGCTTGCCGATCGCGCAGACGATCTGACGCGCGCGTTTGCCCAGGCGGATGAGTTGGCGCAGGAACTTGTGGGTCTGGTCGCCGAGGACGTTCGTGCGTACGGCCAGGTGTCCGCGGCGTACGGTATTCCGCGTGACGATCCGGCTCGAGCGACCGCGATTCAGGATGCACTGCATGTGGCCGCTATGCCGCCGTATCGCATTATGGATGCCTGCGGGCGTGCGCTGGCGCTGCTCGAGGACATGGCCGACAAGGGTTCGCGTCAGCTGCTGTCCGATGTGGCGTGCGGCGCCGTGTTCTGCCGTGCCGCTATGCAAGGCGCGAGTTTGACGCTCTTTGCGAACACCACGTCTATGAAGGATCGCGTTCGTGCCGAGGAGCTCGAGACGGCGTGTGATGAGCTGCTCGACACATGGTTGCCGCGCGCCGAGGCGCTGGCGCGCCGCGCCTCCGACGCTGCAAGGAAGAGAGGATAGCCATGGCTGAACTGCTGAAGGGTGCTCCCGTTGCTCGCGCTTTGACTGAGGAACTTGCTGCTCGCTGCGCAGCCCTGCGCGAGCGGGGCGTTGTTCCGACGTTGGCTATCGTGCGTGTAGGTGAACGCGAGGACGACCTATCCTACGAGCGCGGTGCGCTCAAGCGCTGCGAAAAAGTGGGGATTGAGGCTCGTCGCGTTTTGCTTTCTGCCGATGTTTCGCAGGACGAGCTGTTGACGGCCATCGAGGACATAAATGCCGACTCGGCTGTTCATGGCTGTTTGATGTTCCGCCCGCTGCCCGCCGGCCTTGACGAGAACGCCGTCGCCGCAGCGCTCGATCCCGCCAAGGACGTTGACTCCATGACGCCAGCTTCGCTGCTCTCCACGCTTTCGGGGCGCGGCGAGGGTTTTGCCCCCTGCACAGCCGAAGCCGTCCTCGCTTTGCTTGATCATTACGGCGTTGAGCTGGATAGAGCTAAGGTTGCTGTGGTCGGGCGCTCGTTGGTGATCGGGCGTCCCGTTGCCGCCATGCTTACGGCGCGCAATGCGACCGTGACGACGTGCCATGCGCATACGCGCGACCTTGCTGCCGAGTGCCGTGCTGCCGACATTGTGGTTGCCGCCGTTGGACGCGCGCGTACGATTGGCGTGGATGCCGTTCGCGAGGGCCAGACGATCATCGATGTTGGCATTAATTGGGACGAGGCCGCTGGCAAGCTGGTCGGGGACGTTGATTTTGATGCTGCAGAGCCGGTTGTTGACACCATCACGCCCGTGCCGGGCGGCGTGGGAGCTGTGACGACGGCGATCCTCGCCAAACACGTGATCGAAGCGGCCGAGCGCGCATTGAAATAGGCGTTTTGGGCTGTTTGAGGGGTTAGTTCTATACCCCGTGGACAAAAAATGCCAAATATGAGTACTGTTGCCAAGATAGTCACATATATTTTAGGTTAATTTGGCTCTCTTACGATATTTATTATGGTAGCGCGCAGAGATGTGGTGTAAGAGGCGGGGCATGCCCC
>CAJLLN010000119.1:0-5305 GCA_905207495.1 uncultured Collinsella sp. | reverse complement strand
CAACGCCTGCGGCGATCTGAGCGGCGGGAAGGGAATCGAAGCTTAGCGCCATTACTCGCTCTCCCCCTCTCCCAAAATGGACGGCACGCGGAAGTAGCGGTTGCGCGCGCTGCCCGCGTTTTCGAGCGCGACGTCGAGCGGCAGATCGCGCTCGGGCTCGCGCAGGTCGTCGCCCATCACGTTGGACAGGCTTCCGATGGGATGGAACGTGGGCTCCACGTCGGGCAAGTCATATTGCAAGACGGGCTCGAGCATCTGGACGGCGTCGTTCAAGTAGGACGTCATCTGGGTGAGCTCGTCATCGGTCAGTGCGATCTTTGCGTACTCGGCGATGCCGCGCACGTCTTTCTCGCTGAGTGCCATAGGCGCTCCCTTCCGCATAACAGATAAACCGCTCTAGTATACAAGGCAACGTCGCTTGGAGCAGGTGCTTTACCCAAATGCAGCGAAAACGTAACGAGGGCGGCGGGCTGACAGGCGGCGGGCTGGCGGTTCTGCAACGAAACCGCACCGTGCATAGCGAAAACCGTCTCGACCGCAGCGAAAACCGCGCCGCCCACAGCGAAGACCGTCGCGTCCACAACGAAGACCATCACAACATTCGACGTTTATCGTCAAAATCGCGATTTTCATCGAATGTTGTGATGGTTTGGAAGCCCCGGCCACCACAAAAGTGCCTGTCCCTATTGTGGTGGTTCTGAACGATGTCCTATGCCGAGGCCTTGGCCTTACGGCGCTTGCGGACCGCGTGGATCACGATGTCCAGCAGCAACAGCACAATGGCCACGACCACGATGAGCACGGCAAACTCGCGCTTGCCCCAGTGGCGGCCGGCCAGCGACTTTTGCTTGTCGACGTCCTTCTTGTTGTACTTGGTGCGCACGCAATGCACCAGCAGGCGATGGTCGTTTACGCCGTAGGGCGTGCAGGTAACGAGCGTCACTTTGTCGGCGCCGGGCTCGATGGTCAGCGACTCCATCTCCTCGGGCAGCACCACCTCGGAGTCCACCATCTTGTAGGCGAGCGTCTTGTTCATGGTGTGCAGCAGCACCAGGTCGCCGGGCTCCAGCGAGTGGATGTCGTCGAACATGCTCAGGTTGCGCATGCCCGAGTGTGCGGTGAGCACGCAATGCGTCGAGGTGCCGCCCACCGGCAGGCTCGTACCCTCCAGGTGGCCGACGCCCGCCATGAGGACTTCCTCGCTCGTGCCGTGGTAGATAGGCATGCTCACGTCGATGGAGGGGATCTCGACCCAGCTCATCATGGGGTCGCGGTCAAAGATGAGCTGCTGAGCGTAGGGCTCGATCTGGTCGGCGGGAAGCTCGGTGGCCTCGCCCGCCAGCTGCTCGTTAAAGGAGCGCGCCTGGAGCAGGATGCGTTCGCGCTCCTCGGCAGACAGCGCGTCCACGGTGCTGGACACGGTGCTGATCTGGTTGAACACGCCCGAGGCCTCGAGCCGGTCCAAGATCCACGGCCAGGTCATAAGGCCCACGCCAATAAGGATGATGACGATGGTGATGAGCCGGTCGGCCCAGCGCGGCAGCCGCTTGCGGCGGCGCTTGGGCTTTGGTTGAGGTTTGGGCTGAGGGCTTGAGCCGCCGTTGTCCGCGGCGTTATTGCTCTTCATATGTTTGGCGCCCTGCACCATCGCCGGTCACTCCTCTACAACTCAAGTTGTCTAAACAAATAATAGCCGATTAGCAAGCTCCTGCGCCGGACAACGCAGCTAGGACTGAAACGCCGTCTACGGTTCGAATTTTTGGAGACCTTCTACAGCGCTTCTTGCCATGGATATTCCTTTCCAAACATGCGATCGACTTCGAGCTGAATTCGCTCATCGTCGATTGCCGCCAAAGATAGCGCAAGCGAAATGTCGTCGACACGGGAGGAGCCGGCAAACACGGGCGCATAGCGCCACACTTGGATCATCGCCGTCTCGTTATCCGGCAACTCCCCGTCTGCGACTTCGAGGTCGCTCAGTTGACGCCATGTACTTCTTAAGACGGCCTTTTGTTCCATGCCCGGCGCAGCGAGCATCGAACGCGCGGCGAGCGCCGTCTCCCCGGCGTCAACAAGATAGTCGATCTGCGGCGTCTTCCTTGCAAAAAAGACCTTCGAGACAGGCGAGGAGAGCTCTGCCATGTGCTCGCTGAGCAGAAGATCGACGGCAACAGGGAACACGACGACACGTCGCTCGCGACGCTCGCGCCTCGCGATTCCCCTGTCAACAAGCTCGGTTATGGCCTCACTCGCACGGCTTGCCGAGATCCCAAGCGCACGACAAAGGTCATAGGGACGATATGGCTCCTGGGCTGCTCCCCAGATTGCGGCAGCCTGCGCGTTGGGTGACATCTTGATCGCGTGATTGTGAAACCAAGCACCGCCCCTCTCCGTGCAAGCTGCGCCCATAAATGGAAGAAAAGCCTGTCTACCTGGACAGACAAAGGGAATCCCTTGTGCGACCAATGCTTTGCGCTGACGTGCATCGGCATCAGGAAACGAAACGACAACAGGAGTCTCCGCGCGCAAGGCTAGCTGACTATAGACTCTCTTAGCCTCGGGAAGCCCGACGCCAGTAGGCAAACTTGCAAGCAAAAACGAAAAACCGTTTGCGTCAACAGCGCGGACCTCAATCGCCCGCAGATGCAGCGGCAAGCGTGCGAATCCAGGCCAAGTTTTGGTCTTGGCGGAGAGACCTAGTGCTTCTTGTAAGTAGATTAGCGCTTCGTTCATTTCCATCTTTTTCGTTTGATTCCAGTTTATATTGGAATTATACATAATTATCGGAATTAACGAGATTCCGTTCGTGCCTAAGCCCATATTTGAGTTTTCAGAATATCCCGGATCGGCGGGGCGATTCGGGATACAATGTCAATAGGAAACGACGCATCCCGCGTAAGTACTTTGGAGCGCGGGCGACCAGTTTCCGGTGTTGTTAAATGCCCGGGCCTCTAACCCCGGGCATTCTTATTTGCGCTTGTTGCGGCGCAAATGCCTTCTACCGTCCGCACCGCGCGTGCGCCTACGGACCTTAAACCGAACCTCATACGAGTCAAGAAACGCGATGACGAACGTGCCCGCATCGGACGATGGAGGCTGGCTGCGTTATCCAAAAAAACGGGGCAGCCTCCAGCGTGGAGTCTGCCCCGAAAAGAGAATGGCAAAGCAAGAACGTCGATGGACGAGAAAAGTGTCCGCAAGTCTCATGGCCATCACATCCCACCTGCCAAAGGGGATGGGTGAGCGAGCGTTACTCCTGCTCGGACTCCTCAGCCTGCTTACGGCTGCGGATGAGGTGCGCCACGCCGATGCACAGCACCGCGCCACCAGCGATCCAAGTGAAGGTCACGCCGTTGAGACCGGTGAGCGGGAGGTTGGAGCCCTGCTGGTCGGTGACAGTGAGGTGTACCTTGCCGTCAGCGGCCTCGGTATTAGTTTGAGCCACCTTGACGAGATTCTCATCAGTACCATTAGCAAGAGTGCAGCCCGGGTTAACAACAGTCGTATCGTCTGCCGGAAGCGTCCCGCGAGTAATGGTGAACGTGATGCCAGCGCTGTGGGAGTTGTTATATCCAGGCGCTGGCTTGACCTCCGTAAGGACGTAAGTACCCTCATCAAGACCAACAACGTTGATCTTGCCGCTTGCGTCGGTCGTCAGCTTGGCCTGCTCGCTATCAGGCGTCTTGGTACCATCCGCCTTGATATAGTTACCATCATCGCCCTGCTCCTGCAGCGTGAACTCAACGCCCGCGAGCACCTTATCTTCATCATCGGAGCCCACCTTGGTGACATCGATGCCATAGGTGTAGTCATAAGCAGGGTGCTCAACCGTGGTTCCCGTAGCATTCTCATCATGCGGGTTGTTGGAATAGGTCAGCGTAACCTTATTTATCTGGGCTTTACCAAGCAAATCCTTGAACTCTTCTTTGATCTTACCCTTTTCAAAGATCTTGCGAGAGTCGAGCTTAGCCTGGTATTCGACAGTCACCTCAGAGCTGCCGCTCAGCGAGATAGCAGTGTTGCCCTCACCCTTGCAATCCTTGAGATTGGGGAAGTTGACAGTCAGCGTACCGTCATCGTATGTGGCATTGTAGCCATTCTCAACCTTGGTACCACCGATCTTGACCGTGACATCGGGCGTCGTGCCGCCATCCTTAAACTTGGGCGTCATGGATTTGGGAAGCGTATCCGTGAAGGTGTACGTGTAGGTGCTGTAGGTGTTGATATTACTCGCCACCGTACCGATGAGTTTATAATCAACCCAATCGTCCATAGCTGAGTCAGCGGCCTTATTGGGGTTCAGAAAGTCACCGAATGTGCCATTCTGTGCGTCATCCTTGACGGCCTTGGTCACGTTGGGGACGCTCTTCTTGGGGGCTACATTAACGTCGGAGCCACCGACGATGGTGAAAATCGGCGAAGTGTACGCGTCAGTATTGCTGGTCTTACTGGGCGCATCGGTCACGAAAAGCCAGTAGCCATGTTCCAGATTCTCAAAGTTGCCCTTGTTGGGACCGCTCGGTTCTGTCCAGGTTAGATTCGAGTCCTCAAGTGCGGCAGCAATCTTATCCAACGTGGAGCCAGCGTCAACCTTGGCAGTCTGACCAACTTTATTACCGGCATAATCGTTAATGTACTTGACCCAAGCCTGAGCGCTTGTATCCGTAGGAGCTCCATCGGCGCGAGTTCCATCGGCGCGAGTAAACGCACCGATCACAACTTTTTGAACATCAGGCGATGCCCAAGCAATGTCGGAAAGTGTCTTGTCGCCAGTCCAAACGCCCTCATCCTTATTCTGTGTGACCGTCGCCTTGAAAATCCGGATGCCCTTGAAAGATGTGCCGGCATATTCAGTGTCAGGGTCAGCGATAAGCACCTTGCCCTTCTCCGTAGCCACCGTTGGCACACTCTCAGCAAACGCCATGGTCACCGGGGCCATGACGCCGCCGAAGCTCAACGCCGCTGTGAGGCCGGCGGTTACTGCCAGGCGTGCGATGTTCTTGCTCATGCTCATCTTCTTTTCCTCCGTTTTCCGGTTGGTTCTCATTCGATCGGTCATCATCTGTCTGTGTCTTAGCATCTACTTCGCTACGTCTCGCCCCGCTCTCTGTGGGGCTGCCAGCTACTCTTTATGGCTGCCACCTCCCCGCTTGACCAGGAGCGCGACCACGATGAGCGCGGCTCCGGCGACCGCTGCGGCGGCCGCGGCGTACATTGCCATATCGCCAGTCGAGGGCATAAAGCCTCCGGTGGTAATGCTAGGGGGTGTGCCGGTGGGCGTGTTGATGAGCGACGCCTCCAGGCT
>CAJLLN010000118.1:0-5343 GCA_905207495.1 uncultured Collinsella sp. | reverse complement strand
GGTCCCGGTACTTCTCGGAGGCGAGGATGAACGAGCTTTACGACGACGGTCGCACTCGGGGAATCGACGGTCCCGTCGAGTGGGCGCGGCTTGAGGCGGAGGCCAGGAAGATGCTCGAGTCCGGCCTCGAGCTTGCGGACAGGGTCGAGGCGGCATAGGATATCAACCGTATTCCAGATTCCAGGACGCCGGGCCGACTCACTTCGGATCGGGCGCTACACCAACTTTCTCGACACTACCAATTGTTGCGCAACTTGGATTTGGATTATCGCTTTACAGTGACCTCGATTAGAACGCCTATGGTTACGCGGGGGCTGGCATGAATTGTCCTTATTGTGGAACTGAGTTGCGCGATGGTGTTAGGTACTGCACGGCGTGCGGGGTCGCCGTCAATGGCGTCTCTGCTGATTCTGAACTTCGGGTAAAGCCTCGGAACCACGTTGCGGCCGTCCTTGCCTGCATGCTGATAATCGGCATCATCGGCGGTAGCTGTTTGGGTCTTTATCTGCGGCAGATTTTTTCCCACTTTATATCGGCTCATTCGGAGCATGCTATTGTGCTCAACATCTCTGCCACAGGTTGGGATACCGATAGCGGGGCCTCACGTGTCCCGATACACATTACGGGCAAGACTGTCGACGGGATAACGGTCGACAAGGTTGAGTTCGTCGCCTCCGACGGTTCCGGTATCAGCCTCATTCAAGGTGTGTACACGCTCGAGGCGGCAGGTTCCCCCATTGCCACCGATGGCAAGATTTATCAAATTCCCTGTACGAGCGCGACGCTCGTCCTCGACGATGACTTTGCCGCAGGCGAAACGATCAATCTCGCCGAGCTCGCTGAGCAGGATTCGATACTCACCTTCTGCCCCATCGATGCCGGCGATATGACCAACGACGAAATCTATGATGCCGCCCTACTCGCCATGGCATATAAAGGCGCCGACGCCCCCGATGTTGCCGCACTGTGCCAAGCGGCAATCGACCGACGTGACGGCACCAGCACAAGCGGGAACGCCTTCGAAAGTTGCGGTGAAATAGGGACTGTTTTACCAGTTAAAAGGTCTAATCAGTCCTTATTTCACCGCAACTGAAACAGGGGCGCTCTCCAAGAGAGCGCCCCTGCCGGGTTTCCATAGTACTGGCGAAACAGTTTTATAGTTCTGGCGAAGCAGTCCTTGAGATCCGCCTTGCCTTAGGCCAAGAACTCCTTAGTGGTCGCCACGATGTTGGCGGCGTCCAGGCCGTACTTGTGCAGGAGCTCGGCACCCGGGCCGGACTCGCCGAAGGTGTCGTTGACGCCGATCTTCTTGAGCGGCGTCGGGCACTGCTCGCACAGGACGTCGGCAACGGCGCTGCCCAGGCCACCGATCACAGAGTGCTCCTCGACGGTCACGACGTGACCGGTCTTGGTGGCGCTCTTGACGATCAGGTCGGCATCGATGGGCTTGATGGTGTGCATGTTGATGACCTCGGCGTCGATGCCCTCGGCAGCGAGCTGCTCGGCGGCCTCGAGAGCCTCGCCGACCATCAGGCCGCAGGCAATGATGGTCACATCGGCGCCCTCGCGCATGACAATGCCCTTACCCAACTCGAACTTGTAGGTCTCGGGGTCGTTGATAACCGGCGAGGCCAAACGAGCGAAGCGCATGTACACCGGACCGTCGCACTCGTAGGCGGCGCGCGTCACGGCGCGGGCCTCGACGTCGTCGGCAGGAACGATCACAGTCATGCCAGGGATGACGCGCATCAGGGCGATATCCTCGCAGCACTGGTGTGTGGCGCCGTCCTCGCCCACCGAGATACCGGCGTGCGTGGCGCCAATCTTAACGTTGAGATGCGGGTAGCCGATGGAGTTACGGACCTGCTCAAAGGCGCGGCCGGCGGCAAACATGGCAAAGGTGCTCGCGAAGGCAACGCGGCCGGTGGTCGCGATACCGGCGGCGACGCCCATCAGGTTGCTCTCGGCAATGCCCACATCGAAGAAACGATCGGGGCAGGCGGCCTTGAACTTGCCGGTCTGCGTGGCGGCGGCCAGGTCGGCGTCGAGGACCACAAAGTCATCGTGCTCGTTGGCGAGCTCGACGAGGGCCTCGCCGTAGCTTACGCGCGTGGCGATTTTTTTGACGTCTGCCATCCTAGAGCTCCTCTCCGGCGGCCGTGAGCTCTGCCATGGCCTGCTCAAACTGTTCATCGTTGGGGGCCTTGCCGTGCCAACCAACCTGGTTCTCCATAAAGGAAACGCCCTTGCCCTTCATGGTCTCGGCGATGATGGCGGTCGGCTGACCCTTGGTGGCGCGGGCCTCGGCAAAGGCGGCGCGGATCTGATCGAAATCGTTGCCGTCGGCAAGCTCCACCACGTGGAACTTAAAGGCGCGGAACTTGTCGGCGAGCGGCATGGGGTCGTTGACCTCCTCGACGGGGCCGTCGATCTGCAGGCCGTTGTGGTCGACGATCACGCAGAGGTTATCGAGCTGCTGGTTGCCGGCAAACATGGCTGCCTCCCAGACCTGGCCCTCCTCGCTCTCGCCATCACCCAGCAGGGCGTACGTGCGGTAAGTATCGCCCCAGTGCTTGGCGGCAACCGCCATGCCCACGGCGGCGGAGATGCCCTGGCCGAGCGAGCCGGTGGACATATCGACGCCCGGGGTGTCGTTCATGTTGGGATGACCTTGCAGGTGGCTGCCGATATGGCGCAGCGTCTCGAGATCCTCCTTGGGGAAGAACCCACGCTCGGCGAGCACGGCGTACAGGCCCGGAGCGCAATGGCCCTTGGAGAGCACAAAACGGTCGCGATCGGCCTTGCGGGGATCGGCCGGGTCGACGTTCATTTCCTCAAAGTACAGATAGGTCATGATGTCGGCAGCGCCGAGCGAACCGCCCGGATGGCCGGACTTGGCAGCGTGCACGCCGGTGACGATGCCCTTCCTTACCTCGTTGGCAACCTTTTTGAGCTCTTCGTCGCTCATTGTGCCTTCCTTTCATCCTCATTAGACAAAATGCGCACGGCACCGAAGGTAATCCCAACACAGCCGCAATGCACGTACGTCATTCATTATGCTGGAAACTGATGGCTTTACCAGAGTTTTTATCATTATTTGAACAATTTAGCAGGCAGAACCGCTGATGAAACGGTTTATCAATGTGAACGTCTTTTGGATGGAACGCGATCGACCCTACGCGCTAATGTCCTTGAATCCCTCGCCGAAGGCTTCCGTAACGTCGGCAACCGTCACGATGGCATGAGGATCGCGCTCGCGCACGATCGTCTTGAGGGTATTGAGCTCTCGACGGCTCACGATGACCATAATCACTGGCTTCTCGGCACCCGAATACATGCCAGTCGCCTTAAACTTGGTACAACCACGACCCAGGCCATACATGATATCGGCAGCGATATCAGGGAACTTGTCCGAGATGATGAGTACCATACGGCGTTTGTTGCCACCATCGACCACGGCATCGATCACGTAGCCGCTAATGACCATCGAAAGGCCTGCATATAGTGCGTTTTCGATTGAAAAGACCGGAGCCGACAGCGCGCATACGGCAACATCGATCGCCATGACGGTCGAGCCCACCGGCAGTGAGGTGTTACGCGAGATGATTTGGCCAATCGTGTCCGAGCCGCCGGTGTTGGCGCCGGCGCGCAACACCATGCCGTAACCGATGCCCGTAATAATGCCGCCCCACATAGCGGGAAGCATCAGGTCCGCATCCGCCAGAGGTGCTACAAACGGGGCGAACAGATCGGTAAAGAAGCCCAGCAGCACAAAGCCCGTCGCGGTCTGCACCACGTAGAACATGCCGCCCTCGCGCATAACGACCAGCAACAGCAAGGCGTTCATCACGATCGTCTGAATACCAACGGGAAGCGACACGCCTCGCGCCGTGCCGACCGCCTGGATAATGGTGGCAAGGCCCGTAACGCCACCGGCAGCAAGGCCGTTGGGAATCAAAAACAGGTCGGTCGCAATAGCGGCCAGAGCGCACCCCAACATAATCTGGGGCAGGTCGTGAAAGAAGTTCATCGAAAGAATGCGCTTGATGTCCAGACGATATGCCATGCTGCCTCCCTCAAAAAAGCGCACCCAAACGGATGCGCTTCGAACTTCTTCTTGTATTCGATTCTACCGATTCGCCGAACAAAAACCACCCCTGCGCAGGGTTTATTCTGGATACAAACCCGTCCAACCGTTGGGCTTGGCATCGGCTTGAAGCCACGATGTTTTAGACCTCCGAGCCTTCTGCATCGGCGTTGCCGGTCGCCCAGCGATGGTAGCCAATAACAAACGGGTCCAGGTCGCCATCGTCAAGAACTGCCTCGACATTGCTGGTCTCCACGCCCGTGCGTAGGTCCTTGACCATCTGGTACGGGTAGAGCACGTAGCTGCGAATCTGGTTGCCAAAACCGATCGTGGTCTTGGGTCCGCGAATCTCATCGAGCGCCTCGGCACGCTTCTCGAGCTCAATCTCGTACAGGCGAGCCTTGAGAATCTGCATGCACGCGGCCTTGTTCTGGATCTGGCTGCGCTCGTTTTGGCAGGTGACCACAATGCCGCTGGGGAAATGCGTCACGCGCACGGCGGAGTCGGTGGTGTTAACGCCCTGGCCGCCCGGGCCGCTCGCGTGGTACACGTCCACGCGGATGTCATCGGGACTGATCTCGATGTCGATATCATCGGGTAGCACGGGGATGACCTCGACGCCGGCAAACGTGGTCTGGCGGCGCTTCTTGTCGTCGGTGGGGCTAATGCGCACCAAGCGGTGGACGCCGGCTTCGGCGCGCAGCATGCCAAATGCGTCCTTGCCCTCGACGGTAAAGGTCGCGCGGTCGATGCCGATGACCTCGGCCGCGGGACAGTCGTTGATGGTGACCTTCCAGCCGCGACGCTGGCAGTACTTCATGTACATCTTAAAGAGCATGAAGGTCCAGTCCTGGGCCTCCAGACCACCCTGTCCGGGCTTGACGGTCACAATGGCATCGCCGTGATCGAACTCACCGGTAAACCAACTCGAAAGCTCAAGCTCATCGATGGCACGGGCCAGGCGCTCAGCCGTGGCTGCAGCCTCCTCGCGAAGGGTGGCGGCGTCGGGGTCATCCCCCATCTCCTCGGCAAGCTCCAGCGCGGCGCGGGCATCGGAAAGCTCGCCGCGCGCGGTGTCCACGGCAGCGATATCTTCCTTGGTACGCGCGATCTCCTCCATGGTGGCACGGGCGGCGTCGGCGTCATCCCAAAAGCCAGGGGCAACACTTTTGGCCTCGAGCTCGGTCACGCGCGTGCGCTTTTCGTCCAAATGGAGATACGACTCGACCTCGCCGAGCCGGTCCGCAAACGCGTCC
>CAJLLN010000117.1:0-5409 GCA_905207495.1 uncultured Collinsella sp. | reverse complement strand
TTACGCTCGACGGCGTGGATACGAGCCGCATGGATCGCGGCGAGCTACGTCAGCAGTTTGGCATGGTGCTGCAAGACGCCTGGCTGTTCGACGGCACGATTGCCGAGAACATCGCCTACGGCTGCCCCGAGGCGACGCGTGAGGAGATCGTGGCGGCTGCGCGCGCCGCGCAGGTCGACTTCTTTGTGCGCACTATGCCGCAGGGCTACGACACGCGTGTGGCTAACGATGCCGAGAGCATTAGTCAGGGCCAACGCCAGCTGCTGACCATTGCGCGCGTGCTGCTCAACAACCCGGCGATTCTCATCCTGGACGAGGCGACCTCAAGCGTGGACACGCGCACCGAGCTTGCCATCGGCCGCGCCATGGACGCGCTCATGCGCGGGCGCACCAGCTTTGTGATCGCGCATCGCCTGTCGACGATCGTGGACGCCGACCTGATCTTGGTCATGGACCACGGCAATATCATCGAGCAGGGTACGCATAAGGAGCTGCTGGCTGCCGAGGGTGCCTACGCCGACCTCTATCTGAGTCAGTTCGCATAATGTGACAAAGGGGCAGTCCCGCATGTCACATCAAAAAGAAAGGCGCGCCGGGGATGAATTCCCTGGCGCGCCTTTGCGTTGATGCCGATGTCGTTTTGTGCCGCTTGCGTTCCTAACGTTCGTCCACGAGCTTGGCGACGAGGGCCTTGAGCTCGGCCACCTCTCGCTCGAGTTCCTTGACGCGGCGGGCATTCTCGGTGATGCCCTGGCGGTTGAGGGCGGACTGCTCGGCGGCGTCATCGGGCATGTACTCGCGATGCTGCTTGGCGTCGAAACTCTCCTCGAACACACGGCAACCGTTGCGCTTGATGATACGTCCCGGCACGCCCACGACGGTGCAGTTGTCGGGGACGTCCTTAACGACGACCGAGTTGCCGCCGATCTTGACGTTGTTGCCGATGCGGATGTTGCCGAGCACCTTGGCGCCCGTGCCCACCGTGACATTGTTGCCCAGGGTGGGGTGACGCTTGCCGGTCTCGTTGCCGGTGCCGCCGAGCGTGACGCCCTGGTAGAGCACACAGTTGTCGCCCACAATGGTGGTCTCGCCGATGACAACGCCCATGGCGTGGTCGATAAAGAAGTGCTTGCCAATCTGCGCGGCAGGGTGAATCTCGACGCCGGTGATGTGGCGGGTGATTTGCGAGAGCACGCGGGCGAGCGAGCGATGACCGTGCTCCCACAGCCAGTGCTCGGGCACGTGGTTCCACTTGGCGTGCAGGCCAGGATAGGAAAGGAAGATGACCAGACCGTTTTGCGCGGCGGGGTCCTGCGCCTGGACGGTCTTGATGTCCTCGCGAATGGTATTGATAAAGCTCACCGGCCGCCCTCCCTTAGCGCCATGGCAATGCGATTCAATAAAGTATAGCGATTCGCTAGGGATTAGGAAGGACAATCTTGGCGGCATTGCGCTACAAGTGTCAGTTATGCAAACTTGCTGGTAATGGAGTCATGCTTTTGTGGGGTTGCGCACGAGGGGGCACCGCAACCGTATACTGGTCAACTTGGACGTATCCGCGCCCACAACTGAGAGGTTTTACTTCATGGGTTTCATTAATTTTATCGCCGAGCTGCTCAAAGACCCGCGCACCGCGATTGCCAGCTGGATCGCCGCCGGCCCGCTTATGGCCTACGGCTGCGTGTTCCTGATCATCTTTATCGAGACGGGCGTGGTGTTCTTCCCGTTCCTTCCCGGTGATTCGCTGCTGTTCGCCTCGGGTTTCTTTGCCCACAACGGCGGCTTTAACATCGTGGCGCTTCTGGCCACCGCATGGGCCGCTGCCATTTTGGGCGATCAGTGCAACTTTATGATCGGTCACTTCTTTGGCCGCAAGATCATCGCTTCGGGCAAGGTCAAGGCCATGACGCCCGAGCGCATCAAAAAGTCCGAGGACTTCTTGGACAAGTGGGGTCACCTGGCCATCTTCCTGGGTCGCTTCTTCCCGTTTATCCGCACCTTTGTGCCCTTTATCGCTGGCATGGGCGGCATGCACTGGCGCAACTTTGTCGTCTTTAACGTGCTGGGCGGCATTACCTGGTCGACGGTCTTTACGCTGCTGGGCTACTTCTTTGGCGGCATTCCCTTTGTGCAGGAGCACTTTGAGCTGCTGATTGTCGGCATCGTTGCCGTGTCGATTATCCCGACCGTGGTCGGTCTGGTTAAGGCCAAGCTGGGCAAAAAGAACGCGTAGCTCGAGCCAGCGCGCAAACCGTGCCGTTGAGGCCCGTCACCGCTTACGGTGGCGGGCCTTTTTGCTTCGGTCAAATGAAAATACTTTAGTTAGTTAAAGAAAAACGTTTTATCCGACGCGCGTGCGGAGTACAATCTCGTGCATGCGAATCGACGTGCCATCGGCTTTGATGCCGTTTGCGTGTCCCGTCCGGCTCTACGCTCCGGGCGTGCGACGTTGCGACGCGGCCGGCCTCGGTCCTTGCGTGCGGGTTCGCGAGTTTGCAACTGTGTATGTAAGGAGCGACATATGACTGTCGAGAAGAAGGATATCGATTGGGGTAGCCTCGGCTTTGGCTACATGAAGACCGATTACAGCTACGAGGCCCATTGGAAGGATGGCGAGTGGGACGAGGGCGGCCTGACCACCGACCACACCCTGCACGTCTCCGAGTGCGGCGGCATCTTCCATTACTGCCAGGAGGTCTTTGAGGGCCTGAAGGCCTACACCGCCGAGGACGGCAGCATCGTCTGCTTCCGTCCCGACATGAACGCCGAGCGTATGTACAACTCTGCGCAGCGCCTCGAGATGCCCCCGTTCCCCAAGGACAAGTTCGTTGAGGCCGTCAAGCAGGTCGTTTCTGCCAACGCCGCCTGGGTTCCGCCCTTCGGTTCCGGCGCGACCCTGTACGTGCGTCCGTTTATGATCGGCTCCGGTGACGTGATCGGCGTGGCTCCCGCTCCTGAGTACACGTTCCGCATTCTCGTGACCCCGGTCGGTCCGTACTTTAAGGGTGGCCTCAAGCCCGTCAAGCTGCGCGTTTCCGAGTATGACCGCGCGGCACCGCATGGCACCGGCAATATCAAGGCCGGCCTCAACTACGCCATGTCCCTTAAGCCCACGATGGAGGCCCATCGCGAGGGCTATGCCGAGAACCTGTATCTCGACTCCGAGTCCCGCACCTATGTCGAGGAGACCGGTGGCGCCAACGTCCTGTTCGTGAAGGAGGACGGCACCCTCGTCGTTCCTCAGTCGCACACCGACTCCATCCTGCCCTCTATCACCCGTCGTTCGCTCGTTCAGGTTGCTCAGGACCTGGGCATGACCGTTGACCAGCGTCCCGTCGAGTGGGCCGAGGTCAAGGCCGGTACCTTTGTGGAGTGCGGCCTGTGCGGCACCGCTGCCGTCATCTCTCCGGTGGGCGAGATCGACAACAAGGTTTACGGCGCCGATGAGACTGTGACCTTCCCGGCTGGCTACACCGAGATCGGTCCTGTGATGAAGAAGCTTCGCGAGACCCTGACTGGTATCCAGTCCGGTGCTGTCGAGGATAAGCACAACTGGGTTTACACCGTCGCGTAAGCTGTCTTAGCTGTCCGGCCCGAGAGCGACCTTCCTTTCCGGCGCGTCCTCGGACATGAAAGAACCTCCGCTGCGCACTTCGTGCGGCGGAGGTTCTTTCGTCCTGCGGAGTGCGCCGGAAAGGAAGGCCGCGCTTTTGTTTTGGTTCGCGCCATGTGGGGGTGGCGGCGACGTGCATTTTTGCGAGTATTCTGCAATCGAAGGCCCCTGCATACCGACCTCGGGCAAAAAATCGGGATTTCTCGATGTTTTCTACGGATGATGGGCGGGGTTATGGGCTGACAGCGTTTGATTTGCAGGGACATTCGCGGTCTTTGGCATTTATCGTGGCGTCCGAAGCTCTTGGTTATGTTGAATACTCCTAAAAATGCACGGCGCTTAGAGGGGGACCTTCGCGAAAAAGGAAACTGCCCCGTCGAAGTATGCATTCGACGGGGCAGTTTATGCATTTGGTCGATTAAGGATGCGCTGCCAAACTACTAGAACTTGACGGTCGGGGCCTGGCGGGCTGCTTCGGCGGCCTCGAAGCCCTGGCGCTCCTTAAACTGGAAGATGCCGGCAAAGATGACAGCCGGGAACGTCTGAATGGCGTTGTTGTAGCTGAGCACGCAATCGTTGTAGCTCTGGCGTGCGTAGCTAATCTTGTTCTCGGTATCCTCGAGTGATGCCTGCAGCTGCGTAAAGTTGGTGTTTGCCTTAAGATCGGGATAGGCCTCGGCTACGGCGAAGAGCTGGCGCAGCGCACCGGTCAGCACGTTGTCGGCTTCCATCTTGGCCTCGGGCGTGGTGGCCTTGACGGCGGTGTTACGCGCGCTGATCACGGCGGAGAGCGTCTCCTGCTCGTGCTTGGCGTAGCCCTTGACGGTCTCGACCAGGTTAGGGATCAGGTCGTTGCGGCGCTGCAGCTGCGTGTCGATGTTCTGCCAGGCGTTATCAATGCGATTGCGCTTGGTGACCATGTTGTTGTAGATGCCGGCGATGGCGCAGGCAATCACAATGACAACAACGATGCCGATGATGACGGGAAGCATGATGTCTCCGTTTCGAATGGCCGCGGCGGCATGCGCCAGCTGCCGTTGGTATAACGCTACTAGTATACCCGCAACGTTTTGCCGTGCCGAACTTTCCGGTAAGCGTTGTGTTTTCGGCGGGGCCGGCACCGGGGCAAAGCGCGCGAGGTACAGGTGTACGATATGCGACAGATTGACGAGTGTTGTCTTTGCCCTGAGGATGGCGATACCAGTGGACCTTCGCATTAAGAAAACCTACCGCGCCCTGTTCGATGCCTTCACCGAGCTTCTCGAGGAGCATCGTTTTGAGGACCTGACGGTTGCCATGCTGTGCGACCGCGCCATGATTCGCCGTACGACGTTCTACAAGCACTTTCGCGACAAAAACGATTACTTTGCCTTTTATATCGATGAGCTCATGTCGGGCTTGCCGCAAAAACAGCCCGATGAGGCCGGCGCAGTGTCTGCCGAGGACGTGCGCGCGCTTCGGCACGCGATTTTGGACGATGCCATGGATTTGATTCTTGCGCACGAGCAGCTCATGGATAACATTTTGGCAAGCAGCATGTCGGGCATGTTGACCAATGTTATTTGCGACCGCATTGCCCGCTCCATCCGCGAGCGTGTGATGAACGTGCTTGCCGAGGATGCCCTGGCCCCCGTGTCACTCGAGACGACGTCTGAGTTTGTTGCCGGCGGTATTATTCGACTTTTCACGATATGGTGGGAATCGGGCCACGATCTTGAGCGTCGACCCGAGATAGCCGACGTGGTCGATGCGCTGTTTGAGCGGACCATGACACCGGTGAATCACTAAAGTGGCGG
>CAJLLN010000116.1:0-5447 GCA_905207495.1 uncultured Collinsella sp. | reverse complement strand
GCCGTCGCCGTTCCCGCAAGCCGCGCCAGGATGGTGGCGAGGGCTCGACCCCGTCTTCGTCCGCACCACAACCGCCTGCCGGCGAATAACGCCCGCGAGCGGATTTAGCCCGCCTTGCCCCGAGCGCATCGGGGTATCATAGCGCCGAATCAACAACCCTCCCTGCGGCCGAACGTAGGGAGGGTTGTGTCTTGAAGAGCCATCTGAACATATTGAGCTGTTTGCAGGGTGCCGGTGCCCTACCGTTTGCGGACGAATTGCTACCGTTTGCCGAGTGGGTGGCACGCGAGGCGCTCGAGGCATTGTCGCCAACACGATGTGCCGGCTGCGAGCGCGCCGGTGCGCTTATTTGCCAAGACTGCCTTGCCGCGTTCACGCTCATCGACCCACGTCATAGCTGCACCCGATGCAGCGCCCCGTTTGGGGATTTGCTGTGCACTGAGTGTTCGGTCGAGGGCACGTCCTCGGCAATGACGGAGGCGCTCGACCGCTGCCTGGCGTGCGCCGTCTATGCGCATCCGCTGCCGCGCATCATTAAAGCGTACAAGGATGCGGGCGAGCGACGTCTGGCTCCGTATCTGGCGGAGCTGCTCTACGACACCGCCCTGCATGCCCAGGTCGTAGCGCCCGATCGCTATGGAGGTGTGCTGTCCGGTGCGGATGCGGTGGTGTTTGTGCCTGCGACGGCGGCAGCGTTTCGGCGGCGTGGTTTTGATCATATGGAGGCTATTGCGCGTCCATTTTGCGAGCTGTCGGGTGTTCCCCTGCTCGATGCTCTCGTCAAGTACGGGCATGGCGACCAGCGTGAACTCGGTCGTGAAGAACGCCGTGAACGCGCCCGAGGCATGTATGAGACCGTTGAGGACGTGCAGGGCAAGCGCCTGCTGCTTATCGACGACGTTATCACTACGGGTGCGACGATGGTCGCGGCTTCGGCGGAACTCAAGCGCGCCGGCGCTGCGGCCGTTGATGGCCTCGCTATCGCACGCGTTTGGTAGGGGTGGTTCAGATGGCAATAAAGATCGGGCAGCGTGGCAAGCCTGCAAGCGAGCAGCTGGCTGCTTCCGTAATTTTGACGGGTGCCTCGGCGCTGCGCATGATGCGCGCCGAGCGCCGGCAGATGGGCTACATAAGCTGGAAGGACCTTAATCCCGATGAAGAGCGCCGTGTGCTGCGCACGTCGTCGCCCTCGACCGAGGACATCTATCTTCCCGATTTGGTGCGGATTGGGGCCGCAAGCGGCGAGGTGCAAGAGGATTTGTGCTTGCTGGTAGGATCTGCAGCGCAGCGCCGCCGTATTCTTGGCGTGAGCTGGTCCGTATGCTCCGAGTTGCCCGCCGGCTCGATTCTAGAGGTGGAACCGGGGGTGTACAGTCTATCTCCCGAGGCCCTTTGCGTAGCCGTCGCGCGCGAGGTCGGCTGCATCCAGGCATTTGCCCTGGCCCAGGAGCTGTGCTCTAAGATTTCACTGAGTGACCGCGGGAAGTATCTGCCTCCCTACACCTCGCCTGTCGTGAACAAATTGGCAAAGGACAAAGACCAGCCGCCAGATGTCGGTTACTTTGAGGTCGAGTCCGTGCTGACACCCGATTGCCTGGTAGATTACCTCGCGGCATGCAAGGGGAATGTGGCCAAACAGCTGCTGCGCCTGTGTCCCTACCTGTCAGAAAATCTGCGCTCGCCCATGGAGCGCATCATGCTCGCTCTGTTTTCGCTTCCGTTTTCCTATGGCGGATTTGCCTGCGGTCCCTTTAAGACCGACTACAAGATCGAGTTCGATGACCGTGCGCAGGCAATCTCGGGGATGCCGCATGCAGTTTGCGATGCGTATCAGGAAGCAGCCCAGTTTGACCTGGAATACAACGGTGAGCTGGGCCACTCCTCCCGGAGGGGACGTATCCATGATGAAAAACGCAACACGGGCTTGATTACTATGGGAATCGAGGTCGCGACGGTCAATAACGAGATGCTCTGCGACATGGAAGCAATGGAGGCGCTCGCATGGCGCATGCACCAGCGTATGCGAAAGCGGTACCGGAATCGTGTCGATGCCCGCAGGAAAAAGCAAGAGGCGCTGCTTAACACGCTGCGGGCGTGTTTTGGGCTTAAACCCGCCTAACAATGCTCTGAAACAGAGGGTTGGATATATGCTCTGGCCAAAATATAGCAAATATGAGTACTGCTACAAATTCAGTAACAGCAAAATCAGGGATTTTGGGACTGGAAGAGGGGGTAAATTAGAAAGTTATTAAACAAATGTGGAATATCCTGGCATCAATCTGACGCTATAGAGCGTGAAAACAGCTTGCAGAGCCAAAAACTCCTGCTACTAAATTGGTAACAGTACTCATATTTGCTATTTTTTGGCCACGGCGCCCTAAGACGGGTGTGTTGGGGCTTTCCATAGGGGAGCGACGGGCTCAATCAGAGCACGTGCGGTCCGTCCTGACCTGCGAAATCTGTACTCGCGATGCGAATAACGCCCCTAACCTTAAACTTTAGCTTGAACTTAGCTATAATGCGCTTCGTTCCTACCAGGCTGTGGTTGCGGACGGACGAAATGCCCGTCCTAGTCCAAGACAGACGCGGTCAAAGGGATCCACGTAAGCGACCGCGTGCGCGCGGCGCGATCATGGCGCGTCCTAGATGTAAGCCGCACCGTCCGTTCGACTTTCTTTGGGGCAATACCGCCTCGCGGGCGAGCGGGCCAGTCGTGAAGGTGGCTGCGGCCTCCCGAGCAAACACCCCGGTGCGCAAGTGTGGGGTCAAATACCAGGTCAGCTGGTGGGAACAACCTGATATTCCGTGCAACGCACGGATCGTATACGACACAGAAGGTAGGGTAGTGGACATGGTGAGGGGCAGCTTGATGCACGCGGCTCGGTTAGGTGCTGGGACCGCAGCGGTCATCGCCGTTTTGGGCCTGAGCGGATGCGCGTTCAACCCGCTGTCTACGTTCACGACTCCCACGATCGACCAGATCGAGTACGAGACCGTCACGCCGGCGGTGTCGGACGACGCCCTGGTCACTCCCGGAACCCTGACGGTCGCCCTCGATACTTCCGATGCGCCGCAGGCCATGCAGGACGCCGACGGCGAGCTCACGGGGTATGCGGTTGACGCCGCCCGCGCCCTCGCAAGCCGCATGGGCCTTAAGGTCTCCTTTGTCGATGCGTCTTCGGCAGGTTCCGCGCTCGGCGACAAAAAGGCCGATATCTTTATCGGCGAGATTAACTCCACGGACGGGGACATTAGCTCGCTCGGCACCTGCCTGTACGATGCCACTTCCGTGTTCGGTAAAACTAGCGATGGTGGGTCGCTAAGCGTTTCCACCGATACCCTTAACACGTCCACCCTGGGCGTTCAGATGTCCTCGGCCTCGCAGGAGGCGCTTGCTAAGCAGAGCATCACCGCCAACCAAAAGACCTACTCCAACATCAACGAGTGCTTTGAGGCGCTCGAGTCCGGCGAGGTCGACTATGTGATCTGCGACTCCACGGCCGGCGGCTACCTTGCACGCCTGATGAGCGAGGTCTCCTATGTCGGTGCGCTCGAGGCGCCCTCGACGCTTGGTGTTGCGGGCGCCTCGTCCAATGACGAACTGTGCCGTGCCGTGAGCGACGCCCTCGACGACATCACGGTCGACGGTACGCTCGAGGCAGTCCACTGCGTCTGGTATGGCACGATGCCCTACGACCTCACCACTAAGACGGTTTCGGGCGCTAGCGTGCAGCCGGGTGACTCTGAGTCCAGTGAGACCATGTCCTCCGGCAGCGAGTCCTCCGATTCCAACAATGAGACCGCATCCTCCGAGGACAACTCGTCCAGCCAGGAAGGCACCATCACCGACGACGACATTAACAAACTCAATAGCTAGTTATTGCTAGGGGTGGTGTCTCCTATACGTTGGAAAGGACACTTCTTCACGGTTTCAACACGCACTGCCGGGCTTCTCCAATAGGGGAGTCCGGCTTTTTCATCCCTATAAAACCAGCAGGTCAAAGCTAATTTTCGGGACCAAATACAAATCTGTCGGCTCCCTCCTATAGCGCACTTTGCCACAGAAAAGTGCGAGACTTCGGTATGCGGTATCAAGCAATCGTTATTCGGGTCTTTAGGAATCCGCGTGATTAAATACACGGCAATGGGTACATAGCCAGTACGGTAAGTCCCCGAGGCAGATTGGAGCCACGTATGGATATCAAGGTTTCTGGACGCAAGACGACGGTAACCGATGCTCTGCGTGCGCATGTGGATGAGAAGATCGGCGAGGCGCTCAAGGTTTTCGATATCGAGCCCATGACGGTCGACGTTGTACTTCGCTATGAGAAGAACCCCTCGAACCCCAACCCGGCAATCGTCGAGGTCACGGTTCGTGCCCGCGGTTCGGTGATTCGCGTTGCCGAGCACGGTGCAGATATGTACGCCGCCATCGACCTCTCCGCCGATAAGGTCACCCGCCAGCTGCGCAAGTTCAAGACCAAGGTCGTGGACAACCGCCAGGGCGGTGCCAGCGCCGCGGATGTCGCGCCGGTCGAGCGCGTCGAGGATCTGGCCGACCTGCTGCTGCCCGAGGAGGAGGACGACCTGCTCGTCCGCGAGAAGGTTATCGACGTCACCCCGATGACTGAGGAGCAGGCGCTGGTGCAGACCGATCTGCTCGGCCACGACTTCTACGTGTTCGAGAACGCGACGACCGGCCTTATCAATGTGGTGTATCACCGTAAGAATGGTGGATATGGCATCATCAAGCCCCGCATCGAAACACTTGACGAGTAAAATACGTTAACTTGCATGAGTTAACGGTTGGCGGCCATCCCATGCGGGTGGCCGCCTTTTTACGTAAGGAGTCGCTTTGATGGACAAGGCCGCATCTACCGGTCATTCGGACCGTTGCCGCATCGTCGTCGATACCTGCTGCGACTTTAGCCCCGAGGTCGCCGCGAACCTCGATGTCGATATCCTGGGTTTCCCCTTCATTATCGATGGCGAGGAGCGCACGGATGACATCTGGTCGAGCATCACGCCCAAGGAGTTTTACGACCGCATGCGCGCTGGTGCCCGCGTGTCCACCTCGGCTGTGTCGCTCGGTCGCTATATCGAGTTCTTTACCGAGTGCGCCAAAGAGGGCACGCCCACGGTCTACCTGTGCTTTACCTCGGCGCTGTCGTCGAGCTACAACTCCGCGTGCCAGGCGGCAGATGCCGTGCGCGCCGAGTATCCCGATTTTGAGCTGTACGTGGTCGACAACGCTCTGCCCTGCGCGACCGGCGCGCTCTTGGCGCTCGAGGCCGTGCGCCAGCGTTCGGCGGGACTGACCGCCAAGCAGCTGGTCGATTGGGCAAACGAGGCAAAGACCTACGTCCACGGCTACTTTACGCTCGAGAGCTTCGACGCACTGGCTGCCGGCGGCCGCATTCCGCCCGCGGCGGCGCAGCTCACGGCAA
>CAJLLN010000115.1:0-5517 GCA_905207495.1 uncultured Collinsella sp. | reverse complement strand
ACGTGACCAACGGCGAAGTTACCTTCACCAACCTGACCGTTGACGGCGGCGGATATGCCCGTCACGGCATCCAGGCCCACGGCACAAGCGCGACCGATGCCGCGCGAGCCGCCCGTGACCAGTGCCACGCGACGTGAGTCGTTGCGCTCGAGCGCGCCGTTGTTCAAGTTGCCCATGTCATTCCTTTCGGGTTACAGCCCTGTGAACTATGCGAGCTCGTCGGCAATAGCTGCGACCTGCTCGACCGTTTCGCACGAATACACACGAACGTCGCTCAGCGTACGCTTGACCAAGCCCGACAGCGTTTTGCCGGGGCCGACCTCAATAAACGTGTCGATGCCTTGATCCTGCAGAGCATGCAGCGTGTCGACCCAGCGCACGGCATGACTCACCTGGTTGGCCAGCACCTCCGATGCCGTCTGGGGGTCCGCCGGATAGGGCGCCGCTGTCATATTTGCCAAAACAGGAATGAGCAACGGGGACGGCGCGTGACCGGCCTCAATATATGCGGCAAGGCCACAGGCCACCTCGGCCATATAGGGGCTATGAAATGCACCCGACACCGCGACCTTCATGGCGCGGCCGCCAGCCTCTTTTACTAGGACGTCGAGGGTCTGCAGCGCATCGGGCGCTCCGGCCACAACCGTCTGCTGGGGACTGTTGTAGTTGACCGGCCAGCAGTCCTCGCCGGCCTGCGCAGCCAGGTTCTCGACTTGCGCAGCATCAAGTTTGATGACGGCGCGCATGCCGCCGGGGTGACGCTCGGCCGCCGTGGCCATCAATGCCGCGCGCTCACACACGAGCTCAAAACCCGCTCGCGTATCGAATGCCCCCGCAAAGGTGAGTGCAGCGACCTCGCCCAGCGAGAATCCCGCACAGGCGGCAGGCACCACGCCGCGCTCGCGCAGGGCGACGGCGACAGCCAAGTCGTGCACGAACACGCAAGGCTGCGTGTTCTCGGTCTGCGAGAGCTCCTCCTTGGAGGCACTCCGGCACTGCTCGCTCGTCCCCGGGCGCACCTCATCGGCAATGGCGAACACCTCGGCAGCCGCCGGCGATGTCTCGATCAAGTCGACGCCCATCGCGGGGTGCTGGGCACCCTGGCCGGCAAACAAAAACGCTACGCCACCCATGCGCACGCACCCTTCAGGACGTGCTCGGCGCCATCGACCAGGTCGTCAACGATTTCGCGTGCGCTCTGGCGCTCGTTGACCATGCCGGCAATCTGTCCACACAAAAACGAACCCTCTTCGTAGTTGCCGTCCTTGGCGGCCTTACGCAGCGCACCGGTTCCCATAGCACCGAGCTCCTCGGCACTCGCGCCGGAACCCTCGCTCTTGGCATAGGCGTTGGTGAAGGGGCTCTTGAGGGCGCGCACTGGATGTCCCGTCGAGCGACCGGTCGCACGCGTCGAAGTGTCGTTGGCCTTCAGGACCATCTCTTTGTACTGCTCCGAGACGGTGCACTCGTCTGCGACCAGAAAGCGCGTACCCACTTGCACGCCTTCGGCGCCCAGCATAAAGGCGGCCGCCGGCGGCCACGACGGGAATGTCAACCGCATCGACGACCTGCGGCACCAGTGCCATCGTCGAGGTCTCGCCAATATGGCCGCCCGATTCGGTACCCTCGGCAACAACCGCCGTGGCTCCACGACGTGCCACGAGGCGCGCCAGCGCCACCGAGGCAACGACCGGGATGACCTTGATGCCCGCCTCGTTCCACGCCTTCATGTACTTGGCGGGATTGCCGGCGCCCGTCACGACGACCGGCACTCGCTCGTCAATCACGACCTGCGCGACCTCGTCGGCAAACGGGCTCATGAGCATGACGTTGACGCCAAAGGGCTTATCCGTCTTGGCGCGCAGCTCATGAATCTTGTCGCGAAGCCAGTTGGCGTCGGCGTTCATGGCCGCGATGATGCCTAAGCCACCCGCCTCGGACACTGCGGACGCCAGCGAGGCATCGGCAATCCAGGCCATACCGCCCTGGAACACGGGCTTTTCGATGCCGAGCAGATCGCAGAGAGGAGTCTTGAGCATCTCTACTTCTCCAATGCCGCCTCGACCGTATCGGCGAACTCGCCGACCGTCTTGGGGTTCTCCTCGGTATCGAGCTGGATGCCAAACTCGTCCTCGACGGCAACGAGGATCTCGACGGTGCCCAGGCTGTCGAGACCAATCTCCTCGAGCGTGGACTCGGGCTTCATCTCGACATCGTCAAGACCGGCGGTCTCGCGGATAACGTCGCAAACGCGCTCGAAGGTCTTCTGATCTGCCATGGTAGTTCTCCTTTGTTTGTGCCCTAGGGGCGTTTTTATTTCCTATGTGCGACTACTTCCAACGAAGCAGATAGCCACCTATATCCAGACCGGCGCCAAATCCAACCAAGGCGATGGTGTCGCCTGTGTGAAGTGCACCGGCGTTTGCCAGCCGGTCGAGGGCAAGCGGAATGCATGCGCTCGAAATGTTGCCGGTCTCGCGCAACGTGCGAACCACGCGCTCGTCCGGCACGCCCAGGCGCTTGACCGCCTGACTCAGGATTCGTTCGTTAGCCTGATGGAATACAAAATGATCGATGTCCTCGACCGCGATACTCGCGTCGCAGGCGAGCTTGTTGACCGTGTCGCAGATGGCATTGACACCAAACTTGAACACGCGACGGCCGTTCATGAACAGCACGCTCGCGCTATCTGCGGAAGCCTTAAACGGCGAGGTGCCGACCAGACCGGGAACGCGCAACGTCTCGACGTCGGGCGCCGTCGAAAGCTCAACGGCAAGGGGGTTGTCTCCCCCAGCTTCAATCACTGCGGCGCCTGCCCCATCGCCAAAAAGCACGCAGGTGGCACGGTCGGTCCAGTCGAGCGCGCGTGTCATCTGCTCGGCAGCAACGACAAGCACGCGCTCGGCGCGACCGCGGGCGATATAGCCCTCGGCGACATCGAGCGCAAATACGAAGCCGGCACAAGCCGCCGAGACATCGAAGGCAGGGCACGTCGCGCCTAGTCGCTCAGCAACAGCACACGCCTCAGCGGGAACAAGGTGGTCACCCGTCGTCGTCGAGCAGACGATCAGATCCAGCTGGCTCGCGTCGATTCCGGACACCTGGAGTGCCCGCTCGCTCGCCGCTACGGCAAGGTCGTCAAGTGACTCGGTGGTGCAGACGTGGCGGCTCTTGATACCGGTGCGGGTAAAAATCCACTCATCCGAGGTATCGAGGAACTCAGACAGCTCGTCATTGGAAACACTGCGTTCAGGAAGCGCCGAGCCTGTTCCAAGAATCGTGAAACCCATCACTGGCCTCCTTTGGTTTGTTGACGTGTTTACATCGACCAAGAGAGGATAGCGCATTTTAGTCGTTGTTGACGTGTTAACATTAAATTGTCCAAATGCGACAAAGGCTTCACATTGTGTCTATCTCTCGACACCATTGCGTCATTCACTTATTCAATAAGGAGGTAGCAGCCGCTATGGATGCCCAATTAACGATTGTCGACGTAACCGGATCGACCAACGATGACCTGCTCGAAGCAGGAAAACAGGGAGCGCCGCACGGCACAGGACTTGCCGCCCGGGCTCAAACAGCAGGACGCGGCCGGCGCGGGCACAAGTGGGACTCAACCGTCGGCAACTTATTGCTTTCGCTTGTCCTGCGCCCATGCGTTAATCCTGCAAAGTTCTCTGGTCTTGCCGCCGTCAGCGGCCTAGCGGTGCTCGAAGCACTCGAAAAGCAGGGTCTTGCAAACGAGATTCGCCTTAAATGGCCCAACGACCTTGTCGCGCGAGGACGCAAGCTCGGCGGCATTCTGGTCGAGGCCGCACGCGATAACGAAGGCAAACCTTTCGCCGTCTGCGGCATTGGCGTCAACGTAAACTACACGCCCCAAGAGGTGCCCGATGGCGGCCTGGCGGCAATTGGCCTCTCGGACCTCAACGAGAGCGTTCCCGCCGTCGACATGCTCCTCGATGAGGTCTATCACGCAGTTATAGACGCTGTAGATGCCTGGGCAGAACGCCTCAACGCCAAGGAAGAAGACGCCGGTCCGCTCGCGCCCGTCCACGACGAATATATCGCTCACCTCAATTGGATTGGGAAGCACGTTATCGCCCGCTCCCCCGCTGGAGGCGAGCTGACGCGTGGCATCTTTCAAACGGTCGATGACTTTGGTCGCGCGTGCATCGAAACGGAAGACGACTTGCGATCCTTCCATTTTGAGGAGGCATCGCTGCGTCCCTTGAGCGAATAGGGCGCCGCAACCACCTACTCGGCAGCATTACCCGGCAGTCCAAACCATCATTCAAAACAGAAGGGCCCCGCTACCGAAACGGCAGCGAGGCCCTTTAAGCTATGAGCGATATCGCTTAGAGCTTGATGTCGATGTCGACGCCAGCGGGGAGGTCGAGACGCATGAGCGAATCAACGGTGCCCGAGGTGGGGTCGAGGATGTCGATGAGGCGCTTGTGGGTGCGCATCTCGAACTGCTCACGGGAGTCCTTGTTCACGTGCGGCGAGCGGATAACCGTGTACAGGTTGCGCTCGGTGGGCAGGGGGACAGGACCGGAAACGCGAGCGCCGGTCTTCTGAGCGGTCTCGACGATGAGCTTCGCGGACTGATCGACGACCTCGTGATCATAGCCCTTGAGGCGAATGCGGATCTTCTGGGTAGCCAACTTAAACCTCCAAAGAGTGCGAGAGATGTTCTCGCAGGATTACGTAACAGGGAGCTCGAACTTAGGCGTTCTTGCTCATGACCTCGTCCACGATGGACTTGGGCGCGGGCTCATAAGAGTCGAACTGCATCGTGTAGGATGCACGGCCCTGGGTCTGGGAGCGAAGGTCGGTAGCGTAACCGAACATCTCGCCCAGCGGCACCTTGGCACGGATGAGCTTGCTGTTCTTGCGATCCTCCATGCCCTCGATCTTGCCGCGGCGACCGGAGAGGTTGCCCATAACGTCGCCCATGTACTGCTCGGGGGTCTCGACCTCGACAGCCATGATCGGCTCGAGCAGCTGCGGATCGGACTTCTTGAGGGCGTCCTTGATAGCCATGGAACCGGCGATCTTGAAGGCGGCCTCGGAGGAGTCGACCTCGTGGTAAGAACCGTCGAACAGGGTGACCTTAACGTCGAGGACCGGGAAGCCGGCGATAACACCGGTGTTCAGGGCCTCCTGGATGCCCTTGTCGATGGACGGGATGTACTCCTTGGGCACGACGCCGCCGACGATAGCGTTGACGAACTCGTAGCCGAAGCCCTCCTCCATCTTCTCGAGCTTGATGACGGCGTGGCCGTACTGACCGCGACCGCCGGACTGACGGACGAACTTGCCCTCAGCCTTCTCGACGTCGTGACCAGCGGTCTCGCGGTAGGCAACCTGGGGCTTACCAACGTTAGCGTCAACCTTGAACTCGCGGAGCAGACGGTCGACGATGATCTCCAGGTGGAGCTCGCCCATGCCGGCGATAATGGTCTGGCCGGTCTCCTCGTCGGTCCAGGTACGGAAGGTGGGGTCCTCTTCAGC
>CAJLLN010000114.1:0-5569 GCA_905207495.1 uncultured Collinsella sp. | reverse complement strand
GCGCGACATTGAGGCTCCTGGATGGACGGTTGGGAATCTACCAGTCTAGCAGGAGCCGGCAGGGGCCGTTCTGTCGAAGAAATACTTAAGATTTGGGATAAACGCTGCTGATTAATTTATCCCGCGGTCTAGATCGAGGTGGAGTCGAGCCAGTTGAGCTTGCACTCGAGAATGCGCTGCTCGCCGGGTTCGCTGCTACCGTCAAGTAGGGCGAGCAGCATTTCGGCTGCTTCGCGACCTTCCTGGTCGACGGGCTCGATGATGGTGGAGACGGTTGGTGTGGTGAGGTTGGTCCAGTCTTCGCAGTTGAGTCCCAAAAGGCCGATTTGCTGTGGGAGCAGATGGACCATGGGCTGAAGCGCCTTATAGACGCGCGGAAGCGCCCATTGGTTTTGCACGAAGATGAGCGTGCGCTTGGCGGGGTTGAACTTGTATTTAAAGTATTCGGTGAGCTCGTTGATTGACGGCTTGTTGTGATCGATGGGGATGGCTTTGTAGAGCTGTCCATTCGCGGCCAGCGCCTCGGCATATCCCTGGAAACGCTCCATGCGGGTGCGCATTTCGGTCATATTGGCGGCAATGGAGAAAAAGTCCTCGTAGCCGGCATCGAGAAGCGCCTGCGTGGCATTGTACACGCCGTCGTAGAGGTTGGTTTTGATCCAGCTGGTGCCTGGGCTGTAGATGGCCGCGTCAAAAAAGACGACGGGCTTGCCGGCGCGTTTGATGCGGTCGTGGACGGCTTTGAAATTTGCCGTGGGTTGGATGATAAAGCCATCGACGCCCAGCGAGAGCATCTTGTCGACGTACATGAGCTCGGTCTCGGGGTTAAAGTTGCTCGTGCAAACGACCGTCTGGTAGCCCGCGGGGAGCATGACCTGCTCCATGCCATTGAGAACGAGCCCTGCCCATTTGTTGGTGTTATCCAAAATGATGATGGCGATGACGTGGGTTTGTTTGCCGGTGAGCGTTTGCGCCTGGGCATTGGGAACGTATCCGAGTTCCTTAATGACGCGCGCGATTTTGTTCCGCGTCTTCTCGCTAAGCTTTTCTCGTTTGTCGTTGAGGTAATACGAGAAGCTTGCCGTCGGTGTTACCCGCCTCTCGAGCGACGTCTGCGATCGTAACGCGCTGTTTTGCCACAGCGACTCCTTCCGACAGATGAGCATTTTCCAACATGATGACTTTGAGTCTTGGTGAGGGATGCGCTTCGGTGAGCGGTTTTATCCTTTCATATGAGTATGCAACAAATGCGGCATACGGGTGGGGTCGAAATTTGTGACGGGCTGCGCATCTGCCGTCTACCGAGAAAATCAAATACTTCTTGACTTTTGAAATCGAGGGCAAAATCGCAGGATTCATTTTTGGTTAAACGCATAACTAAATCGCATAACCAACGCTCTGACCTGCGCGTTTACCGAAATAAGCTGGCATTAAGACAAACGAGCACCTATATTGGTCTTGTCGAAAAGACAGCAAGTCCAAACGGCAGGGGATGCTCCGGAGGCCTCCGCAAACGGTGTCTTGCGCACGCAACTCTATGAAAAGAGGGAAGCAATGAAGATCGTAGGCGTTGCCGCCTGTACCGTGGGTATCGCCCACACGTATATGGCCCAGAAGGCGATTCAGGATGAATGCGCCGCCCGTGGTATCGAGTGCAAGGTCGAGGCTCAGGGTGGCCTGGGTATCGAGAATGAGCTCACGCAGGAAGACGTGGACTCCGCCGACCTGGTCCTGGAGTCCGTCGACGTGGGTGTCGAGAACGAGGACCGTTTTGAGCAGAAGATGGCCGAGGGCAAGTTCCTCAAGGTCGGCACATCGGATGTAATCTCCGATCCGGTCAAGATCATCGACCAGGCTGTTGAGATCATCAAGGCGACGGGCGGTGCCGTTGACGCGCCCAAGGCCGAGGCCAAGGCAGAGAAGAAGGCCGTCTCCGCTGCCCCGCAAGCCCCGACACCGGCGTCCAAGCAGTCTATCTTTGCCGATCCGGGTAAGACGCTGCTCAATGCATTCAATACCGGCGTTTCCTATTTTATCCCCATTGTCGTTATCGGTGGCGTGTTCCTCGCCTTCTCTTTGGCATCCGGTACTGCCGGTGCTAGCGGTATGGAGGTCACCAACCCGTTGATGGTGAGCCTTAACACCATCGGCATGGCCGGCATCTCTATGATGATTCCGGTGCTTGCGGCATACATCGCCTACTCGATGGCCGGCAAGCCCGCGCTTGCCCCCGGTTTTGTCCTGGGCTACTTGGTCAACAACGCCGTCGTCACCCCGAGCGGCAACAGCGTTTCGACCGGCTTCTTGGGCGCCATGATCATGGCGGTCATCTGCGGTTACTTTGTCCGCTGGATGAAGACCTGGAAGGTCAACAACACCATCCAGACCATCATGCCGATCTTGATCATCCCGATTCTGACCTCTCTCGTCCTGGGTATGGCCTATATCTACATCCTGGCCACGCCGCTTGGCTTTGTGATGGATTGGCTCACCAGCGTGCTCGGTAGCTTGCAGGGCGGCTCCGCCGTTGTCCTGGGCCTGGTCATTGGTGTTATGACCGCCTTCGATATGGGTGGCCCTATCAACAAGACCGCTTCGACCTTTACCATGGCCATCATGGCCTCCGGTATCTACGGCCCCAACGGTATGTTCCGCGTCGCCGTCGCCATTCCCCCGATCGCCTGTGGTCTCGCCGCGCTCATCGCCAAGAACAAGTTCGATGACGCTGACCGTCAGATGGGCATCTCCGCGCTGTTCATGGGCTGCATCGGCATTACCGAGGGCGCTATCCCCTTCGCGGTCAAGGATCTTGGCCACACCCTGCCCGGCATCTGCATCGGCTCTGCCGTGGGCGCGGCGCTTGCCGCCTTCCAGGGCATCGATTGCTACGTTCCGCATGGTGGCTTTATCGTCGCCCTGGCCACCAACAACGTCGCGCTGTTCTGCCTGGACATCGTGATTGGCTCCTTGGTCGCCGCTGCAATCCTGATTGCCATGAAGCCCACGCTCGATAAGCAGGCCAAGTAAACCTTTAAGGACTCCGGTTGTGCGGAGGGATGGATTTGACTCCGCACAACCGCCCCTACACAACAAAATCCATCCGTACTGATAGGGCCCACATCTGGGTCCCAGGGAACTTTTGTCAAAAATCCTCTGGAGAAGGAGAACAAAATGTCCAACCTCACCATCCGCCAGGCCGTTCAGGGCATGCTCAAGCTACAGGATAGCGGCGATCACGCAACCATGGTCGGCATTGGCCCCATGAGCCCCAACCTGATTCAGGCCGTGTTCGAGCTTGCCAAGGACGAGGATTTCCCACCCATGTTTATCGCCAGCCGCAACCAGGTCGATATGGACGAGATGGGCGCCGGCTACGTCAACGGTTGGGACCAGACGCGCTTTGCCGCCGACATCAAGAAGGTTGCCGACGAGGTGGGTTACACCGGTCCGTACTACCTGTGCCGCGATCACGGCGGTCCGTGGCAGCGCGACGAGGAGCGTAACGCCCACCTGCCCGAGGACGAGGCCATGGAGCTCGCTCGCAAGTCATTCGTCGCCGACATGGAGGCGGGCTTTGACCTGCTGATGGTCGACCCCACCAAGGACCCCTATCAGATCGGCAAGGTTATTCCGCTCGACGTGGTGCTTCGCCGCACGATCGATCTTATCGACTACCTTGAGCAGTACCGTCGCGAGCATAACCTGCCCGAGGTTGCCTATGAGGTCGGTACCGAGGAGACCAATGGCGGCCTGACCTCTACCGACAAGTACGAGGAGTTCATTTCTCAGCTGCAGCCCGAGCTCGAGAAGCGCGGCTGCCCCATGCCCACCTTTATCGTCGGTCAGACCGGTACGCTCACCCGTTGGACCGAGCAGGTCGGTCATTACAACTTTAAGAATGCCCGCGAGCTCGCCGACATGGCCAAGCGCTACGGCGTGGGCCTGAAGGAGCACAACGCCGACTACCTGGACGACGCGACGCTGCTCGAGCACATCCCGGCTCACGTGACGGCCTCCAATGTCGCCCCTCAGTACGGCACCGAGGAGACCCGCGCTTACCTCAAGCTCTGCGCTACCGAGCAGATCCTGGTCGACAACGGCCTGTGCGACGATCCTTCCGACCTGTACCACACGTTGTTGGTCAAGGCTATCAAGACCGAGCGCTGGCGCAAGTGGATGACCGGCGATGACGTTAACCTGCAGGTTGATGACATCCTGGCAGACGACGAGCTCAGCCTGAAGATTCTGGATGTCTCCGGTCACTACGCCTTCAACGACCCCGAGGTCAAGGAGCAGGTCGAGAAGCTCTACCGCAACCTCGCTGCCCAGGACATCGACGGCAAGCGCTTTGTGATCGAGCACATCAAGCGCCCGATCAAGCAGTACGTCGTCGGTCTTAACCTCAAGGGCGTCGCGAGCCGCATCGAGAAGGCTACACGACGCCGGGCCCGGGTCATGTCCCAGCTGCGGGTCCGGCACATAGGACAAAGGGACATCCCCTTTGTCCTATTTTTGAGTTTTGGATTCCTTAGAAGGAGTTTGCACCATGAAGTTCTTTATCGATACCGCCAACCTTGACGAGATTGCCGAGGCCAAGAGCTGGGGCTGCCTGGCCGGTGTTACCACCAATCCGTCCCTGTACGCCAAGACCGGCGGTAAGCTCGCCGACTTTGAGCCCCATATGCTCAAGATTGCCGAGCTCTGCGAGGGACTGCCCGTGTCCGCCGAGTCTACCGCCACCACGGCTGAGGGCATGATCGAGGAGGGCAATCGTCTTGCCGCTCTGGCTTCCAACATCGTGGTTAAGCTTCCCGTGTGCGAGGCCGGCCTCGCCGCCTGTCGCGCCCTGGCCGATGCGGGCGTGCGTGTCAACATGACGCTTGTTTTCTCGCCGACCCAGGCCCTTATGGCCGCCAACGCCGGCGCCCGCTACATCAGCCCGTTTGTGGGACGCTTCGACGACATCGCCGAGGATGGTATTTCGCAGCTCGACAACGTTGTGACCTGCATCAAGAACTATGACTGGACCGGCAAGAACGTCGACGACACCGTTGAGATCATCACCGCTTCGGTCCGCACGCCCAACCACGTGACCCAGGCGGCTCTTCTTGGCGCCGACATCGCGACCGTGCCCATGGCCGCTCTCAAGAAGTGCCTGCATCACCCGCTGACCGACCAGGGCCTTGCCTCGTTCGAGGCTGACTGGCAGAAGGTCGTCGCTCAGGCTTAACGAGTGGATTGCCCCGGCATCGCGTCATCCGGTGCCGGGGTTGTTCTCAAGAGAGGAATTCGTATGACCAACCAGGAGCTGGCGAAGGTCGCCAATGAGGTCAGGAAGGATGTCGTGACTGCGGTTCACGCGGCCAAGTCGGGACATCCGGGTGGATCGCTCGGTGCTGCCGACATCATGACGTATCTGTACTTTGAGGAAATGAATATCGATCCTGCCGACCCTCACAAGGCCGATCGCGATCGCTTTGTGCTCTCCAAGGGTCACGCGGCGCCGGGCCTGTATTCGGTGTTGGCAAATCGCGGCTATTTTCCCGTCGAAGAGCTCGAGACGCTCCGC
>CAJLLN010000113.1:0-5574 GCA_905207495.1 uncultured Collinsella sp. | reverse complement strand
GATCTGCTGCGCGAGGAGGCCGAGCTGGATCAGCGCCCGCGTGTTGGCGACGATGCCGAGCTGTTCGAGCGCCTGCGTGCCCTCCGCAAGGAGATCTCGACGGAGCTGGAGATGGCGCCGTACATGGTCTTTTCCGACAAGGCCCTGCGCGGCCTGTGCCGCCTACGCCCACAGACGCGCGACGAGCTTATCCAGGTCAACGGCATCGGCGAGAAAAAGGCCGACGCCTTTGGCGAGCAGTTCATGGCGGCGATTGAAGAGTTTGAGTCCGAGCATGCACGGAATGGAGCATAACGATGGCATCCGATGATAAAACCGAGCGCACTGAGGTGTCCGCTGTGCCGCTGTACCAGCAGGTTATGGACGACCTAAAGGGCGAGATCGCGCGTGGCGTGTACGCATCCGGCTCGCGCATTCCTTCCGAGATGGAGCTCGCGAAGTACTACGGCGTGGGACGCATCACCGTGCGCCGCGCCATCGAGGAGCTGTCGCGCGCGGGGTATCTCAACCGCCAGCAGGGGAGGGGCACCTTTGTGTGCGCTCCCAAGCTCAAGCGCAAGATTCGCCAGAAGGGCGACGTCCAGAGCTTTACTGAGGGTTGTGCTGCCAACGACATGGTGCCGGGTGCGCGCCTGGTATCGCGCACGGTGGTTGCGGCGACGCGCGAGGACGCGGCGTTCTTTGGCGTAGAGCCCGGCTGCGAGCTTATCGTGGTCGAGCGCGTGCGCACGGCCGACGGCATCCCCGTCATGCTCGAGAACAACGCCTTTGTGCTGGCTGACCATCCCTATCTGCAGACACTTGCCGATAAGGACCTCACCGATAACTCGATCTTTGCGCTCGTTGCCGAGCATTCGGGCCGCGCACCGCTCAAGTCCGACCCTTGCACCGTGGAGATTGCGCTTGCCGATGCTCAGGCGGCTCCGCTGTTGGAGGTGCCGGTCGGTGAGCCGCTCTTCTATATGGAGGCGTACTTTACCGATGAGGACGAGCGCCCCTTGCTGCTCGGCCGCCAAAAGATCGTGGGCTCGCGCTACGTGTTCGACATCTAACGTCCACAGATAGAACAACATAGAACAAATTTGCTAAGATGACTTCACGGGCGTTGTTGCACGTGTTATAAATAGGACAACATAGAACGACAGCAGGTACGAGCTGCCGTCGCTCAAAACCGCCCCACAAGGAGGAACATCAGGATGAACGCACATGATCTGGTTCAGGAAATCATCGAGCGCAAGGGTAAGATTGAGAATGTCTTTTGGATTGCTTGTGGCGGTTCGATGATCGACCTGATGCCGGCCAACGAGCTGCTCAAGCGCGAGGCCACCACGTTTACCTCGACGGTCTACACGGCACGCGAGTTTTGCCTGATGGCCCCCAAGAGCCTTGGCGAGAAGTCGCTCGTTATTGCCTGCAGCCACAGCGGCAACACGCAGGAGGTCGTCGACGGCTGCGAGATGGCGCTGGCGGCCGGTGCCGAGGTCGTTGCCCTCACCGACTGCGAGGGCTCCAAGATCGACAACGGCAAGTGGACCACCTGGGTCTACCCCTGGGGCGAGGGCGTGCCGCAGGCCGAGGTGCCTCAGGGTATCGGCGCTCTGATCGCCGCCGAGCTGCTCGACCAGCAGGAAGGCTACGAGGCACTCGCTGACATGTACGAGGGCCTAAAGCAGATGGATGCGCTGCTGCCCGCCGCCCGCGAGAAGGTCAACGCCGAGCTGGGCGCCCGTTTTGCCGAGCTCTGCCAGCAGCACAAGTTCTTCTACATCCTGGGCTCCGGCCCCAACTTTAGCCAGACCTACGCTATGGCGATTTGCTCGCTTATGGAGATGCAGTGGCAGCACTGCTGCTACATCCACTCCGGCGAGTATTTCCACGGTCCTTTCGAGGCTACCGAGCCCGGCGTGTTCTACTTTGTGCAGCTCGGATCGGGCGAGTGCCGCCCCATGGAGGAGCGCGCGCTCGCGTTCCTCAACACGCACACCGATACAGTCATGGTGCTCGATGCACTCGAGTACGGCGTAGGCGAGGTGCCCGCCAGCGTGCGTTCGTTCCTGGAGCCGATCTTCTTCTACAACATGAGCTGCAAGCTGCGCGCCGCCCGCGGCAAGGTCTTCGACCACAGCCCCGAGGTTCGTCGCTACATGGGCATCGAGCAGTACTAGGTAACGGGGAAAGCATTCACCTTCGATTCGCAAGCGTGTCGTGTGAGTCAAAAAAGCGGGCCGCGCCGGGGATTTCCGGCGCGGCCCGCTTGGTATCGCGCATAGATTGGTAAGGTTGCGGAGCCAGCGGCTTACTTGGCGTCGTAGGCCTCGGCATCCCACCAGTCGAGTTGGGCGATGTTGTCGCGGATGTGCTGGCAGCTCTTGTGGAAGCCTTCGAGCTCGTGCTCGGAAAGGTCGAGTGTGTAGACCTCCTCGACGCCCTCGGCACCGATCACGCACGGCAGGGAGGTAAAGATACCCTCCTCGCCATACTGGCCGGTCATGAGCGTGGAGGCGGAAAGCACGGCGTGCTCGTTGTGCAGCACGGCGGCGCAGACGCGCGCGGCGGAGTTGGCAACGGCGTACTCGGTGCACTGCTTGCCCTGGTAGGTCACATAGCCGCCCTTGCGTGCAAGCTCCTCGACCTCCATGTGGTCGAAGGCGTACTTGTCGGGGTTCTCGGCCTGAAGCTCGTTGAGATTTTTGCCGGCGATGGTTGCGGCCTTAAAGGCAGCAAGCTGGCTAAAGCCGTGCTCGCCGATCATGTAGGCGTCGATGGACTTGGGGCTCACGCCGACCTTCTTGGAGATCTCGGTGCGCAGGCGGGCAGAGTCCAGGCCGCAGCCCGAGCCGATGATCTTCTTGGGATCGTAGCCGGTCAGGTGCCACAGCTCGGTGCACACGACGTCGCAGGGGTTGGAGATACTCACGAAGATGCCGTCAAAGCCGGCGTCGACGATGCGCTTGGCAAAGGTGCGGGCGGCGTCGGTGGTAAAGAACAGCTCGCCGTCGCGGTTGCCGGCGGCCAGCGCGACCTTGCCGGCGGCGTTGACGATGACGTCGCAGCAGGCAAGCTCCTCGTAGTGGTCGTAGCAGTTGACGATCTTGGTGTTGTACGGGACAAACGAAAGGGAGTCGCGCAGGTCCTGGACCTCGGACGTCACCTTGGCCTCGTTGATATCGCACAGGTACAGCTCATCGGCAATGCCCTGCATGAGCAGGCTGTTGGCGACATGTGCTCCTACGTGGCCCTGGCCGACCACACCGATCTTACGCGTCTGGTACATATACGTATCCTTTCGGCCGAGTTTTTCGCGTCGAACCATTGTAGCGTCCTGCTGCCACTTTGCTAGGCTAAAGCGCCGTAGATTTTTGGACATGCCTTAATCTCTACTTTTGGAGTGATTTGGGCCGCTGACGGCATCGCTGGGCGATGTGCTCGCGCGGATGGGGCCGGTCGTTGTACCATAGCTGCAACTGACTCGTAAGGAGCATCCATGCCCATTCGCATTCCCGACGCCCTCCCTGCCGCCACGCAGCTCGAGAGCGAGAACATCTTTGTCATGACCGAGTACCGCGCGCTACACCAGGACATCCGTCCGCTGCGCGTGCTCATCCTCAACCTCATGCCCACCAAGATCGCTACCGAGACGCAGATCATGCGCAAGCTCTCCAACACGCCGCTGCAGGTGGAGGTGGACCTGCTGCGCACGAAAACGCACGAGGCCACGCACGTGAGCGCCGGCCACCTGGAGACGTTCTATCGCACGTTCGACGACATCCGCGACATCCACTACGACGGCCTGATCATCACGGGCGCGCCGGTGGAGCAGATGCCGTTCGAGGAGGTCGACTACTGGCCCGAGCTCTGCCAGATCATGGATTGGTCCACCACGCACGTGCACTCCACGCTGCACATTTGTTGGGGCGCACAGGCGGGGCTCTACCATCATTACGGTATCCAGAAGTACGACCTACCGGCAAAGGCGAGTGGCGTATTTGAGCATTATCTGGTGAAGCCGCAAAGCCCGCTGGTCCGCGGCTTTGACGACCGTTTCTATGCCGTGCATTCGCGCAACACCGATGTGCGCCGCGAGGACGTGGAGGCCGAGCCGCAGCTTGAGGTTGTGGCCGTGTCTGACGAGGTTGGCCTGTACATCGTCAAGTCGACCGACAGCCGTCGCTTCTTTGTCTTTGGCCATCCCGAGTACGATACCGACACGTTGCGCCTGGAGTACGAGCGCGACGTGAAGCGCGGGCTCAACCCCCAGGTTCCGGCGCATTACTTCCCAGGTGACGACCCCACCGCCGAGCCGCGTAACGTCTGGCGCAGCCAGGCTCAGTTGCTCTACACCAACTGGCTCAACTACTACGTCTACCAGACCACGCCCTACGACCTGGCCCGCGCCGGCGAGGAGCACTAGGCCGTCGGGAGGTGCGCCAGCCGTTAGGCGCTGACGATGTGGGGCAGCGGCAGGTCGTGGATGTCGGTGGGAACGCGGTCGACGCGCTGTTCGTCAAAGGCGATGCCGATGATCTGGCATGTGGCCGAAAGCGTGGGCAGGTAGCGGTCATAGCAGCCGCCGCCGTAGCCCAGGCGTGCGCCGGCGCGGTCGAAGGCTACGAGTGGCACGATAATCATGTCGAGAGCTTCGGCAGGCACGATAGGGAAGCGGCTGCTGTCGATGTCCATGGCCGCAAAGGCCCGCGTGGGGTGGGCGATAAACGGAGCCGCGGACGTATCGCCGGCGGCAACTGCCCGCATGCACATGCGCTGGCCACAAGCTGCGGCATCAATTGCCGAGAGTATGCACGGATAGGCCACGCGCCAACCGCGTTTGGCGGCCGCTGCGGCAAACGCGGCAGGATCGACTTCGGAACCCATCGCGGCATAGGCGGCAACGGTGTGCGGCGTCGCGGTATCCAAGCGATTCAACAGCTCAACAAGCCGCGCACAGATAACGGCAGACTTTGCCGCCCGCACATCCAAATCAATCGCATCGCGCTGAGCAATCACCGCCCGCCGCAACTCAGCCTTGTCCATCCCAACCTCCTCTAGCAAACCTGCCAAAAAGGGACAGGTTTATTTTGGCAGGTTTTATCTGGGCAAACACCCAAATCACCACATAAGTCATCGCAAAGGGGACAGTTCATGAACTCCCTTCGTGGTGGTTTTGATGAAGAACGGGTGTTCGCGGCAGTTTGTCTCGATCTGTAACAGTAACTCGGCAAAATCTGACCTAGATGTTACAGATTGAGACAAAGGGCCGGCGTCATCCGAAAACGTCTCGATTTGTAACATCTGGAGCCAATATTGCCGCCTAGATGTTACAGATTTAGACAAACTGGTGGGACGGGTGAGCTGCCCCGCCCAAGCAGCGGCAAAAGAAAAGGTAGATTTTCAGGCATGTCCCAAAAATCTACCTTTGTGGGTTAGGCCAGCAGGTCGACGACGTTGAAGCCGGCGTTGCTCTTGGCGATGACGTCTCGGCCGCCAAAGACGCAGATGGGCGACTCGGCTGCGATGCGCGTCACGTCGGCGCCGAGCGAGCGCAGCTCACCGGGCGTGGCGGCGAGCATCTGGGCG
>CAJLLN010000112.1:0-5590 GCA_905207495.1 uncultured Collinsella sp. | reverse complement strand
TGGGCGCCGGCGCCAACCCCGAGGTTGGCCGCAAGGCTGCCGATGAGTCCCGCGACGACATTGCCGAGGCGCTCGCTGGCGCCGACATGGTGTTCATCACCTGCGGCGAGGGCGGTGGCACCGGTACCGGCGCTGCTCCCATCGTTGCCGATATCGCGATGAACGAGGTCGGTGCGCTGACCGTCGCCGTCGTGACCAAGCCCTTCACCTTCGAGGGCCGCAAGCGCAAGAAGAGCGCCGAGGAGGGCATTAAGACCCTCTCCGATTGCGTCGACACCATGATCGTCATCCCTAACGATAAGCTGCTCGACATCGCCGAGAAGAAGACCACCATGCTCGAGGCCTTCGCGATTGCCGATGGCGTCCTTTCCCAGGGCACCCAGGGCATCACCGACCTCATCACCGTCCCCGGTATCATCAACCTGGACTTCGCCGATGTTAAGACCATCATGAAGCAGGCCGGTACCGCCATGATGGGTATCGGTACCTCTTCTGGGGACACCCGTGCCGTCGACGCTGCCCAGCAGGCCATCTCCAGCCCGCTGCTCGAGAGCTCCATTGATGGTGCCACGCGCGTGCTGCTCTCCATCGCCGGTTCCAAGGACCTTGGCATCCAGGAGATCAGCGACGCCGCCGACGTTGTCGCCAACGCCGTCGACCCCGAGGCCAACATCATCTTCGGTACCGTTGTTGACGAGTCCCTGGGCGATCAGGTGCGTATTACCGTCATCGCTACGGGCTTCTCCGACTCCAACGTCAACCGTCAGGACGAGCTCTTTGCTGCTCAGCAGTCTCAGAGCAAGGCCGCTGCCTCCGCTGAGCCGCAGCGCACCGCTCCGGCCACGAGCCCGGCTCAGGCCGCTCCGACCCGCAACGTCGGTGGTACCGAGCTTCCTAACTTCGGCAACGATCAGTTCGAGCTTCCCGACTTCCTGAAGCGCGGTAGCTTCTAGTTCGTTTTTCTCAACGACTTGCAAGGGGTGCGTCCGATTGGGCACGCCCCTTTTTTGTTGTGTTTCGCCTTTGTAAACGAAAGCCTCCAATCTCCTTACGTTCCCTTTACGTTTGCTCCTTACCGCTGCGGGTATCCTTTTTGATGAAGTATGCAGCCGTATGGCACGGACTGCTGCGGCGTCGCCGCAATACTTGTGTTATTAGGAGGCTTTAGTATGGCAGCACGTGCGGACAAAGTTTCGCGTGTCGACCATGATGGAGTTACGTTGGTGGAGGGCGCGACATCCGATGTTCGCTTTGCCTTCACCGAGCGTGCCGGTGGCGTTTCCGAAGATGCGTACTCCTCACTCAACTTGGGCTCGCATGTTGGCGATGACCCCTTTGCTGTTCAAGAAAATCGTCGTCGTGCGCTCGAGGCTATGGGTGCCGCCGAGTGCGAGCACAACCTGCTCGTTCCCAATCAGGTCCATGGTGATCATATCGTTGCGGTGACCTCGAACGGCGCCGATGACCTTGAGGACGTTCGCGAGCAGATAGCCGAGGGCTGTGATGCCATCGTCTGCACGGCGCATAACGTGCCCGTGCTGCTCTGCTTTGCCGACTGCGTTCCCGTGGTGCTGGTGGCCCCCGGCGGATTTGCCGTGGTGCACTCCGGTTGGAAGGGCACGATTGCACGTATTTCCGCCAAGGCGTGCCAGGCGCTTTGCGATGCTGCCGGTTGCGATGCGAGCGACGTTTCCGCCTATATCGGCCCCCATATCTTGGGTGACGAATATGAGGTATCCCAGGAACTCATGGATCGCTTTGCCGCCGAGTTCTCGTGCATCGATGCGAGCACCTCTCGCATGCTCAATCTTTCCGCTGCCATTTGCGAGGCGCTGGTAGATGTCGGTGTCGACGCGGATAATATCGTGGATACCCAGCTTTCGACTGTGCGTCAGAACGACCGCTTTTATTCCTACCGTAACGAGAACGGCACCTGTGGGCGCCATGCTGCGATCGGCGTGATGCTATGAGAAAGATCGTATCGGTCCTGAGCGTCGCTGTGCTTACGCTTACGCTGTGCGCCTGTTCTTCGGGATCTTCCACCTCTTCCATTACCGTCGCTGGCTCCACGACCTGCCTTCCTATCGCCGAGATTGCGGCCGAGGGTTTTAAGGAGGAGACCGGCATCGACGTGCTCGTTTCCGGTTTGGGTTCTTCCGCTGGCATCGAGGCCGTCAGCGCCGGCACGGCCGATATCGCCAGCTCCTCCCGTGGACTCAATGCCGACGAACAGGATCTGGGCCTGACTCCCATCGTCATTGCCCACGACGGTATTGCGGTCATCGTGAACGACGATAACCCGGTCGATAGCCTCTCGACCGAGCAGCTCCGCGATATTTACGCCGGCAAGATCACCAACTGGAAAGAGGTCGGTGGCGAGGACCTGAGGATTCAGGTCATCAACCGAGACGAGGCGTCCGGTACGCGTGAGGCCTTTCGTACCATCGTGATGGACGGCACGCCGTTCGATCGCCGCTCGGCTGTTCTTTCGGGTACGGGCCAGGTACGCGATGTTGTGTCCCGCTCGCGTGGCGCTATTGGCTACATCTCGCTGGGCTTCGTTGATAGTCTCAACGCCAAGACCTCGGTCAAGGCCGTCTCGGTCAATCATGTTGAGGCATCCGAGAAGACGGTCGCGAGCGGCGGCTATCCCATCTCGCGCGACCTTTACTTCTTTGTGAAGGGTGCGCCTTCGCAGCAGGCGCAGGATTACATCGACTACGTGACGTCCGAAAAGATGGATAAGCAGATTCGCGAGGCGGGCTTTATTCCCGTCACCAACGACGAGAAGGGGAGTGAGTAGCATGGAAGCACGGGAAAACTCCCAGACTGAGCAGAATGTTCAGACGCCCAAGAAGCGCGAGCTGGCGCTCGTATCGCGCAGCACCTATATCAAGGAGAAGGCGCTGCAGTGGATCTTCTTTGCCTGCGCGTTCTTGGCGGTCGTTACCGTCATCCTAATTTTTGTCTTTACCACGTACTCGGCGCTGCCCGTCTTTACCGACATCGGTCTGGCGGACTTCTTTAGCTTTACGTGGGCGCCCTCTGAGGGCCACTACGGCATCATATCGCTGCTTGCCGGCTCAGGTCTGGTGACCGTCGGTGCGCTCGCCATGGGCGTGCCGCTAGGTGTGGGTACGGCCGTGTACCTGGTCGAGATCGCCGGCAAGCGCGTGCGCAAGCTCATCAGCCCTGCCGTTGACCTGTTGGCCGGCATCCCTTCTATCATCTATGGTTTCTTTGGCATGATCATCATCCGTCCGTTTATCGCGCAACTGACCGGTGGTCTTGGTTTTGGTGCGCTGACAGCGTGGTTCGTGCTCGCCATCATGATCGTCCCTACCATCACGACGCTTACCATCGATGCCCTCAATTCCATTCCCATGGGCATTCGCGAGGCATCGTATGCCATGGGTGCTACTAAGTGGCAGACCATCTATAAGGTCGTGTTACCTGCCGCCAAGCTGGGTATCGTGGATGCCATCGTGCTGGGTATGGGCCGTGCCATCGGCGAGACCATGGCCGTGCTCATGGTCGTAGGTAACGCCCCGGTTATTCCCGACAGCATTGCGAGCCCCATCTCGACGCTCACGAGCCAGATTGCGCTCGACATGAGCTATTCCTCGGGTCTGCACCGCTCGGCGCTGTTCGGCATGGGTGTGGTCCTGTTTATCATCTCCGCCACGCTGGTGGGTATCGTTCGTCTGATTTCCAAGAAGAAGAGGGGGTAGGCTATGTCCGATTCCGTTGACACGACGGTCGATACGACCTCGTCGCGCGAGCGCATCAAGCGTGCCCTTTCCCACGGCAAGAAGGGCCGCATCAACAAGGACCTGTCCAACAAGATCATGCTTGGCGTGTTTCGTGCCGCTGCCTACATCACCACGCTGGTGCTGGTCGCTATCATCGCCTACGTGGTCATCAACGGCCTGCCACACATCTCGCTCGACTTTATCTTCGGTTGGCCCCAGGGCGTCAACGCCGAGGGCGGAATTTGGCCCACGATCGTCTCGACCGTCTACGTGACGGCGCTCGCCATGCTTATCTGCACGCCGATCGCTGTGCTGGCAGCCGTCTATCTGGCCGAGTACGCCAAGCAGGGCAAGGTCGTCGAGCTCATTCGCTACGCTGCTGACGCTTTGGCCTCGGTGCCCTCCATCGTTATGGGCCTGTTTGGCTACGCCTTGTTTGTCGAGGCTATGGGCCTGGGCCTTTCGATGGTCTCGGCCGCTCTGGCGCTCGCGCTCTTGATGCTTCCCATCGTCATGCGCACCACCGAAGAAGCCATTCGCGCCGTTCCGCGCTATATCCGTTGGGGCGCGTACGGCCTGGGCGCTACCAAGTGGCAGGTCGTCTCCAAGATCGTGCTTCCTTCGGCCTTTGGCCGCATTGCCACGGGCATCGTCCTTGCCATCGGCCGTGCCATCGGCGAGACCGCCGTGGTGCTCTACACCATGGGCCAGGCCATCAATCTACCTATTTCGCCGCTCGATTCCGGTCGTCCCATGACCGTTCACCTGTACCTGCTTGCCAACGACGGCATCAACATGAACGCAGCCTACGGCACCGCGCTCTTGCTGATGGTGATCATTTTGGCCTTCAACCTGTTTGCGCGCTTCCTGTCGCGCAAGCGTCGCTAGTTAAGGAGTCCCATGTCCGTTTATCAGTCCGCTCCCGCGTTGGAGCAAGCGGCCATTACGGCCAAGGATTTCAACTTTTGGTACGGTGACTTTCATGCGCTGACGGGGCTTGACCTCAACATCGCCAAAAACGCCATCACCTCCTTCATTGGCCCTTCGGGCTGCGGCAAGTCGACGTTTTTGCGCTGCATCAACCGCATGAATGACCTGATTGAGGGCACGCGCGTCGAGGGCACCATGACGCTCGACGGCAACGATATCTATGCCGAGGGTGTCGATCCGGTCGATCTCCGTCGTCGCGTGGGCATGATCTTTCAGCAGCCCAACCCGTTTCCCAAATCCATCTACGAGAATGTCGCCTTTGGCCCTCGTCTGCAGGGCGTGACTAGCAAAAGCGACCTCGATGACATCGTGGAAGAATCGCTCAAGCGCGCCAACCTCTGGAAAGAGGTATCCAATCAGCTCAACAAGGATGGTTTGGCGCTCTCGGGCGGTCAGCAGCAGCGTCTGTGCATCGCGCGCGTGCTTGCGGTGCAACCCGATGTCCTCCTGATGGACGAGCCCTGCTCCGCCATCGACCCCACTTCCGTCTCTAAGGTCGAGGATCTGATGGCCGAGCTGGCGCCCGAGATGACGATTATCATCGTCACGCATTCAATGCAGCAGGCAGCTCGTATCAGTGACTACACCGCGTTCTTCTTGCAGGAAGTTGCCGGCGAGCCCGCTACGCTCATCGAGTATGGTCAAACCGACGCGATCTTCACCAGCCCGGTGGACTCGCGGACGGAAGACTATATCACCGGGAGGTTTGGATAATGCGCGATCAATTTACAACCCAGATGCAGCAGATGCACAATGAGCGGACGGCCATGGGCACCCTCTGCGAGCAGGCGATCGCAAGCGCGGTAAACGGCCTGCTCAAAGCCGACCCCGCCCTGTCTAGGCAGGCA
>CAJLLN010000111.1:0-5604 GCA_905207495.1 uncultured Collinsella sp. | reverse complement strand
TTTCACGTCACCTTGTCTCAAATGCGACCCGCTCGCTGTCCGTTCTCTACCTGCGGCGTCGTCTTGCTCCGAATGCGGCTCGCTCGCTGTCGTTGCCGAAACATCGGCGTTGCCGGACTAGTCATTGGGGACGTTCATAAATGACTACTCAGGAATGAGCGTGGATAATCTCCCGTTTTTGGCCTGTGTGCAGGCTCAAAGTGGGAGATTATCCACGCTCGCTTTAATTTGCCTGGGTTGCGATGCCTATCTAATCGGCTCGGCGTCTTCCCTGAGAATCGAAAGATACTCTTCATACCCGTACTGTCGGTATCTCTGTCTTGACTCGTCGAGCGGACGGAGGATACCCAATTCTTCAAATGATTTGACGAGCGAGCTCGCGGTACTCCTGCCGATATCGAGTTGGGCAGCGATGAATGCGGTGTCGACGATGGGGTGCTCTTCAAGAATGCCCAACAGCCTTTGCCCGTTTGCAGCAGTCCTTCCGAGATTTTCGGTAATGGTTGCTGTGGAACGGTTATGGAGGTCAACAAGGTTTTTTAAAGACCCTACCGAGTCCTTCGCACTCTCAAGAAGACTGGCGCAGAAAAACTCTATCCATTCCTCGTAAGTTCCTCGTTCCCTTACGGATGTGAGTTGTCGGTAGTACTCGCTTCGATTTTTCTTGAACTGGAACGATGGATAGAACAAGCAAGAATGAAGAACGCCATCATTGATGAGCATAAGTGTAATGAGAAGCCTGCCCAGGCGACCGTTTCCGTCTAGGAATGGATGGGCAGTTTCAAATTGGTAATGGACGAGCGCCGCCCGCACGATCGGATCCATTTCGACTTGAGGCTCATTGATAAATCGTTCGAGGTCCTGGAGCGTGTTGCTCAAATCTTCAATGTTTGGGGGGACGAACGATGCAGTTGCAATGGTGCAGCCTGAGGGGCCAATCCAGTTTTGTGAGGAGCGCAGCTCGCCTGGATTCTTCTCCGTTCCGCGCACTCCGTCCAGCAGGACCGCATGAACTTGCCTAAGAAGTCTCGTGCACAAGGGCATCTTTTTGAGCAGTTCTACGCCGCGGTCGACAGCACGGACGTAATTCACGACGTCTGCGACATCTTTATGATGGAGTTGTGTTTGCGATGGACTAAGTAGGTCGTCAAACGTGCACTGGGTTCCCTCAATTTGCGAAGAAAGGAGTGCTTCTTTGCGCACATACATTGTCAGATACATGTCGGCGTTGGGAACAAAGTAGAGCATGCCTTCAAGCTCTCCAAGCTTTCGTGAGCATGTGGAAAGCGTGCGATAGGTTTCCTCAGTGAGGTTTAGCTGCCTCAATGATTGCAAGGGCGTTGGCAAAAACGAATAGTAAGCCAATTTCCCCGATAGATTATTGCGGAGCGTTCCCTGGCCGTTCTCCTCGATTTGCATCGCGCCCTCCATATCTTTAGTTCCGGAAACTCGTTATTAGGCTAATCATATCAATTCTAATAACGAGTTTATGGCGAAAATAGTTATTAGATTCGATTTGAATGATCTAATGACGAGAAGTCGTTATTGCTTTGGTGCAAGGTGGTCGAGTGGTCCCTCGGGCGCAGAGGAAAACGGATCATTCAACACGAGCGTGGATAATCTCCCGTTTTTGGCCCCCGTGTAGGCTCAAAGTGGGAGATTATCCACGCTCGTTAGATAGGCGTCCAAAAATCCACGCTTGTCGCTACTTGAGCCCGGGCAGGCGGGTGTAGGGGAATGAGCACTCTAGGAATTCGGAGCAGCGGTCGTAATCTTTGGCGAAGTAGCTGCTGTAGAGCGAATCGAGCACGTATTGCACGGCGATGTGGCTGGCGAACTGTGTGATGCGATGCGTCATGCTCTCGTGGTCACTCACCGTAAGGTAGGCGGCAAAGCCGGGGTGAATGCGAGCGCAATAAGGCGTGCCGATGACGATGACCGGGACATGCCGACTGCTGAGGATTGGCAAGATGTCCTTGAGGTTGGGGGCAAGGCCGCTGTAGGAGATGACGATTGCCGCATGGTCGGGACCCGAGGCGAGCGCCGTTCGCACCTGGGCCTCGACACCGTTGTGGCACGTTGCGCTTTTACCGGCGGAGAGCAGGCGATCTCGGAACATTCCCGCTGGATAGAGGTTGTGCGAGCCCGTGTAGATGTCGACCTGTCGGGCGTTCGCGATGAGCTTGGCGGCGTGGTCAAGCTGCGTGGGGTCGAGCAACTCCTGTGTTTCGGCCAGCGTGGTCTGGTAAAGTCCCTCCATGCGCTCCATAACCTGCGCAGGGGTGGACGTGGCGTCGAAGGGAAAGTTGATATCCACGTCGCGTCGGTTGCCCGATTCGGTTGCCAGGCGGATGAGCTCGACCTTGAGGTCCTTGAAGCCCTCGAGGCCGAGCTTTTTGCAAAACCGGTGCACGCTCGCAACAGAAACGTTGGTGCGCGCGGCAAATTCCTTGATGGAGAGCCCGCGGACGTCTTCGCCCATGGCAAGGGCCGAGATGCCGAGCTGCTGCTCGGTGGGGGTGAGGCCCTGCGCCTCGGTGATCTTGCGTTTGATATCCATGCGAACTCCCACACTCGCCAAACCTGCCAAAAAGGGACAGGTTTATTTTGGCACGTTTCGGTCGGTATCAGGAAGTGTCAGGGACGGGGCGGCGGCAGGACTCGAGAGCGAAAAGAAGTATCGGGTTTGGCGTGCCCGCTTCTGCCCGTCCCGCGCGTGGGCGATACTCGGCTTATCGAACCGCGATGCAAAGGAGATGCTCATCCCACGAGCACTACCGAGAAGGGCTTGCGATTCGAGTCCCCACCTTAGCATTTGAACCATTTGGCACTATAATTACCGTAGGCATGCGCACAACGTTGCGCTTAATCAAGAGGAGAAAACGTATGGGTCTGTTTGATATGTTCAAGAAGAAGGCTGAGCCCGCGGCTGCCGCTGCTCCGGCCTCCATCTCTGCTTCTGCCGGCGCCGACGTGCTGTGCTCGCCCGTCAAGGGCAAGGTCATCAAGATGGCCGACGTGCCCGATCCCGTCTTTGGTGGCGAGGTTCTGGGCAAGGGCTGTGCCGTGTGGCCCGAGGACGATCTGGTCTACGCTCCCTGCGACGGTAAGGTGACCGTCACCATGGGTCACGCCGTGGGTCTGCAGTCCGATAGCGGCATCGAGGTTCTGGTGCACGTTGGCGTCGATACCGTCAACATGAACGGCGATGGCTTCGAGGGCTTCGTCAAGGCCGACGACGTTGTGAAGGCCGGCCAGCCCATACTCAAGATCGACCGCGCCAAGATCGCCGCTGCCGGTTACAAGGACTGCGTCGTGGTGGCCGTGTCCAACACCGCCGAGTTTGCCGACGTCGAGCTCACCGTTGAGGCAGAGTCCGCCGTCGCCGCCGGTGACGCCATCGTTAAGGTCGTTCGCAAGTAAACTGCGGCGTTTAAAGGATGTGCAAGGGTGGTCGGATTTTCCGGCCACCTTTTTTATTGCACCGAGGGGAAGCGTTTTATTGCGCGTTGGGCGGGCTTGCAAACCGTTCGGACGCTAAAACGAACCGACCGCGCCTTCGCGTTGCCGAGGGTGTTCATAAGTGGATAGTATGGGCTTACTTATTACAACGTGTGCCGCGTCCGGGAAGCGCGGTGCCGCTCATTGGGAGGAACAACATGAAAAAGAAGCTGCTGCTTGCGCCCCTCATGGCCGTCTTGGTTGCATGCGTGGTCGTGCTTTCCGGCTGTGGAGGTCCTTCGGTTGAGGAGCTCATCACCGAGGATCTTACGACGCAGTTTGACGAGGTCAAGAACGGTGGCGACGACTTCCTTTCTGGTCTGGAGGAAGCTTCGGGCGACGAGTTCGAGCAGCTGGGTATCGATCCCAAGGAGTATGCCAAGACCTATCTCGAGGGCTTTGACTACAAGATCGGCGACGTGACGGTCGACGAGGACAAGGGTGTCGCGACCGCCGAGGTCTCTATCACATGCAAGTCTATGAACAAGATCGTCGAGGACTTCTCCACCCAGTATCAGGAGAAGGTCGCTGCGCTTGACACGGTTCCTTCCGATGACGAGCTGTACAAGATGGCCGGTCAGGTTATGGTCGATGTGACCAAGGCCGCCGAGCCCAGGAAGACCACGGTTATCTTCAAGTACACCTGCAACGACGACGGCGAGTGGTCTGCCGACGACTCTGTCAACTCCGAGATGATGGATGCAATGCTGAGCTAGGGGGTTACGCGGTAGTTCGTTACGGCGTTTTACCAAACGCCGTAACTGCTCGACGCTGCAAACGCCCCTAAGCGGCAATCTGACGCTCAATTTCAAGGGCGCGACCAGAAGGTCAGCGCCCTTTCATTTCACGTCACCTTGCTCGCTTAGGGGCGTTTTCGCTGTCCGTTCTCTACCTGCGGCGTTGCCATGGTGGTCATTGGGGTGGCACTTGGGGACGTTCCTTTTCTGCCGGCAGTTGGGGACACTCCTTGTGCCAGCGTTGCATCGAGTGCTTGGGAAACCGCGACCCGGTTTTTGGCCGAATAGTGGGTCGCATTTTCCGGATGGGGTGGGTTGCGGAAAGTGCGACCCGGAATATTGCTCTGAAACGGGATGCGGTTTCCCTGATGTGCCTCAAACGGAAAGCGCATCCCATTCCGGAGCTCCAAAACGGGATGCGCTTTCCGCGCGGAAGAATTGTCGCAGCTGCGTTAAGCAGTGTCGCTCGTTACTCGCCCAGGATCAGCGCTGCGAGCTCGTCCTGGGTGTCCACCACGTAGTCGGCGCCGGCGGCTTCCAGCTCTGCGCGGCCGCGGAAGCCCCAGCTGACGCCCGCACTCTTAAGGCCGGCGTTGTGACCGGTCAGGATATCGACATTGGAATCGCCCACATAGAGCGTGGTCGACGGATCGGCGCCTAGCTCTTTCATCACATGCAGTGTAACAGGCGCCTCGGGCTTGGGCGGAAACGCATCGACGCGGCCCTGCACCAGCGCAAAGCGCTCGGAACCAAAATACTTCTCGATAAGCGGAGCCGCCGAGACGTGGTCCTTGTTAGTGAGCACGGCAAGTTGCACACCCACGGCGCGCAAGCGGTCGAGCATCTCGGTCGTGCCGGCATAGGGAGCGGTGTGGTCCTCCTTGTGCTCGCCGTAATAAGCCCTAAACTCGGCAAGCGTTTGCTCAAACATACGGCTGTCGCCCGCATACTCGGCAGGCATAAAGCGTTCGACCAGCTTGAGCATGCCGTTTCCCACCTTGTAGCGGTACTCGTCTACGGCGAACGTGGGCCAGCCGTGCATCTCGCAGGTATGGTTGCCGGCGGCCGCCAGGTCCTCGAGCGTGTTGAGGATGGTGCCGTCCAGATCAAAGATCACATGGGAAAAAGCTGCTGCCATGGGTGCTCCTGCCGCTTGAGTTGTAAAACGCACCTCATAATACTGGGCATGCGTGCCGGGCATGTTTGGAATCTGAATATCTTTAATAGCCCTGAGCCTTTGTCGTTAGCAAATCCTCGGCAGCTGCTCTCCTACGAGCATGTCGAGGATGCGGGTCGAACCCCAGCCGGTGCGCACGCGCACGGCGGGACGGGCGCCCTCGGCAAGCGGCAGCACGCGACCGATGAC
>CAJLLN010000110.1:0-5623 GCA_905207495.1 uncultured Collinsella sp. | reverse complement strand
GGCGCCCAAGTCGACCTCGAGCGACAGGCCCGCCTGGCGCAGGCGCTCCAGCACGGCAAGGTTCTCGGGCACGGCCAGGAACTGCTTGACGCTCGCCGCAATCTTGGGACCGATGCCCTCGCACTCGGCAATATCCTCTTCGCTCGCCAAGATGAGCTTGTCAATCGACAGGAATCGCTCGGCGATAACCTCGCCCACGCTCTTGCCCACGTGGCGGATACCCAGGGCAAACAGCACGCGACCGAGCGGCTGGCTCTTGGACTTGTTGAGCTCGGCGATGATTTTCTCGGCCGTCTTGAGGCCTACCGGAATGGGGTCGCCCTTCTTGACGCCCTTTTTGCTGTTGGAGCTGGCATAGGTGCGCCCCGTGTCCAGGCCGGCGATATCGTCAACCGTGAGCTGGTAGAAGTCCGCGACGTCGTGAATCAGCCCGGCGGCGATCATCTTGTCGACAATCTCGTCGCCTAGGCCGTCGACGTCCATGCAGCCGCGACTCACCCAGTGGAGCAGGCGCTCCTTGAGCTGCGCGGGGCAGTCGATGGAGACGCAGCGGTAAGCGACCTCGCCGTCCTCGTGGACCACGGGGCTGCCGCACACGGGGCAGACCTCGGGCATGTGCCAGTCGACCGAATCGGCCGGGCGCTTATCGAGCACCGGGCCCACGACCTCGGGGATTACGTCGCCTGCCTTGTGCACGATGATGGTGTCGCCCTCGCGCACGTTTTTGCGGCGGATCTCGTCGATGTTGTGCAGCGTGGCGCGCGCGATGGTGGAGCCGGCGACCGTCACCGGATCGAACTCGGCGACCGGCGTGAGCACACCGGTGCGGCCCACCTGGATGCGAATTTCGCGCAGGACGGTCTGCTTTTCCTCGGGCGGGAACTTAAAGGCAATGGCCCAGCGCGGCGCGCGGGCGGTAAAGCCCAGATCGAGCTGCTGCTGGAAGCTGTCCACCTTTACGACCACGCCGTCGATGTCGTAGTCCAGGTCGCCGCGATGCTCGAGCGCCTGGGCGCAGAACTCGTGGACCTCGGCGGGTGTGGCACAACGGGCAACGTTAGGGTTGACGCTAAAGCCGGCGCTACGCAGCCAGTCGAGGAACTCGCGCTGGCTGTGGACGTGCAGCGGGTCGGTATCGGCGATGGCATAGATAAAGGTGGCAAGATCGCGGCGCGCCGTGATCTTGGGATCCTTTTGGCGCAGGCTGCCGGCGGCGGCGTTGCGCGGGTTGGCGAAGGGGTCGCGGCCCTCGGCATCGGCCTCTTCATTCAGACGAACAAAGCTGCCCTTGGGCATGTAGACCTCGCCGCGCACCTCGATAGTGCGCTCGCGGTCGGCGCCCATGTGGGCAAGTGCCGGTTCGGACAGGTGCATGGGCACATCCTTGATGGTGCGCACGTTGAGCGACACGTCCTCGCCCGTGGTGCCATCGCCGCGCGTGGCCGCGCGCACGAAGGTGCCGTTTTGGTAGGTAAGTGCCACGCCCAGACCGTCAATCTTAAGCTCACAGGTATAGGTGACGCTGCCGGCGCCGAGCGCATCCTCGGTGCGCTGGAGCCATGCGTCGAGTTCGTCCAGATCCATGGCATCGTCCATGGAATACATGCGTGCCATGTGCGTGACCGGCGTAAACTGCTCGCTCACGTAGCCGCCCACGCGCTGGGTATAGCTGTCGGGCGTCACCAGGTCGGGGTAGGTCGCCTCGATTTCCTGCAGCTCAACGAGCATTTTGTCGAATGCGGCATCCGTGATCTCGGGCGTATCGAGCATGTAGTAGCGATAGGCGTGGTAGTCGAGCTCGTGGCGCAGCTCGGCCGCGCGCGCTGCCGCCTGGGCATGGGCGTCGACCGGTGCGGTGGCATCCGCGCTCGCGGGCGTTTCGGTATCGATGTCCACACCGTCACCAAACAGGCTCGATTGCTCCATAGCAGCACTCCTTCGCTCGATTTCAAACGGATACTAGAGTACCACCGGTCGCAATGGGGTCGAATAGCCCTTTCGAACCGCACCGAATCGGCAGCCGCCAGACCGGGGTGGACAGTTAGTTCAGACCATTACGAACCAGGCCTCTTGTCAGCCCCAAGTGATCCGTTTTCCTCCGTCCCCAACGGATCAATATGAAAAGAGGGGCTGTCCCGCGTTGGCGGAACAGCCCCCTCTGGCATCGGTATGTGCGATACAGCTCGTTAGAAACCCTGACCGTAGCCTTGACCCTGGCCCTGCTGGCCCAACAGCTCCTCCAGGTACTGGCGCAGCTGCTCGTCGGTGATGCTGCCGTTGCCGGTGTCGGTCGCGCTGTCGTCCTGCTGCTGGTTCTGCAGCTCCTCGTCGGAGCCCAGCTCGACGGTGACCTTCTTCTCGTCCTTGCCGCGCATAAGCGTGATCTCGACCTTCTCACCCACCTCGTGGCTGCGCAGCGCGATGATCAGGCCATCAGCGCTCGTAATCTCATCGTCGCCCAGCTTGGTAATGACATCGCCCTCTTGGATGCCAGCCTTGGCGGCAGGACCGTCCTCGACAACGCTCGCCACATACGCGCCGCTATCGGTGCTCAGCTTGTTGGTGCGGGCGTTGAGCGCATTGACGCTCGAAAGCGTAGCGCCCAGGTACGGGTGCACCGGCGTCTTGCCGTCGATGATCTGGTCGGCAATGTTCTTGGCGTAGTTAACGGGAATAGCAAAGCCCACGCCCGAGCTGGAGCCAGAGTAGCTCTCGATAAGCGAGTTAATACCCACGAGCTCGCCGTTGTCGTTGACGAGCGCGCCGCCGGAGTTGCCCGGGTTGATGGCGGCATCGGTCTGGATCATATTGGCGTAGATGGTGTTGCCACTGGTAGAGCTCATGGCCGTGGAGCGGTAGAGCGCCGAGACGATGCCCGTGGAGACAGACTGTTCGTTGCCAAACGGCGAACCGATAGCCATAACCCACTCGCCCACGTTGAGCTTGGAGGAATCACCGATCTCAATCGGCGTGAGCTTGGAGGCGTCTGCATCCTTGAGCTTGATGACGGCCAGGTCGCTCGAAGCATCGTTGCCCACGAACTCGGCCTCGTACGTGGTGCCGTCGTCCATGGTCACCACGTACTGGTCGTAACCATCGACCACGTGGTTGTTGGTGAGGATGTGGCCCTCGGTATCGAGCACCACGCCCGAACCGACGCTGCCCGAGCCATCCGACTCGTCGGCAGACTGCGAAAGCGAGCCATTCTGGCTGCCGCTCGAAGTGGCGGTGATGGAAACGACGGAGGGCAGGGCCTTGGCAGAAACGGCCTCGGCAAGTGTGGTGTCCTCGGAGTCGATCGTAATCTTTTGCGTCGACGAACCCGAAGCACCCGCCGTCACGGCATTCTTTCCGCCGCCAATGTTGAGCGTGCCACTCATAATGAGCGCGATGACCAGCAGGGCACCGCAGGCACAGCCGGCGAGCGCCGTAATAAAGATCGGCAGCTTTTTGGTCTTGGTCTTGACCACCGTGTGCTTGTTTACAACCTGCTGACCGCCCAGCGGCTGGCCGGTCTGTGTATCGTAAGCCTGCACGTAGGGAATGTTGCTGCCGGCAGGCGTCGACTCCACCTGCACGCGCGGCTGCTGCTGAGTCTCGCCGGCATTGCCAACATCCTGGGGACGCTGGGAATCGTTCTCGCTCATGGCTGCGATCCTTTCGTCAAATAACCAAAGGCCCGCCAAACATGTGGCGGGCCATCATTGTTCACGTTGAGTTGTACCCCAATATGCGGGCGAACGTGTACGAGAACGCAATCTTTTAGGAAGGCTTAAGTTCTGCTGCAGGCCCAAAAGGACCCGGCCTACGGCAAAACCACCACAAAGGTGCCTGTCCCCTTTGTGGTGGAAATCTAGTCCTTAAACAGATAGCCCACGCCGCGGACGGTGGTGATGTGTGCCGCGATCTGCGGGCCCACCTTGGAGCGGATGCGTCGGATGTGCACGTCGACGGTGCGCGTGCCGCCGCAGTACTCAAAGCCCCACACGCGGTGCAGCAGCACCTCGCGGCTGTAGGCACGGTTGGGATGCGTCGCCAAAAAGCTCAGCAGCGAGTACTCCATCAGCGTCAGGTCGATGGGCTCGTTATCGAGCGTCACCTGGTAGGTGGCCAAGTTGATCTCGAGGTTGTCGATGTTGAGCACATCGTCGGCGGTGACGGTCTCTTCCTCGCCCATCAGGCGCTGCGCACGAGCCTTGAGCTCGTTGGGCGTCGCCGTGGGACATACAAAGTCGGCATGCGCATGATTCGGCAGACGCAGGGTGCCGAGCGCCTCGTCGTCGACGATCACCAACATGGGGACGCCGCCGCGATCGTCGAGCCACTTGGCAATCTGATCGATGCGGTCGCTGCGGATGCCGTCGGAGTCGAGAATCAGCAGGTCAAAGTCGTGCGCCGCAGTCGGCGAATCGGGAGTAGCCAGGCTCACCTCGACACCCAGGGTGGTCGTCAAGCTGCGGGCAAACTCGTGGAAGCGCGTCGTGCGCGCCATGAACAGGGCACTCTTTTCGGACATATCGGCCTCCAAGGAAATGAGCTCAATCGTACTGGAACAAGCCAACGCGATTAGGAGTTCGCCAGGTAGTGCTTGATCTCCCATTCGGTGATCGTGGACTCAAACTTATGCCACTCGTCGCGCTTCTTTTTGAGGAAGAAGCTGTGGATGTGCTCGCCGAGGGCATCCTTCATAAACTGCGAGTCCTCAAACACGTCGAGCGCCTCTTTGAGCGAGCGCGGCAGCGGCGTGTAGCCGGCCTCGAGCATCTGACGGTCGGTAAGCTTGAGCGTCTCGGCCGTGGCCTCGGGCGGCAGCTCCAGCTTGCGCTCGATGCCGTCCAGACCGGCGTGGATGAGCAGCGCAAATACGATGTACGGGTTGATGCAGCCGTCGAACGCACGCAGCTTGAAGCGGTGCGCCGTGCTGTCCTCGGAGAGCGGCACGGTGATGAGCGGACGGCTGTTCTGATGCGACCAGGTGATGTACTTGGGCGCTTCAAACTCGCCCAGACGCTGGAACGAGTTGGTGAGCGGATTGCAGAAGATGGTCATCTCGGCAGCACGCTGCAGAATGCCTGCCACAAAGCTCTGGCCCTCGGCAGATTTTTCAAACGAGGGCTGGAACAGATTCTTGCCGTTTTTGTTTATCGAAACAGACAGATGCAGTCCGCTGCCCGGCGCATGCGGGAGCGGCTTGGGCAGGAAGGACGCAAACAGGCCGCTTGAGGACGCCATGGACTTGACGACCCACTTGAAGGTGACGAAATTGTCGGCCGCTTCAAGGGCTTCGGCGTAGCGGAAGTCAACCTCGTTCTGACCGGGACCCTGCTCGTGGTGCGAGGACTCCGGCTGGATGTTCATTTCCTCAAGCGTCAGGCAGATCTGGCGGCGCACGTTTTCCGCCTTGTCGAGCGGCGCTTCCCATTGCTGTACCCAGTCCGGCACGTCGCCCTCGCCAAAGACGTGCAGCTCGGCGATAAACAGCCGCCCCTTACCGTCCTTCGGACGGATACGCACAGTCTCAGTCCCCGCGTCCAACGCAATATACTCGTTCAAAAAGCTGCCGCCGCTCACAGCTACCGTCCGCCATGCGCCCGCGTCGTCCGTGGTCTGCACTTCCAGCGCC
>CAJLLN010000109.1:0-5646 GCA_905207495.1 uncultured Collinsella sp. | reverse complement strand
TTTGTGCCGGCGCTTGGCGCCGCGGGGCTCGCCGTGGTTTTGGCGCTGCCTGCCCTGCTGCTGGGCGCTTCCGCTACGGGCGCCATGCTCAAAATTGCGCTTAAGACGTTCATTAACGTGTCGCTCGTGCTGGGCGTTTCGTGGACGCTCACCTGGAGCCGCATGTCGGCGGCGCTCAAGATGCTGCATCTACCCGACGAGGTCATCTTTACGTTTGATATGGCGCTCAAGCACATTGAGGTGCTGGGTCGCACGGCGCACAATCTGTGCGAATCGGTCATGCTGCGCAGCGTTGGCCGTGCGCCTGAGGGATTTTCGCGTACCGATTCGATCGCGGGTATCATGGGCATGACCTTTATCAAGGCGATGGAATGCAGCCATGCGATGGACGAGGCCATGCTCTGCCGTGGCTTTGCCGGCGCGTATCCGGCTCCCGCGCGGAGCGGCTTTGGCTGGCGCGATGCGGTCTATGCGGTCGGCGTGGCGTTGCTCGCCGTGTTGTGTGCGGTACTGTAACGCGGGCGGTCTAGCCGTCGATGTGAGTAGGGAAGGGCGACGTTTTGACGATTGATATGAATAGTGCGGCGGGCACGAACGGTGCGGGCGGCGCCGAGGGCGCGCCGCTTATTGAGTTGCGCGACGTGGTGTTTTCCTATGCGGGGCATACGGTTGTCGATGGCGTGTCGCTGCAGGTCGATCGTGGTGAACTCGTTGCCCTGCTCGGTCCCAACGGCTGCGGTAAGACGACGATTATGCGTCTTATTAACGGCCTTGAACTCGCGGACGCAGGGGCATACCTGTTTGACGGGTGTATGGTCGATGCGGCATATCTCAAGGATTCCGCGACGGCCCAGCGGTTCCATCAGCGCGTGGGTTTTGTGTTCCAGAATGCCGACGCCCAGTTGTTCTGCGCTACGGTGGGTGAGGAAGTTGCTTTTGGTCCCGCGCAGATGGGGCTGCCGGCAGACGAGCTCGACCGTCGCGTGCACGATGCCATGGAACTGTTTCAAGTTGCCGACCTGGTCGATGCCTCGCCCTATCAGCTTTCGGGTGGGCAAAAGAAGCGTGTGGCGCTGGCGGCAGTCGTATCGATGAACCCCGATATCTTGGTTCTCGACGAACCTACTAATGGGCTCGACGAGGATTCATGCGACATCGTGGTCAACTTCTTGCTGGCCTACGTCGCGGCGGGTAAGACGGTCTTGATGAGCACGCATCACCAGGATTTGGTGCGCCGCCTGGGTGCCCGCGCCATCTATATCGATCGATATCACCATGTGGTCGAGGCGCCTTCGCCGTCGTATGGAACCGAAAGCGGTGCTACGGACTAGTTGCTGCGTAGAGCGTACGTAGCCGCCCGCGCGGCTTTGCCGTGATGGTATAGTTATCCAGGTTTTTATGGGGGTGGCTATGCCAAGCTGGAACATTCATATCGCTCAGACGGAGCGTTTGCTGGAGCGCACCGGTGCGCTTGCCAATAGCGTGCGCGACCGCAATGCCTTTTTGTTTGGCTGCGTGGTTCCGGATATTTTCGTGGGCTATATGGTCCCTGGCATCGCCGATCCCATCCCGTACCGCATTACGCACTTTGCCAAGCCCGAGCCTATCCCCAAGCCGCGCGAGCATGAGTTTTGGGATACCTATGTGGCGCCGCTGCTCAAAGGGGCGCTTGTTGGTGCGCCAGCTGCCGCGACCTCGATTGCCGAGGAGCGCGAGCGACTCAATCGGGTGCATTATCCCCAACGCTACAAGGATGCCGAGCCGGTTGCCGGTCCCGGTGCTAGCGAGCTTTCGCTCGCGCCCGATGACGTGGCGCAGTCGCTGCTCGATCTGACGCTGGGCGTTTGGTCTCACCTCGTGGCCGATACCGTATGGAATACGCGCGTGAATCAGTACCTGGAGGCGCACGGCGGCAAGCCGTGCGAGGAGTTCCGCATTAAAAAGCAAGGCGACTTTGACTGGTTCGGCAAGACGCTCGGCATTGTTTCGATTCCGCGCGCGACCGATCGCCTGTATACTGCGGCGACGCGTTTTGGGCAGTATCCCATCCATAAGGAGTATGTGCTCAAGACCATCGGCGTTATGCACGAGATCGTGCGCGAAAACCCCGGTGAGCCCGATCATCCGCCGTATCGCTTGCTAACCGAGGAGTTTTTCGATGCAACGTTTACCGAGGTCATCGAGCTGACCGAGGCGGGATTTGCGGCTCGCGTTGCTGCTTCTGACGTCCCCGCAGCCCCCCTGATCGCTAGCTGCTAGCCGGCCGGCTTGACGGTGAACAGCTCATCCCAATTGACCAACAACTCCCGTCGCAGGGCGTCTTCGGTGGTGCGCTCGGCATCGGAGAGGCTTGCGATTGAACGCAAATCGATGAAGCGGCATATGAAGAAGGTCTTTAAAAAGGGCCCGGAAGGCAATGCCTTCCGGGCCCTTTGCAATGCAAATCTGCTTGCAAGTACGATTTAGCGTACCTGAGCGACGTAAGCGACGTTGGTCGAGGAGACCTTGTCCTCGAGCTGGACGCTCATGCGGGGATCGCCGGCGGTAGCGACGGTCAAATCGCCAGTCTTGACGTAGCCGAGCTCCTTAGCGGTCTCGATCGCCTTGACGATCGTGCCGTTGACGGTGCCCTGGGTAATCTCTGCCTGGTGCGGGATGACGCCCCAGTACATGATCATCTGCTGGACGGCCCACTCGTGGCGGGAGAACGCGCAGATCGGCATGTTGGGACGGAAGTGCGAGATCAGGCGGGCAGTACGACCAGTGGTCGTCGGCACGGTGATGCACTTGGCGCCAACGGTGGTGGCCATGTTCACAGCGGACATACCCACAACGTTGTTGACGACGCGGGTGCCGTGAGCGTCAGCCGGAACCTCGAGTGGAGCGTGAGCCGGGAGGTACTTCTCGGTCTCGAGAGCAATGCTGGCCTGCATCTTGACGGCCTCGACCGGGTACTTACCGGCAGCGGACTCGCCAGAGAGCATAACGGCGTCGGTGCCGTCGTAAATGGCGTTAGCAACGTCGGCAACCTCGGCGCGCGTCGGGCGCGGGTTCTGCTGCATGGAGTCGAGCATCTGCGTAGCGGTGATAACGGGCTTGTAGGCCGCGTTGCACTTAGCGATGATCTCCTTTTGGATGTGCGGAACGAGCTCGGGCTTGATCTCGATGCCCAGGTCGCCACGGGCGACCATGATGCCGTCGGAAGCCTCGAGGATCTCGTCGAAGTTCTCGACGCCCAGGGCGCATTCGATCTTCGGGAAGATCGTCACGTGCTCGCCGCCGTTCTCGCGGCAAAGCTCGCGGATGCCGCGGACGGACTCGCCGTCACGGATGAAGGAAGCGGCGATGTAGTCGATGTTCTCGGTCAGGCCAAAGAGGATGTCCTGACGATCGCGCTCGGTGATGGCGGGCAGCGAGATGTTGACGTTGGGCATGTTGACGCCCTTGCGCTCGCCGATCAGGCCGTCATTCTTGACGACGCAGGTCATGTCCTGGCCGCTGACGGACTCGACCTCAAGGGCAACCAGGCCGTCATCGATCAGGATGAGGGAGCCCTTCTCGACCTCGGAGGGCAGAGCCAGGTAGTCGAGGGAGATGTGCTCAGCGGTGCCGTGGAAATCCTCGGTCGTGGGCTGAGCGGTGACGACGATCTTATCGCCGGTCTTGACGGCAACCTTCTTGCCGTCGACCAGAAGGCCGGTGCGGACCTCGGGGCCCTTGGTGTCGAGCAGGATGCCGACGGGCAGACCGAGCTCCTTGGAAATACGACGGACGCGCTCGATGCGACCGTGGTGCTCGTCGTAGGATCCGTGCGAGAAGTTAAAACGGGCGACGTTCATGCCCGCCTTGATCATCTCGCGGATGGTCTCGTCGCTATCGCAGGCGGGACCCATGGTGCATACAATCTTGGTGCGCTTGTACATTCAGACCTCCATCTGACATCGTCTTGCGCTGATAGATAAACCATAAGAAATAAAACTGAGATGATTATAACGAAATGCCGACCGAATACCCCAAAAAATCGACCGTATGCCGAATTAGAAGTTCATTTTTTGCGAATAAACGGTATATGCAAAAACTTTACCAACCGTTCTAACCGCTGCTATCTGGGCGATATTTCAGTTTGATGATGCACCGAAGAAAAAACGTTTTATCAATGTCGAACATCATACGGTCTGCATTGTTGCACTCGAGCCGTGTTTCCAATTGGAATGTTTTGGCTAGACGCGCCGCTTTGGGGTACCATAGCTCCACTATCAACTGCCGCTCAGCACGGCAGCCTTGATGAGCCCTTGCCCTTCTCCTGGGAATTATGATCGGGCATCAATCTGCTGAGTGGCCCGAATCCCAGGAGGGGACTCTATATGCAAAAGGAATACCTGTCCGCCGCGGCGGAGGTACTCAGCGACCAAGGTGTCGATGAGGACCTCGGCCTGAGCAACGACGAGGCGTCGTCGCGCCTCGCCAAGACAGGCCCTAACAAGCTCGAGGAAGCCGAGAAGACGCCGTTGTGGAAGCGCTTCTTTGAGCAGATGGCCGACCCCATGGTCATCATGCTGATCGTTGCCGCCGTCATCAGTGCACTCACGGGCATGGTCAAGGGTGAGGCGGACTTTGCCGACGTCGCCATCATCATGTTCGTCGTTATCGTCAACTCGGTGCTGGGCGTGGTTCAGGAGGCCAAGAGCGAGGAAGCTCTCGAGGCATTGCAGGAGATGAGCGCGGCGCAGTCCAAGGTTCTGCGCGACGGCAAGCTCGTGCACCTGCCGAGTGCCGAGCTCGTGCCTGGCGATGTGATCATGCTCGAGGCGGGCGACTCCGTCCCGGCCGACTGCCGCGTGCTCGAGAGCGCCACGATGAAGATCGAAGAGGCTGCACTCACCGGCGAGTCCGTGCCTGTCGAGAAGCATGCCAACGTGATCGAGCTCGCCGCCGGCACCGACGACGTGCCGCTCGGCGACCGCAAGAACATGTGCTACATGGGCTCCACCGTGGTGTACGGCCGTGGCCGCGCCGTCGTAGTCGGTACCGGCATGAACACCGAGATGGGTAAGATCGCCGGCGCCCTGGCCGAGGCCAAGGAAGAGCTCACGCCGCTGCAGGTGAAGCTTGCCGAGCTCAGCCGCATCCTCACCATCATGGTTATCGTCATCTGCGTCGTCATCTTTGGCGTTGATATCATCCGCCACGGCGTGGGCAACGTTCTTACCGACCCGACCGCCCTGCTCGATACCTTTATGGTTGCCGTCTCGCTCGCCGTCGCTGCCATCCCCGAGGGCCTGGTCGCCGTCGTGACCATCGTGCTGTCGCTTGGCGTGACCAAGATGGCCAAGCGCCAGGCAATCATCCGCAAGCTCTCTGCCGTCGAGACGCTCGGCTGCACGCAGACCATCTGCTCCGACAAGACCGGTACCCTTACCCAAAACAAGATGACCGTCGTCAAGCACGAGCTCGCCGCACCTAAGGAGAAGTTCCTGGCCGGCATGGCGCTGTGCTCCGATGCCCAGTGGGACGAGGAGCTGGGCGAGGCCGTGGGCGAGCCGACTGAGTGCGCGCTCGTCAACGACGCCGGCAAGGCGGGGCTCACCGGCCTGACCGCCGAGCACCCGCGTGTGGGCGAGGCCCCGTTCGACTCCGGCCGCAAGA
>CAJLLN010000108.1:0-5654 GCA_905207495.1 uncultured Collinsella sp. | reverse complement strand
CTCGCCCAGCTCAACGCCACCGTCCCAGGTAGCGGCACCACCCACGGTGAGCGGGTCACCGCCGGCGCGCATCACGGCCTCCTTCTGGTCCAGGATGCCGCACGCCTCCACGATGGCATCGATCACGGTCTCGGGGCGAATGGCGCACCCGGGCGCGTACACGTCCACGGGAATCGCGCGGTCCACGCCACCGATCACGTTGTAGGCGTCGCGGAACACGCCACCTGAACACGCGCAGATGCCGCACGCCACCACGCACTTGGGCTCGAGCATCTGGTTGTAGATCTGGCGCACGACAGGCAGGTTCCGGGCATTGACCGACCCCGTCACCAAAAAGATATCCGCATGCTTGGGGTTGCCGGTGTTGACCACGCCAAAGCGCTCCGCATCGAACAGCGGCGTGAGCGAGGCCAGCACCTCGATATCGCATCCGTTGCAGCTCGAACCGTCGTAATGAATAACCCACGGCGAGCGCGACATTTTATGATCCATGGATGCCGCCTCCTAAATAAATACGTCAACGAGGATAGGCATAAGGTTGAGCAGGCCAAACACCAGCGCCACGCCCCATCCGAGCCTAAAGCAGCTGCGCCAGGTGCTGCGTGCGAAGGTGTTGTCGATCAGGACCTCGACAAAGTACGTCGCGGCCATCACGACCAGGGCTACAACCCAGCTCACGGGGTTGTCCCAAACAAAGAACATGCCCACCCACATCAAAAACAGCACGGTCTCGCACCAGTGCATAAGGGTCATCTTGGCCAGCGTGCCGCCGCTCATCTCGGTGGCGACGCCCTGGACAATCTCCTGATGCGCGTGATGCGAGTACGAAAGGTCAAACGGCGACTTGCGCAGCTTGATGGTAAGCACCGCGAGCAGCGCGAGGAAAATGGGCGCGCTGTACACGACGATGGGGGCCGACTGCCCCGTCACGGCAATGGAATCGAAGCTGTCGGTGGCAAGGTACAGGCCCACGCTCATCAGCAGAACGGCGGGCTCGTAACTCATGACCTGCAGCAGCTCACGGTCGGCGCCGACCTGGGCAAACGGACTTTGCGTCGAGGCGGACGCCAGCACCACAAAGATCGCGGCGAGCGTCACCATAAAAGCGCACAGCAGCGTGTTGGAGCCCGACACAAAGATGCCGCCGCCCACGACGGTAAAGATGAGCGCGCACGCCATGTAGGTATCGTCCATGGTGTTTACGCTGGCGGGGGCTTTGCGCAGGAGCTTGGCAACGTCGTAGAAGGGCTGCAGCAGGCGCGGGCCCACGCGGCCCTGCATGCGGGCCGAAAGCTTACGGTCAACGCCGTCGATCAGGCCACCCACAAACGGCGCCAGCAAGGCAAACGCCACGGTGCCAATAAAAATGCCCACGACGCCCGAACCCTCGAAATACTTGCCGCGCAGCACCGAGGGCGCGCTCATGGCAAGCCGCTCGGGCCCAATCCACGCGCAACACAGAAGCGCAAACAAGATAATGCTGCAGCACACGACGCTACCTGCGGGGCCAATGCGCTTCTCGCCAAGGGCGTCCTCCGAATACCAATTGCGCTTTTCGGCCTTCACCTCGTGTCCCATCGAGCCGCGGAAATGGCGGTAATTGTCGGTTCCCACACCCGAAAGATATACGTTTACGTGCGGCTTATTGCTCACGCGGAACGACGTCAGCAGCACCACGGCAATAAACGCCACGATAACCACCATCAGATACATGGCGTCCTTGCCGATAACGTACGGCACGCGGCCAAACACCATGGCCAAGTAAGGCGACACCAGACCGCTCGAGATAACCGGAAACGCCACGCAGCACAGAATCAGCAGCGCGGCGATGGTGTTGAGGGCCATCCATTCGGTCTTATGGACATTGACCTCAACGTTTTGAGCCGTGGGGTCGACGCCCGAAAGCTTGGCAAGCCACTTGCCCCAGAAGAAGAACGTCGCAGCCGAGCCAAAGGCCAGCACCATGATCATGAGCACGTTGCCGGTCTGCGCAAACGCCACCAGGGCGCCCCACTTGGACACGAGCATGCCAAACGGCGCCACAAACATGCCCATGATGCCCAGCATCATCAGGCGCGTCAGGTGCGGCATGCGGCTGAACATACCGTCCATGTCCTCGATATTGCGGCTGCCGATATGATGCTCGGCCGTGCCCACGCACAGGAACAGCAGCGACTTTGCCACCGTGTGGAACAGGATCAGAAAGATGGCCGCCCATACGGCCTCGGGCGCGCCGACACCCAGGCAGGCACTGATGAGGCCCAAGTTGGAAATGGTGGAGTACGCGAGCACGCGTTTGGCGTTGCTCTGCGAGATGGCCATGAGGGCAGCAAGCAAAAACGTGATGGCGCCCACACTCGTGACCATAAAGCCGGTTACGGGATAGATAGCATAGAGCGGGCTCAGCTTGACCATTAGGAACACGCCGGCTTTGACCATGGTTGACGAGTGCAGCAGGGCGCTCGTGGGAGTGGGGGCAACCATGGCACCCAACAGCCAAGTGTGGAACGGCATCTGTGCGGCCTTGGTGAGTGCGGCGAGCGACAACAGGATGACCGGCATCACCAGCAGTGCGGATTGCGCGGTGCCGGCGCCGGAAAGCTCGATCATGCCCGAGATGGTCAGCGGCATGCCGTTAACGTGCAGAAACATAAGGCCCGCCAAAAACGCGATGCCGCCCAGCATGTTGAGGATGATCTGGGTAAAGGCGTTCTTGATGGCCTCGGGCGTGCGCGTGTAGCCAATCATAAGGAACGAGCACACGGTGGTGATTTCCCAGCCGCAGAACAGCCACTCAAGGTTATCGCTCGTCACGATGACGAACATGGCCGAGAGGAACAGAAACATAAGTGCCAGGAACTGCGGGCGACGGTCGGGCGCGGTCTGCCCGCGCAGCGCGGCCTCGTGCTCGTCATGGGCCTGGAAGTCCTTCATATAACCCAAGGCATACACGCAGATCAGGCTGCCGACGATACCGACGGCGAGGACCATGATCACGCTCATGTAGTCCAGGTAGAGCGGCGTCGCCGTGACGGCTTCGGCCGCGGGCAGCGTCATGGCTGCAAAGGCAAGCGAGCCCACCAGCTGGACTATGCCGAGCACCGTGGTGAGCGCGTTCCTATATTTGTACGCGTTGTACAGGATTACGGCGCACAGGATGACGTCGATGACGGAGCTGATGATCGAGAGCACATGCGAGGTGCCGGGGGCAACCTCAAAGCTCTGCGGACCCGTGCCAAAAAACATGACGGCGACTACAACTGTCACCGCCATAATAATGCCGGAGCCTATGAGCCCTACCGCATCGCGGGCTCGCTCACCGCGCGCGAGCAGCATACCCAGCGCCGGTACCAGCGGAAACAGGGTAAGGAAATACAGTAGCGTCATACCATCACTCCCCCATGCAAAGACGCTGCAATTGTTTAACGTTATAGCTCAATTGAGGAGTAGCGGCGGCAGGTTTTCGGTCAACTGGGGAGTTTTAGGCGTACGGGGCAAGGAGTCTGTCCGCATTGGAGTAGAGGGGCGGCAAGAAAAATGCGCCCCTGTGGGCGCACCATCCCGTTCGCTATTCCGCCTTTTTAACGCGCGGCTTGCGACCGCGCGGCTTATCGATAAGCGCGTCGGCGCCGCCATCGCGATACTGGCGACACCAGGCCTTGACCGAAGACTCGCTGGGAATCTTGTGCTTAATCATGGCTTCGCGAACCGTCAGGCCGTTTTCCAGGCGATCCTTTACCACGGCGAGCTTGACGTCGTACGAATAGGTGTGATGGCGAGCGCCCGCGTTGAGCACGGCGTCGGCGCCGCCCACGGCATATGCGCGGGCCCACTGACGAGCCGTGGCCTGGGGAATGCCAAGCTTTGCGGCGAGGGCGCGGTGACCGACCCCCTCTTGGAGGATCTCGACGGCGCGCTGCCTAACCTCGGGCGCATGCGTGCGAGTCCTAGTTGCTTCCGACATACCTGCCACTTCTTAGCCTTAACCGTTAATCTGCTTTCTTACGTGCACGCTAGATAGTAGCATTTTGCTGTTTGCTCAAAGTAGTTAATTAAAATAGACGCGGCGTTATCTGGGCATTTGACACCTATTTACGACATTTCTTTATCGATTATTTACGCTGGTAGCTAGCTCGCAGCTAATCGTCATCCGTTTGCCAACAAAATTGACATCTCTTTATGTCCTTTGGTCTAGAGGGAATAATTATTAACCCCTCCCCCAATAATTTTGAGCGGCCTGCAGGGCAGTGACGCCTCACTCCTCATGATTACCGCGCATTGCCATCCACCCGAGCAAAACAAAAAGGACGGGACCTGCTGCGCTTGCAGACCCCGCCCCGGTTGACACCCGATGGGACGCAGTCGGGCGAAACGGATCCGTGCTACCGTCCCGCCTGGCCGCGATGCTCAACTACAGCTCGTTGGCCGCGTGATATGCCGTGCGAATGGCGTTCGCAATGTCGGCGGTGCGCTCGCCCGAGCAGTCGCCCACGCAGGTCACGGGCACCGTCACGCCATCCAGGTCAAACGCGTTGGCCTTGGAGCCCACGGCCATCACCACGTAATCGCAAGCGATCTTCACCGGTTCCTCGGTGCCGTCCTCGGTGGTGCGAATGGCCTCCACGCCCTCGTCGGTAATGGCGGTCAGGCGGGTCTTCACGTGCTGCTCAACGTTGTGCTCGGCAAAGTCGCTCATGATCAGCGGCAGAATGGTCTCGGACTCGCCCGCGGCAATCTTGTCGAGCATCTCGACGATCGCCACCTCGCAGCCGTGCTGCAGCAGGTACTCGGCAGTCTCGGTGCCTACCAGGCCACCGCCAATGACGGCGACGCGGCCCGTGAGCTCCGCCTTGCCGGCCAGCACGTCCCAGCTCGAGACGACCTTCTCCGAGTCGGCGCCCGGAACGGGAATGACCACGTCGTGTGCGCCCACAGCAACAATCGCAGCGTCGGCGGCGTTGAGGTCCTCAACGGTAGCGGCATGGTTGAGCTCAACCTTCACGCCCAGGCCGGGCAGAATCTTCTCGTAGTACTCGACCGAGCGCATGATCTCGTCCTTGCGCGGGGGCGCGGCCGCCAGCACAATCTGGCCGCCCAGATGGTCGCTCGCCTCGTAAACGGTCACATCGTAGCCGCGCTTGGCCGCCACGCGTGCGGCCTCCAGGCCGGCAATACCGCCGCCCACCACGGCGATCTTCTTGTCGCCCTCGCCCGGCTTAATGGCGATGGTCGCCTCATCACCGTTCTCGGCGTTGAGCACGCACGAGATGTACTTGCGGTTTTGAATCGCGTCGACGCAGCCCTTGTTGCAGTTGAGGCACTCGCGGATGGGCTCGCCCGTGGCGGCCTTCAGCGCAATGTCGGGGTCGCACATGAGCGAGCGGCCATAGGCGACGATGTCGGCCGAGCCGTCTTCCAGAATCTTCTCGCCGGCCTCGACCGAGACAACACGGCCGACGGTTGCCACCGGCACGGAGACCAGGGCCTTGACGCGCTCGGCCACGGGCAGCGTCCAGTTGTAAGGCATGGCGCCCATGGGCGGAATGGTGTCGCCCATGTTGCCGGTGTGGTTGGCCTGTGCGACCTGGATCATATCGATGCCCGCGCCCTCGAGCAGCTTGGCGAACTCGCAGGCCTCGTCGGGCCGCAGGCCG
>CAJLLN010000107.1:0-5684 GCA_905207495.1 uncultured Collinsella sp. | reverse complement strand
CCTTGTCAAAGCCTTGCGCAGCCTGGAGCATCACGGGCAGGCTCTCGCGCAGATTCCCAGCGATATCCGCAAACCGCTCAGCACCCGTAGCCTCAAACACGGAGAACAACGCATCTACAAAACGCTCGCGCTCGCTAGGCGACACTGCAAGCAGCATCTCGCGAATGGAGCCATCAACGTATCGAGCACCGGCAGACAGGCGCTCACAGTACACGAAGTCGCGACCATCAACCACCCAACTAAAGGGATTGTGCTGCAGCAGGCTGAACTCGGTGCTCTCAACGATGGCATAGTCCTCCTGTGTCTCGAACATCATGCCAAAGATCGATGACCGAGGTAGCGTCTTGTCGATTCGACCGGAAAGATCGGCAAAGGCGTCGCCGTTCAGAAACTCCTCGACGAAGCCCGGGCCATCATGGGAATACGCCCGTTCGATTCGCTCACGGGCGATGTTGGAGCACATCGCCGCACCGTACACCGCAAGGTTTCCACCCTTGGAATGACCTCCGCACAAAAGCGGCCCGTCAATCGCATCCGCCGCCTCGTCCACATAACGTGCCGCGGATTCCTGGGCCGGCACAGGACACCGGAACGCCATGTTAAAGTCCTCTTTCCAGCCCACAATCGTGCTGTCGGTCCCCCGGAAGGAAAGATAACTAAACCCCGCAGGAAACCGGAACGCCATGGCTGCAAACTGCTCTGTCGCCACCACATCGCTCACGGCACGATAGCCGCAAACGTGCACGCCACGGTAGCGAGGGCTTGCTGCCAAGGCCTCCAGCAAGGCCCTGCTCCCCTCTGGGTCCCACAAGTCGTCAATCATGTCCCGGTAGCACTCGGCACGCAGCAGCTCGCGTACGTCTAGGCCCTGCCAGTTCGTCAGTTCCGCCATATCACCCGGCAAACGCAAATAGGACAACCACGCAAAGACCAGGCTATCCACCGCGCAGAACGGCCGCTCCTCAAACGGATCAAACGCCGTCTGGGCATAGGTCAAAAAATTAGGCGAATCCGACATGGCCCTCCCATCAACTATGGTGCATTGGGGTCAGGTTACTTTGCACCAAAAAGGCGTCCGGGCCGTGTGGACCCGGACGCCTTCATTGTAGCTTTTCGCTCTAGCGAGCTTGATTTAGCAGGAGAAGTCGACGCTGTCGATGATGTCCTTGAGGGCCTTGGCGGAGACGGTGAGCTCATGCTGCTCGTCATCGTCCAGCGGCACGGGGACGCGGCAGACAACGCCGTCGCGGCCAACGACGGTCGGCATGGAGATGGCAAGATCGGACAGGCCATACTCGCCCACCATGAGCGAGGAGACGGGCAGAACGGTCTGCTCATCGCGCATAACGGCGGTGCAGATGCGCTTGACGGCCATGGCGACGCCATAGTAGGTGGCGTGCTTCTTCTCGATGATGGTGTAGGCGGAGTTCTTGACGTCCTCGGCGATGCGCTTCTCGGCAGCCTCATGCTCCAGGTGGCCGTGAAGCTCACAGAAGGTGTTCAGCGGAACGCCGGCAACCTGAGCGCTGGACCAAGCGACAAACTCGGAGTCGCCGTGCTCGCCCATGACATAGGCCTGGACATCGCGCGGGTCAACCTCGACGTGGGCACCAAGCATCTGCTGCAGGCGGCCGGTGTCGAGCACGGTGCCGGAACCGATGACGTGGCCCTCGGGCAGGCCGGACATCTTGATGGCGGCGTAGGTCAGAACATCGACCGGGTTGGAGACGATGAGCAGAATGCCGTCGAAGCCGGACTTCTTAATCTCGGGAATAATGGACTTGAAGATGCTGACGTTCTTGTTGACCAGGTCCAGGCGGGTCTCACCGGGCTTCTGGGCAGCGCCAGCAGTGACGACGATCATGGCGGCGTCGGCGACATCGGAATAATCGCCGGCGTAGATCTTCATCGGCTCGGCAAACGTCATGCCGTGCGCGATATCCAGGGCCTCACCCTCGGCACGGTTCTTGTCCACGTCGATGAGGACCATCTCGGAGAACAGACCACTCTGCATCAGTGCGAACGCCGAAGACGAACCGACGAAACCGCAGCCGACAATAGCGACCTTCTTCTCGTTAACCATTAGAAACTCCCATCTCTCTCCACAAACAAGCCGCCCGGGAACGACCCGAGCGGCTTGCCGTAATCCCAATACATCCAATCGGGACTTTGATTATGCTCCTATTCGCAGCCAAAAATCGACCGTTTACCGAAATTGTTTGCAGAATTCGTAAAATAACTGCACGAAATCGGTTTCGAGCTATTGACGTGTCGAAATAGGTTTCTAATACAGGCCCGCCTCGCGAATGGCCTCGACAGCCAAAGCGATCTGATCGGGCGGTAGGACCAGCGCCATGCGCACGTGTCCCTCGCCCGAAGGACCAAAACTCGCGCCCGGCGTCACCACAACGCCGGCCTTCTCCATGAGCTCCTCGCAAAACGCCATGGAATCGGTGCGACCACCGGGAAGCTTGGCCCACACAAACATAGAGCCATGCGCGTTGGGACGCTCCCAGCCCAGGCCCTCAAGACCGTCGCACAGGGCATCGCGACGTTCCTGGTACTTCAGGCGCTGCGCCTCGACCTCATCGCGCGGACCGTTCAGGCAGGCGATAGCAGCCTTCTGGATCGGGAAAAACATACCGAAGTCGATCTGGCCGCGCAGCTTGGCAAAGGCCGAGACCACATCCTCGCGACCGACCAAAAAGCCGATGCGGGCACCGGTGACGTTAAACGACTTGGAAAGCGAGAAGAACTCCACGCCCACCTCAAGCGCACCGGGATACTGCAAGAAGCTGCCGCCGGGCTCGCCGTCAAACACGATGTCAGAGTATGCGTTGTCGTGAACGATGAGCAGGTCGTGCTCGCGGGCGAAAGTGATGATCTCCTCGTAGACCTCGGGCGTGCCCACCGAGCCGACCGGGTTGGCGGGCAGCGACACGATCATATACTTGGCACGATCGGCCACCTCGGGATCGATACCCGCCACATAGGGCAGGTAATTATGCTCGGCAACCAGCGGATAGTATTCGAGCTTGGCATCGGCGATCTTGGCACCCGCCTCGAAGACCGGGTAGCACGGATCGGGAACCAGAATGGTGTCACCCGGATCGAGCAGGGCCAGGCCCAAATGGCCCACGCCCTCCTGCGTGCCGTTGCACGACTGCACCATAGACGGCGTAATGCCCGAAACGCCAAAGCGACGCTCATAGTAATCGCACACGGACTGCTTGAGTTCGGGCAGGTCGCGCAGGGCATACTTCCACATCTCGGGATCTTGGGCTGCCTGCGTGAGCGCCTCGACCACGTGGTCGTACGGCTTAAAGTCGGGCGTGCCCACGCTCATGTTGTAAATGGTCTTGCCCTGAGCCTTCAGCGCGAGAAGCTTGTTGTTGAGCGAGGCGAAGACCTCCGCGCCAAAGCGGTCGAGACGCTGCGATGCCTGCATGGTGCCACCTTTCGATATAAAAAAGCGGCGCTCCGACAAGAGCGCCGCGCGATACGGGCCATCAGATTGCAAAAGTGTAACGCTTGCAACCCCCGTATTGGTTCAATTTAGCCAACCTTAGTCAACTGGATTGAGCGCGTCGATCTGCGCAAGCCACAGACGCGAGCTGGCGTCACTCGGCATGCGCCAATCGCCGCGCGGGCTGAGCGTCACCGAGCCCACCTTGGGACCATCGGGCAGACAGCTGCGCTTAAACTGCTGGGCAAAGAAGCGACGGTAGAACGTACGTAGCCACGTGTGGACGGTCTTGGCGTCGTAGACGCCCTCGAAGCTCTTGAGCGCCATGCGGTAGATCTTGCCCGGCTCAAAGCCAAAACGCAGCAGGTAGTAGAGGAAGTAGTCGTGCAGCTCGTACGGGCCCACCAAATCCTCGGTCTTCTGCGCAATCTCGCCGTCGCCCGTGGGCGGCAGAAGCTCGGGGGACACCGGCGTATCGAGGATATCGAGCAAGACCTCGGCAATGCGCCCGCCAAAGACATCGGCAGCATAGCGTACCAGATGGCGCACAAGCGTCTTGGGCACGCTCGCGTTGACGGCGTACATGCTCATGTGGTCGCCGTTATAGGTAGCCCAGCCGAGCGCCAGCTCCGACAGGTCGCCCGTGCCAATGACAAAACCGCCAGCCTGGTTGGCCAGATCCATCAGAATCTGCGTACGCTCGCGCGCCTGGCTGTTCTCGTAGGTCACGTCCTGCACGGCCGGATCATGCTCAATGTCCTTGAAGTGCTGCTCCACAGCCGCGTGGATCGAAACCTCGCGGAAGCTCACACCCAGGTCGCGAGCGAGCGACTCGGCATTCGACTTGGTGCGATGCGTCGTGCCGAAGCCGGGCATGGACACGGCTGTGATACCAGTGCGCGGCAGCCCCAGCGCATCGAAGGCACGCACGGTCACAAGCAGCGCCAGCGTGGAATCGAGACCGCCCGAAAGGCCGATAACGGCCGCCTTGGTGCCCGTATGGGCAAGGCGGGTCTTGAGGCCCGCGGTCTGCAGGTCGAGGATGGTCTCGCAGCGCTCAGCCAGGTCACCATGGTCGGCAGGCACGAAGGGCGCGCGGGGGAAGACACGGTCTATGCCGAGCGCATCGCGCAGGACAGGCTCTTCGGCGAGCGAGCCCTCAAACGAGAACTCGACGGTCACGGCCTCCGGCGCATCGTCCGCGCGCGTCCATGTCGTCGAGCGACGGCGCTCAGCAACCAGACGGTCAAGGTCAACGTCGGCGATGGCCATATCGCAGGTAAGCAGTTTGGTCGCGGCGAGCTTGGAGCCGTTTTCGTAGACGAGGTTCTCGCCCGCAAAGACCATGTCGGTCGTGGACTCGCCCTCGCTCGCGTCCGCGTAGGCATAGGCGCAATACAGGCGCGCGCTCTGGTTGGAAATGAGGCTGCGGCGGTAATCCGCCTTACCGATAATCTCGTCCGAAGCCGACGGATTGAGGATCACCGTCGCACCGGCAAGCGCCATCTCGGTCGAAGGCGGCGCCGGCACCCACAGGTCCTCGCAAACCTCAACGCCCAGCACCATATCCTCGGCACCCTCATCACAGCAGCGGTAGACAAGCCCCGAACCCAGCGGAACCGGACCCTGACCGGCAAATTCAACCCACACGGGATCCGCAGGCGACGGAGCAAACCAGCGACGCTCATAGAACTCGCCATAGTTGGGCAGATACTTCTTAGCCGTAAGACCCAAAAGCTCACCCGCACAGCACACGGCGGCGCAGTTGTAGATGTTTTCAGCCACCGCAACGGGCAAGCCAACGGTAAAGACGATCGGCAGCTCACGGGTTTCATCGAGGATGTGCACCAGCGCTGCTTCGCAGGCATGCAGCAGCGTGCGGTTATGGAACAGATCGGCCGCGGTATAGCCGGTCAGGTTAAGCTCGGGCAGTACCAGCGCGCGAACGCCACGCTCGGTAGCCTCGCGAACAGCCGCCAGCGCCACCTCGGCATTGCCCTCGACATCGGCCACACGCATCTTGGGCGAGGCCGCCGCCACACGCAAAAAGCCATCAGACTGAGAAAGGTGAAGATTCATAAGAATGCTCCCGTGCGTAAACGCCATTCACAACAATTAGCAAGCCCTATTGTAGTTCAACCGCCGGGTGTAACCGCATCCCACTGTTAGCGCCGGGCGATTTTAGCCGCTAATAGTCAAACTATTTTGACCAATCCCG
>CAJLLN010000106.1:0-5729 GCA_905207495.1 uncultured Collinsella sp. | reverse complement strand
CGCCCGATGCCCAAGCACCGCGACCGGCATCGCGAGAACCCGACGCCCGACCGCCCGCGCTACCGGACCGCTCAGTCTGTGCCCGTTGGCGCTCATAGTTCTGCTCACGACGTCGTTCCGCATCCTCGCGCTTGGCGACATCGCGAAACACACGACCCGAGCTCGCGCGCACCGTCTCCAGATCCAAACCCAGCAGATCGGCAATCTGGATAAAGTACGTGTCGATCATATAGCTGTTGCGCAACGGATAGATAAGCGTCAGCGCATCTTCCAGCGCCTTAGCGCGACCGCCCGGCGTGGTGATGTCACTCGACTCCTGCAGCGAACGGTAGACAAAGTCCATAAGCGGCTCGGCAGCGTCGATGCGCGTCTGCAGTGCCTCGCCACCATGTGCGGTGATGAACTCCATGGGGTCGTTGCCGTCGGGGAGCACCACGCAGCGCAGGTCCATGGAATCCTGCTCGATAAACTGAATCGCGCGACGGGCGGCCTTCTGGCCCGCTGCATCGCCGTCGAACATATACACGATGCGCTTGGCAAAGCGAGTGAGCGTCTTGACGTGGTGCTCCGTGAGGGCGGTGCCCAGCGTGGCAACAACGTTTTTAATCCCCGCCTCCCAGCAGGCGATGCAATCGGTATAGCCCTCTACCACGATGGCGGTATCCTGCGCGACGATAAACTCCTTGGCCCAATTAAAGCCGTAGAGGTTTCGCTTTTTATGAAACACGCTCGTCTCGGCGGTGTTGAGATACTTAGGCTGGCCGTCGCCCATAATGCGACCGCCAAAGGCAATGTTGTGACCCTGCTCGTCAAAGATGGGGAACATCACGCGGTCGTAAAAGCGGTCGGCAAGCTGCCCGCGCCCGCGACTCACGGCAACGTTGGCGTCGATCATCTCCTGCGGGGTAAAACCCGCCTGGGACAGGTGCGACACCAGCGCGTTACGGCCCGGTGCAAAGCCCAGGCAGTAGCGGCGGCAGACGTCGCCGCCCATGCCGCGGCTGGCAAAGTACTCGCGCGGACGGCCGTCCTTACCGCGCATGAGCATGGTGTGGTAGAACTGGGCGGTCTCGGCGCACAGATCGTAGATGCGGGCACGCTTGGTGCCGCGCTCGCGGCGATCTCCGGTGTCATGCAGCTCAATACCCGCGCGATCGGCCAAGTAACGGATTGACTCGGGAAAGCTCAGGTTCTCGCGCTTCATGATATACGTGAAAACGTCGCCACCCTCGCCGCAACCAAAGCAATGCCACACCTGCGTGGCGGGGATAATGTGGAAGGACGGCGTCTTCTCGCCATGGAAGGGGCAGCATCCCCAAAACTCATGGCCGCGAGGCTTGAGCTCGACCGTTTCCTGCACGATGGCAACCAGGTCAGACGCAGCGCGTACCTGGTCTTTTTCCTCATCGCTAATCACGGATGCTCACCCCCTGATCGCCCAAGTTGTGACGAATATCCTCGATATTACCCTCGACGGTCGCGATCAACTCATCCAGCGAATCGAACACACGCGAGGGACGCAGCCAGCGCGTAAACGCCAGCGAAACGGAAGCGCCGTACAGGTCGCCCGTATAACCAATTAAATTAGCCTCGAGATGCGCAGATGCCGCATCGTCAGCATACGTTGGCGGCAGGCCGACGTTCACAGCAGCGGGCCACGCGGTGTCATCGACCAGCACCAGACCCTCATACACGCCATCGGCTGGCACCTGAATGCCGTCGGGAACCTGCAAGTTTGCCGTGGGAAAGCCCATGCCAGAACCCTCGTGACGGCCGCGAATAACACCGCCACGCACCATATACGGACGGCCGAGTAACCCAGCAGCAAGCTCCACATGGCCCTGTCCCAGCTCATGACGAATGCGGGTGGCGCAAATGGCCTCACCGCCCTCGCAAAGCAGGTCGTGACCATACACGTCAACGCCGTGCTCGGAACCCCAGGAGCGCATCTCGGCAACACCAGAAGCACCGCCACAACCCAGCCTAAAGTCACTGCCAACGCGAATCGATCGAATGTCGACCAGACGCGACACCAGCGAGAGAAAATCAACATGGTCAAGCGCCGCAACCTCAGGCGTAAAGGGAACGGCCACCACCGCATCGACCCCGGTTTGAGCCAAGGCATGCAGACGGTCGGCCGTCGTCATCAATTTTTGAGCGGGCGAAGGGCTCACCACAACGTCCGGGTCGGGATCGAAGGTAACCACGACCGCCTTACAGCCATGGGCACGGGCATCACGGACAAGCGCTTCGATGAGTTCCTGGTGTCCACGGTGAACGCCGTCGAACACGCCAATGGCGATTGAAGCGGCACCCAAGTGCTCACACTCATTAAACGTATCGGCAGCAACGATGCGAGCCTCGTCCGACTCGCCCGCGAAAAAGACACGCGCGAGCTCGCGAGCGGACAACATCATCGAACACCGCCGATTGCCTGCGGAAACACGTGCTCCATGACAAAGCGGCCGCCCTCAATGCGGGCGAGCGCCTTGAGTCCCCCATCGAGCACCAACGCAAACGGCGCCTTCGAGGAATCGAAATCGGCAAGCGCACGCTCAACGGGAATGCGTCGGCCGCAGAGCAGGTCGTCGGCAAGATTGCCCGGCAAGTCAACACGTGTGGCGCCCAGGGCCGCAATGGGATCCAGGGCAAAGCCAGCCGCGGACTCGGGAGAAAGCTCCTCGACCGCATGACAAGCGCCAATGGAAACAACACCGGAAGCCGTGCGGCGCAGCGCGGAAATATGCGCGGCGCTATCGCAAGCGTGGCCCAGGTCGCGAGCGAGCGCACGGATATAGGTGCCCTTGCTCACCGAGAACGTCACGGTCCACACACACGTATCACCTTCGCCGCCCACGGCGATCAGGTCGGCGGCATAGACCTCGACGGGGCGCGGAGGTAGGTCCACCGCATTGCCCTCGCGAGCAGACTTGTAGGCGCGAACGCCATTGACCGAGATAGCAGAAAACGCCGGCGGCACCTGCATCTGCGGGCCCAGCATGGCGGCCAAGCGCTCACGAGCATAGGCAGGATCGCGGAGCTCGTCGGCAACAGCCACCGTGCGGACCGCCTCGCCCTCCGCATCATCGGTATTGGTCTCGGCGCCAAACGAGATGTCGGCGACATAGCTTTTGGTATCGAGGGTTAGCATGCCCAGCAGACGAGTAGCCTGGCCCACGCCCACCACCATGACGCCGGATGCCATGGGGTCGAGCGTGCCGGCATGGCCGACGCGCCGCTCATGGAGGGCGCGTCGGCATTGCGAGACCACATCGTGGGACGTGCAGCCCACCGGCTTATCGACGGCGAGCAGCATATTCAGTTGAGAAGGCGTACGACGAGCCATGTACCATCCAAAAAGTTAAAGCTCGACGGTCACCGAAGCGGGATCCTCCCCCACCAGCTCGGCCAGCATGGGAAGTGCCACGGCGAGCGTCTCGCGAATCGTTCCGTTGTTGGAAAAGCCGGCGGCGGCATGATGCCCGCCACCGCCAAAGTTGGCAGCAATCTCGGACACATCGAGGTCACCCTTGGAGCGCAGGTTGCCGCGCACCTTGGTATCGCCGTCGATGCCCTTTAAGAACAGGCAGACCTCGACGCCCATCACCGAACGCACCACATCGACCAGACCGTCACATTCATCCGAGGTGACGCCGCAGGCCTCAAGGTCGCTCTGGAAGGCATAGCTATACGCCACGCGCCCGTGCGCGACCGTCTTGATACGGCCCATGACAATGGACTTGAGGTGCAAAAACTCGACGCGCATGCTCTGATAGACCTCGAGTGCGACACGAGCCGGATTGGCGCCATGCGCCACCAGGCGCGAAGCAGCATGGAACGCGGCAGCATCGGCGTTCTGGTACTGGAAACGACCGGTGTCGGTCACCAAGCCGCACAGCAAGCAGGTCGCGACGCCGTCACGTGCGACAATGCCGCAATTGTCCAAGAAACGGTCGATGATCATGGCGCAGGCCGCGGCATCGACGCGCCTCAGACTGAGCTCGGCAAACTCCTCGCGCGCCGGATGATGATCGAAGCACACCACATGCTTGGAGCGACGAAGCACCTCGGCAGAATTATTGAGGCGCTCGACGACCGGTACGTCCACCGAGATGAACAGGTCAGGATTGCCGGCGTACGCAGATGCCGGCACCAGGCGATCGGAGCCTTCCATAAAGCGGTAGATACGCGGAACCGGGTCATCGTCTGCCAGCAGCAGCGCAATGTCCTTGTTGGGGAAAAACTTCATGAGCGAAAGGCCCAGACCCAACACGGAGCCCAAGGCGTCGCCATCGGGAGAAGTATGTCCCGAAATCGCAATGGAGGACGCACCCTCGATGAGCTCGAGGATGCGTCGCTGAATATCTGCAGACTCGCACGAGGCGAGGTCGGCGGAATTAGTCATCTAAAGCTGCCTCCTGGGCGGCATCCGCTATCGGATAGCCGTCCTCGTCCTTTTCGATCGCAAGCGTGGCGGGAACGTTTTCCAGCGCACGCGTGATGCGCTCGGCCTCATCGGTCGAGCGATCGATGCGAAAATCGAGCTCGGGCGTGACACGCCAATCGAGCGAGCGAGCCAACAGGCTACGAATGCGGCCCTTGGCGCTTGCGAGCGCCTCCATGACCTCGTCGTAGCGGCTCGCATCGCACGACACGTACACACGCGCGAACGAACGGTCCACCGCGACCTCGACCGCGGTCAAAGTAACCAGGTCGAGACGCGGATCGGAAACCTCAAAGAGCAGGATATAACCGAGCTTCTCGCGAAGCTGCTCGCCCAGACGGCGGGTTGCCTGCGTTTGCTTCATAGCGCTACCCCCTACTCGGTACGGGCAACCTGGTCGATGCGGTAACCCTCGATCTGGTCGCCGGGCTTGATGTCCTGGAAGTTCTCCAGGCCAATGCCGCCCTCGGAACCGCTCTTGAGGCTCTTGGCCTCGTCCTTGTAGTGGCGCATCGAGGCGATCTTGCCGTTGAAGACCACGATACCGTCGCGCACCAGACGCACGGAATCGGTCGCGGCGATCTCGCCCTCCTCGACGCGGACACCGGCGGCGATACCGACTTTGGGCACCTTGAAGGTGTCCAGGACGGTCGCGGTACCCGTGGCGACCTCGACCTCGGTGGGCTTGAGCATGCCGATACGGGCGGCGTCGAGCTCCTCGAGGCACTTGTAGATAACGTCGTAGCAACGGATCTCGACGCCCTCGCGCTCGGCAGCGGAGCGGGCCTTACCGTCGGGACGGACGCCAAAGCCGATGATGATGGCGTTGGAGGCGTCGGCCAGGACGACGTCGGTCTCGTTGATGGCGCCGACAGCGGAGTGGATCGTGTTGATGCGAACCTCGGACTGATCCATCTTGTCGAGCGAGTCCTGAAGGGCCTCGATGGAACCCTGGACGTCTGCCTTGATGATCAGGTTGAGCTCCTTGACCTCGGCGTCGGCAATAGTCTCGAAGAGGTTCTCGAGCGTGACGTGCTTGACGCGGCTCTGCTCCTCGATACGGGCCTTGAGCGAACGCTCGTCGGCCAGGGCACGAGCCTCGCGCTCGTCCTCGAACACGCGGAACTCGTCACCGGCGTTGGGCACGGACTGCAGGCCCAGGATCTCGACGGCGTCGGAGGGACCGGCCTCGGTGACGGCGCGACCCTTGGGGTCGAGCATGGCGCGGACGCGACCGTAGGTAAGGCCGGCGACCAGCGTCTCGCCCACGTGCAGGGTACCGCGG
>CAJLLN010000105.1:0-5934 GCA_905207495.1 uncultured Collinsella sp. | reverse complement strand
GCGCTGCCGTCTCGGCGGCATCCTTGTCCGCATCGGAATCGTCATCGACGGCAGTCTTCTTGGGCTTGACCGGTGCCGAAGCGGCCTCACTTACCGGATCGATAATCTCAGACTGAACAACGGCCGTCATCTTTTCCTGCGTCTCGCGGAACTGACGGATGGCACGGCCGATCGTGCGGCCCATCTGTGGGAGCTTATCCGGGCCAAACAGCAAAAAGCCGAAGACCACGATGATCGCGAGCTCACCCTCTCCAATACCAAACACACATACCTCCAAGGCTCGATGTGAGTCGAGCCCGCACCGCGCCATTCGGCCGGAACTCGTCTATTCATTCGGTCAAGTATAGCGCCCGGACGCCAAAACGTCCGAGCGCATCACAAACATATGCCAAACGGCACGCCCTTTTGGGCGCAAAGATTATGCAGCGGTGATCGAAATCTCCTGGTCGACACCCAACAGCTGAACCACGCGCATCACCGGGGGCTGCACATTGGTGCAGCTAAAGCGCTTGCCGTGGTCGACCGCGTGGTGTGCGGCGCCCACGAGCACGCCAATGCCCGTTGAATCGATGTAGCTCACCTGGGCAAAATCGAGCTCAACGGACTCAGTGGGCTGCTCGAGCGCCAGGTCGATGGCATTGCGCAGGCTATCGGCGTTAGAGATATCGATCTCGCCGGTTACCTTAATGGTGTAGAGCTCTGGCGTGGGGTTGGTGGAAATACCCAAATCCATGTATATGCTCCTTTACGTATCGAAGGTGCGGATAGTACGGGAAGCCGCGCGTTAGGCGCGCTCGGCACGCGCGAGCTCGGCAGCGACAAGCTTAACGGCCAGCACCAGCACATCGAGCGCGGCCTCCAGGTCCTCGACCGTGGGATAGCTCGGCGCGATGCGGATGTTGGTATCGCGCGGGTCCTTGCCATAGGGCCAGGTGGCACCGGCCGGCGTGAGCTTGACGCCCAGGTCGGCGCAAAGCGCAGCAACCTTCCGGGCCGAGCCCTCGGGACCATCGAAGCTTACAAAGTAGCCGCCGCGGGGATGCGTCCAGGTGGCGCAACCCGTATCGCCCAGGCCCTCGGTGAGCTTGCGCTCAACGGCCTCAAAGCGCGGGCGCAAAAACTCGGCATGCTTTTTCATGTGCTCCTTGACCGCCTCGATGGTGGGAAGGAAGCGCACGTGACGCAGCTGGTTGAGCTTGTCGGCACTGATGAGGCCGGCCTTCAGGCGCTTGGAGAACTCCGCGATAACCGCGGGGCTCGCACCGATAAAGCCGATACCGGCACCCGGGAAGGTGATCTTGGACGTCGAGGCGAATGCCACCACGCGGTCCTCGGTGCCCGCCGCGCGGGCAAGATCAAAGATGTTGGCGAGCTCGTCGGTCTCGTCGTACAGGTCGTGCACGCAGTAGGCGTTGTCCCAGAAGATGCGGAAATCGGGCGCGGCCGTGTGCATCTCGACCAGGCGGCGCACGGTGTCCTCGCTAAAGGTGATACCCGTGGGGTTGGAATACTTGGGCACGCACCAGATGCCCTTGATGGAATCGTCGGCGGCGACGAGGCGCTCGATCTCGTCCATATCGGGGCCGTTGTCGGTCATCGCGACGGGAACGTTCTCGATACCCAAGTCGGCGGTAATGCCAAAGTGGCGATCGTAGCCGGGAACCGGGCACAGGAACTTGACCTTCTTGCCGTCGTGCGCTGCCTCGTAAGCCTCCCAAGGATCGCTACCACACGAGCCGCAACGCCAGAACATACCGGCGATATCGTGCTCGATCAGCAAGCTCGACGAACCCAGCACGAGCGTCTGCTCGGCGGGGCAACCCAGGAACTCCCCCGCCAGCTTGCGTGCCGAGGGAATGCCCTCAAAGCAGCCGTAGTTGGAGCAGTCGACATTGCCGTCGTGCAGATCGGCATCGGCATTGAGGATATCGAGCATGGGTCGAGAGATGTCCACCTGGGAGGGCGACGGCTTGCCGCGGGCCATGTCGAGCGCCAGGCCCTTGGCCTTGACCTCGGCGACCTCGGCCTTGAGCGCCTCGATGGCGGCATCGAGTTCGGTGGTTTCCATCTTCTGGTAGATCGTCTGCATGGGTGCGACCTTTCACGAAGCGGTACGTTGCAATTCTTCTAAGTATAGACCGCCACCGTCGCAACGTTATGAAGCCGTGATAGATTAAGTCCATCGCAATGAATTACGAATCGCCGCGCATGCCGGCGTGAAGCGCCCAAGGAGGCACTATGGAGTACGGATCGTTCCAGGCCGAGGAATTCGGCGACCTGCAGCGCCTGGTCGACGGACTATTTTACGACCGTCACGCCATCGACCGCCTGGATCTGATCGTACAGGCCGAAATCTTGGACCTGGCGCCCGATCTCATGGAAATCGTCAACCTGCTACCGCCCGGCTATTACGACCGCCAGTCACTTTGCGACCAGCTCAACTCCGCCTTGGCCGCCCACGGCTGGGGCGCCGTCTACGGCACCGTGGAATAAACCTAGTCATTGGGGCCTGTGGCCAAAAAATAGCAAATATGAGTACTGTTACTTTTTTAGTGACAGCGATTTTGAATTAAAAAGGCCTGTCTTGGCCTTTTGTGTCCGGTTTTGGAAGGATGCGTCGTCATTTTTCGTCCAGCCACGCAATCGTTAATGCACAGACAGAATAGATTTGTACATTATTTTTCGCGCCTAAAATGAAACGCCGTTTGTGACAGTACTCACAAACGGCGTTTTTTGGCCACTGGGGTGTCCGGCAGGTGGCAAGTACCACTCAAAACCGCATTTCACACGCGCTCGAGCAGGCTCTGGCGTCTGTTTCTACGCGCCTACTCGTCCTTGGGCGCGGGGTGCTTGCAGATCACACTCATGTAGATCATGCCAAGTACGGCCGCGGTGACAGAGCCGGCGAGAATAGCGGCCTTGGCGGCCAGAACCTCAAACTCAGCCGTCGGGAAGGCAAGGCCGCTGATGAGAATCGACATGGTAAAGCCGATGCCGCCCAGAATACCCACACCGGCAATCATGTGCCAGTTGACATTGCGCGGCAGCTCGCAGGCCTTGAGCTTGACCAAGGCGAACGTCATGCCAAAGATACCGATCGGCTTACCCAGCAGCATGCCAAAGTACACGCCGAGCGTCACCGGGTCGGTGAGTAGCGTGCTCATGTCCACGCCCACTAGGCGAACCTGTGCGTTCACGAACGCAAAGATCGGCAGAATCACAAAGTTAACCGGCGTGGAGATCAGACGCTCCATGCGGATGAGCGGCGGGGTCACGCGGTGCATGACGCGCTCGACCTTGGTGGTCGAGACGGTAAAGTCATGCTGGCCCAGGATGTGTGCCTCGTCGTCGTAGCGGTCATCGAGCAGCGGCAGGCACTCGCCCAACCAATCGGTGAGGCTATCGAGCTTGACGCCGCACTTGGCCGGGATGGTGAAGGCCAGGATGACGCCGGCAAGCGTAGCGTGCACGCCGCTCTTGAACATGCAGAACCACAGCAGCAGGCCCAGCACCGAGTACGGGGCAAGGCGGTAATGCTGCGTCTTGTTGAGCCACACGAGCGCGCAGGTCACAAGCGCGGCGGCGCCCAACCAAAACGGATTGGGGCTCTGACCGTAGAAGATGGCGATGGCGGCGATGGAAATGAGGTCGTCGGCGATGGCAAGCGTCGAGAAGAACACACGCACGCCGTTGGGCACGCGATTACCCAAAAGCGACAGCACGCCCAGCGCAAAGGCAATATCGGTTGCCATGGGAATGGCCCAGCCGTTGTGCGCGCCGGCATGGTTAAAGATCAGATAGATGCAGGCGGGAACGACGACGCCGCCCACGGCCGCCAGCATGGGAAGCATAGCCTGGCGCGGGTTTTTGAGCTCGCCGACCGTCATCTCGTACTTAAGCTCAATGCCCACCAGCAAAAAGAAAATCGCCATGAGGAAGTCGTTGACGAATAGCTCAACGGTGAGACCGGCCGTAAGGTTGCCCAGACCCACATACAGCGGGGTCTCCAAAAAGTGATGGATGGCCTCGTAAGCATCGGTGTTGGCGCAAATGACGGCGGCGATGGCGGCGAAGACCATGACGGCGGCGGAAATCGTGCCGTTCTCGGCGATGCGCTCCCAAATGTCGTGGCGCTCAAAACGCTTGCGCTCACGAACGTTGAACAGCTGCTCAGTTGCTGCCATGGGCGGCTCCTTTCACGGGAAAGCTCCCGTCTTAAAAAAGCACGGCCCGCCCAAGTGGCGGCGCCGCGCTCTAACGTATTACGCTTGCATCTAGCCTACCCTGCACGACAGGCACGCAGGCGTGGCCGAAAAGCGGAACCATAGGTTGAACATTATTTGCTCAACGGCACGGGTGCGCCTGTCCAAGAGACGACGCGGCGCCGTGCACAAAAAACGACCGGAGCGCGGGGCGTCCGCGATCCGGTCGTGGCGTTTGGTCAACTAAACCTAGCAGGCGGCCATGATGGGGGCAGCAACCTGCTTCTTACGGGAGAGGACGCCCGGCATCCAGACGCCGTCGTGCTCGTCGGCAATGCCCAGGCCCTTCTGAGCAGCCTCGGTCTCGCCCTCGAGCAGGACCTGCGAGCCCTCCTCCATGATGTCGGTGATGCACAGGACAATGCCGTCAGCACCCTTCTCGGCGGCGTAGGCGCGCATGGCCTCGCGGATCTCGTCGATCATACCGAGCGCACGGCTCTTGTCGACGGTCTCGTACTGGCCGATGAGCAGCTTCTTGCCGGCGGGCTCGAACATCTTGATGTCGTTGCCGACCATCTCGGCTGCGGTGAAGGAGCCGGACGGACGGGTGAGGAAGACCTCCATGCCAAACTTGACCGGGTCGACGCCCACCTGCTCGCCGAGCTTGGCGGCGACGGCGCGGTCGACATCGGTGGTGGTGGGGCTCTTGAGCATAAGCGTGTCGGTCATCATGGCCGAGAGCAGCAGCTTGGCCTGGACGTCGGAAAGCTCAACGCCGAGCACGCCGGCGAGCTTGGTGACGATGGTGCAGCTGGAACCCCAGGGCAGGCAGATGTAGTGCAGCGGGCCGGCGGTCTCGAAGTCGCCGATGCGGTGATGATCGACAACGCCAAAGACCGTGGCGTCCTTAAGGCCGGCGACGGACTGGGCAGACTCGTTGTGGTCGGTGAGGACGACGAGCTGACCGGCCTCGACGGACTCGATCACGCGGGGCTCGGCGATGCCGGCGTCGGCGAGCAGCTTGGCGGACTCTGCCGGAAGCTGACCCAGGGCGCAGGCCTCGTAGGTGTTGCCGGCATACTCAACCTGGTTGAGCAGCTGGGACAGGACGACGGCGCTCATGATGGCGTCGTTATCGGGGTTCTGGTGACCAAAGACAAGAACGTTTGCCATGGATATCCTCCACTTGATATGTGTACTTGGACGTAGCTATGGTAGCACGCTGGCGCCGAACCTTATGAGACGCAAGGGCCGCGGCGCAATTTGGGGCGAGCCTGGGGGCGAAGTCTGCCACCTTGTACCACCGCCCTCCTGCACCGACTATTTACCGGCGGCGCGCAGGGCTACGTAGGCGGCACCGATGATGCCGGCGTCGTTTCCGAGCGAAGCGACCTTAATGGGCGTCTCGCGCGAGGCAGAGAGCGCGTACTGCTTAAAGTGCTCGCGAACCTTGTCGAGATAAACATCGGCCGAGGCAGACGCGCCGCCACCGATCAGGAACATCTCGGGGTCGACCACGTTGGCGATAAGCGCCAGGGCGCGGCCAAGGTAGTCGGCCATGGTGTCGGCTGCGGCCAGCGCAAGCTTGTCGCCCTCGCGGCAGGCCTGGAACACGTCCTTGGAATCGGAGGGGCCGGTGAGCTCAATGGGCTCGACACCCGCCTTCTTGCACTCGGCAAGGTAGTTGCTCACCACGCCGGTGGCGCTGGAATACTGCTCCAGATGGCCATGG
>CAJLLN010000104.1:0-5982 GCA_905207495.1 uncultured Collinsella sp. | reverse complement strand
CGCGGCGTTGCGCAAGGCGCTTGGGGCCATCGGCTACGCGCCCGAGGATTTTTGCGTGCTGGCAAGCGTCGCCGGCGTGGGTGACGGAGCGGTCGCGGTGGGCGAGACTCTGCCGTGCGAGCTGTTCCGTGAGGCGCTTGAGGCTTTGGACCCCGAGGCGGTGCTACTGCTCGACAACAACGCGGCTGACGCCATGCGCGAGACCTACGCCGATATGCTCGTGGCAATCGATGACTTCGACACCGCCATGCTCAAGCCCGGCTTGGTCGCCCATGTGCAGGGTCGCCGCGTGCTCGCGCTCGACGGTTTTGAGGCGGCGCTCACTGACAAAGCCGCCAAGCAGCGCATGTGGGCATACATCAAGCAGCTGACCCCGGCGGCCGCTCCGCTGTAGCGGATTGGCGCCGGTGAGCGATTGCCTGGCGGGCAAGACACGCCGCGAGATCGGCGCCGCACTTCTACATCACAGCGCGCAGCTCAAACCGATCGCCGTTAATGCGGAACTGGCAGTTGCCGTTCATGCGTTCGACGGCAAGCTTAATGCTCTTGGTTCCAAAGCCGTGTCCGGTGTGCCCGGCTACGGGCATGCCGTCGACCATGCGCGGCGCGCGGTCAAACGTGTTGGAAACTAACAGCAGCAGCTGGCCGTCCTCTAATCGCAGGTCAAAGTCGACGAATCGCTTTCCCTGGGGCGCGGCGCTTGCGGCGGTGATAGCGTTTTCCAAGGCATTTGAGAGCACGCTAAACAGGTCGGCGTCACCTACGTGGATGGTTTCGGGTACGGCGGCGCGCAGGTTGGCGGTAATGCCGTTTCTATTGATATCCGAGTTAAATGACGAAAGCGCGATGTTTACGGTCTCGTTGGCGCAGAAGCGGCGTACGGCGGTGCGATCGCCGGCTTCGCAGAGTTCATCGATGCGTTTGAGCGCCTCGTCGGTGTGGCCCTCCTCAATTAAAGCGGCCAGGCCGCGTAGGAAGTGGCGCATATCGTGGCGAAGAATCGACAGCTCGCGCCCAGATTGACGCCAAGCCTCGAGCTCTTTGATGGCGGCGCTGTCGCGGGTTTCGAGCATCCAGCGCTCTCGCTCGGCGGTTTCCTTTTCTTCGTATTCGCGCAGGTAAACGGCAAGAAACATAAGATAGAAGGCACAGAGCGCAAATGCCAAAAACTCAACCGTTACCACCGAGCCCGAGTGGAACAGCGTGGTGTAGACGTTGGTGGCATAGTCAAAGACGTAATAGACGAGCGGCAGGATTAAAAGGATGCCCAGCTCGGTGGTGCTTTTAATCGCCAAGCGTGGACCGATGTCGCCGGCCCAATGCAACAGGACGGCAAAGACGGCGAGTGTGGTCGCGATGCGCGCCAGATAGTACGCGATCTGCGAGTCGGTTGCGGCAAATGCGGCGATGCCCATCCAATTGCTGAACTGGCAGCTCAGATAGGCACTCGTAATGCCGAGCACGGCAAGCAGCGGGCTCAGGCGGTAGCGCGCGCACAAATAGATGACGAGAGGCAAATGCACGACGAGCGGATATACCTGGCGGGCAAAAAGCTCGCCGCCGACGGCATTGGCGAGGCCAAATGCGCATCCGGTTACGGCACCGACCAGCACCAGTTCAAGCGCATGACGCCGGTTGATCTCGACACCGCACAGCGCCGCCGAGGCAAAGACGCCAAAGAGCAGCGTCGTGGCGTGGTGGATTGCCCAAAGGACCATTTCGACCGAGGAGACCATCAGTCTCTCCCACCCTCAAAGCGCGCCGCAAAGTAGGCGTCTTGGAATCCCTGCTTGCAGCTGCGCGAAAGCGGGATGCACGCGCCGGAGCGCATAACGATGTCCGTGCGGTCAAAGTGATCGATATTGCGCAGGTTGACCTGGTAGCTGCGGTGGCATTTAAAGAAGACCGCGTTTTGCTCCAAGCGGTCCTCGACGCTGCGGAACGACTCGAGTGCCTCGATATCGCGTCCGCCGCGCAGGTGGAAGACCACGTGCTTGTTGCGCGCCTCGGCATATTCGATGTCGGACAGGCGCAGGGCGTGGTAGCCAAAGGAAGTTTTGATCACGAGCTCGTCGGTTGCCGCCGGGCGCATGCTCGAAAGCTCGTTAAGTAACTGCGCCAGGCGTTCGTAAGTCACGGGCTTGAGCAGATAGTCGAAAGCACGGACCTCGTAGGACTCCAGTGCGAACTCGGGCGACGAGGTGAGGAACACCAGGCACACGGCGGTATCGGCCTGGCGCAATTCGCGCGCGGTGTCCATGCCGTTGACGAGCGGCATGATCATGTCGAGCAGAATGATGTCGGCGCGCGATGCGGCATGGCGGGCCAGCAGGTCCTCGCCGCGCGTGACGAGCGCAACATCGACCGCCGTGCCCGTCTCGGTCGACCAACGGTCGATCATCCGGTGCAGTCTATCTAGAAAAGCGACATCATCGTCGCAGGCAATAATCTTGAGCATTCGGCCCCCTTAAGTAGTTCGATTTTGCCACATCGGGCACGCGCCGCTTGCGGGGGTGCGGACCGTTTGCGCCCCACGGCGTGCAGCTCGCGCCAAGCGGTGTTGCGGTGGCGAAAGATGCCTCCTGCGCCATCGAGAGCTCAGCTATCCTCAGCTTGCCAGTTCGAAAATGGACCTGCCACATGATTGAATCTTTATTTCAACTTTACACCTAGGTTTACAGCTGTCTTGTCAGCTGTAAACCTAGGTGTCATACTAAAGCCCCAAGATTCGCCAAAAGAGAGGGGCCTTGATGGCACAGAGCGCGAACATGGATGCATCGGAGCTTGCACGCGATATTGCGGCCGGCCTGGCATCGGCAACGACGGCAACGGAGCGCGCGGCGCTGGTGCCCGCAGAGCTCGTCGAGGCCATTCAGCAACTAAAAACCCAACGTGACGCGGTGATCCTAGCGCACTATTACGTGGCGCCCGAGGTGCAGGCCGTGGCTGATTACGTCGGCGACAGCTTCTACCTGGCTAAGCTCGCTAAAAGCCTGCCGCAGCAGACCATCGTGCTGTGCGGCGTGGAGTTTATGGGCGAGAGCGCCAAGCTGCTCAATCCCACTAAGACCGTGCTGCTGCCTGAGCCGGGCGCGGACTGTCCCATGGCGCACATGGTCAAGCGCGAGACGGTCGACGCGGCGCGCGCCGAGTACGGCGACGACCTGGCCGTGGTGTGCTACGTCAACTCCACGGTCGAGATCAAGAGCTGGAGCGACGTGTGCGTCACCAGTTCCAACGCCGTTAAGATCGTGTCCGAGCTGCCGCAGCAGCATATTCTGTTCATTCCCGACCAAAACCTGGGACGCTTCGTAGCCGAGCAGGTGCCGCAAAAGCACGTCATCCTCAACAACGGCTACTGCCCGCGCCATCACATCATCACCGTCGAGCAGATCGTCGACGCGACGGAGGCCCACCCCGACGCGCTCGTGCTGGCGCACCCCGAGTGCAAGGCCGACGTCCTGGCCGAGGCCGACTACATCGGCTCCACCGCCGGCATCATCAAGTATGCCGAGGAGTCCGACGCGAGCGAGTTCATTATCGTGACGGTCCGCGGCGTGCTCTACGAGCTCGAGCGCCGCTGCCAGGGCACCGGCAAGAAGTTCTACTTCCCCGTGGTGCAGCCCACCTGCGTCAACATGGATCTCATCACGCTCGAAAAGCTCGTGCGCTGCCTGGAGACGGGCGAGGGCGAGGTGCAGATCGGCGTCTCGGACGAGGCAGCAGACCAGGCCAAGCTCACGCTCGACCGTATGCTCGAGTACGCAGCACGCTAGAACAATGTTGCATAAGGGACGGTCCCTTATGTCACATTCAAGGGAGAGGATTCCTGTGGAAACCAAGCAATACCCCGATATGGAGTGCGACGTCGTCATTGCCGGCTGCGGCGTGGCGGGTCTGTACGCGGCCCTCAATCTGCCGACGAGCACGCGCGTGATCATGCTCTCCAAGGGCGCGGTCGACGAGTGCGATTCGATGCTCGCGCAGGGCGGCATTTGCGTGCTGCCCGAAGGCTCGGACTACGATGCCTTCTTTGAGGACACCATGCACGCCGGCCACTACGAGAACCGCCGCGAGAGCGTCGACATCATGATCCGCTCGAGCCGCTCGGTCATCAACGACCTGCTAGCGATGGGCGTGGATTTTGAGCGCAAGGCCGACGGCAGCCTCAATTTTACCCGCGAGGGCGCGCACAGCCGTCCGCGCATTGCCTTCCATGCCGACATTACGGGCAAGGAGATCACGACCAAGCTGCTCCAGGCCGTTCGCAAGCTGGACAACGTGCAGATTTTGGAGCACGTGGCCATGACCGACATCCTGACGGGCGAGCGTGACGGCGCCACGGTGTGTGCCGGTGTCGTCGCCGTTCCCGTGGACGAGGACAACTCGGTTCGTCCCGCCGACGAGCTGACAAATGCCGCCGAGGGCGTGCATGCCGGCGAGCCGTTTAAGATCCATGCCCGCCACACGCTGTGGGCAACGGGCGGCATCGGCGGCGTATACGACCATTCGACCAACTACCCGCAGCTCACGGGCGATGCCTGCTACATTGCTCAGGAGCATGGCATTAAGATGGAGCATCTGGACTACGTGCAGATCCATCCCACGGGTCTGTTCTCGCCGCAGCCGGGTCGCACGTTCCTGATCAGCGAGAGCTGCCGCGGCGAGGGCGCGATTTTGCTCAACGCCGCCGGCGAGCGTTTTACCGACGAGCTTCAGCCGCGCGACGTGGTCGCCGCCGCTATTCGCGAGCAGATGAAGCAGGACGGCACCGAGCACGAGTGGCTGAGCTTTGCCCCCGTCGAGCGCGACGTGGTGACCGGGCACTTTGCCAATATCCGCGCGCGCTGCCTGGAGGACGGCCGCGACATCTTGGACGAGCCCATCCCCGTTACGCCCACGCAGCACTACTTTATGGGCGGCGTGTGGGTCGACAAGGACGGCCGCACCTCGATGCCCGAGCTCTACGCCGCCGGCGAGACGGCCTGCAACGGCGTTCACGGCAAGAATCGCCTGGCTTCAAACAGCCTGCTCGAGGCGCTGGTCTGGGGTCGTCGCGCCGCGTGGTACATGCGTACCGGCGAGTCGCTGGCCGTGGAGCAGGCGGGCGATCCCGCGCTCGATGGCCGTCATCGCGCCCTAAGCGCAGACACCCTGGCAATCGATGATTTGGCCCGTGCCGCCGGCACGCAGGCCGTGGAGGAGTAGACCATGAATCCCATTACCATGAAGCTCGTCGTCGATGATCTGATTCTGCAGGCTCTGCGCGAGGACATTACGTTTGAGGACGTGAGCACGGCGAGCGTGTGCCCCACGGCGCGTCCCGCCACGGTGGAGCTTATCGCCAAGGCCGACGGCATCATCGCCGGCTTGGATGTGTTTGCCCGTACCTTTGAGCTGCTGGATCCGCAGAGCTCGGTGCTGTTTGATGTCTCGGATGGCGACGAGGTGCATGCCGGCGATCACGTGGGCCAGGTGCGCGGCGACGCGCGCGTGTTGCTTTCGGGCGAGCGCGTGGCGCTCAACTACCTGCAGCGCATGAGCGGCATCGCTACCTATACACACAGCATGGCCGCGGCGCTCGAGGGAACCAAGACCGTGCTCGTCGACACGCGCAAGACCACGCCGGGCATGCGCGTGTTTGAGAAGGCGGCGGTTGAGATTGGCGGCGGCAGCAACCACCGCACCGGCCTGTCCGACGGCGTTCTGCTGAAGGATAACCACATCGGCGCTGCCGGCGGCGTGGCGAAGGCCGTCAAGATGGCCCGGCAGTATGCGTCTTTCGTCCGCAAGATCGAGGTGGAGGTTGAAACGCTGGAACAGGTCAAAGAGGCCGTGGAAGCCGGTGCGGACATCATCATGCTGGACAACATGAGCTGCGAGGATATGACCAAGGCAGTGCAGCGTGTGGACGGCAAGGTGCTGCTGGAAGCTTCCGGCAACGTGACCGCGGAAACCATTCGGGGCATTGCAGAAACCGGC
>CAJLLN010000103.1:0-6032 GCA_905207495.1 uncultured Collinsella sp. | reverse complement strand
GACCTCGACGTTAAGATCGTCCGAGCCCATGCGCCTTAAAGACTCGAGCAGACCGATCAGCTCGTTCTCGTTCATCTGCACGTCCTTTCGCTCGGTCCGGCGGAGAATGCCGCGAATAGATTTCCTTCGTCTCTCAGTTATCTCTCGTAATTATCTCTTGTCTCTCTGTTATCTCTCGTATTAGAGATGAGTGAAAGATGAGAGATAAGATATCTACTATCTGTTTCATTTAAACATGTTTTTGCTGGTAGAACAATCAGTATTGAGACAATACCGTGATTTCTTGTCTCTTTGCTGCTCAGTTATCTCTCATATTTATCTCTCGTCTTTCTATTATCTCTCGTATTAGTGACGAATGAGAGATGAGAGATACGTGAGTAATGAACGAGCGTGGATTTTTGGACGGTCGGAAAATCCCTCAAACAAAAAACGGGGCCGGCCTTACGCCGAACCCCGTTTTCAAACGGACAGTTAGTTATCCAACGCGCGAGCGTAGCAGTCAACATTACGCCGCCGCGAACACTCCCAAACCCGTTCCGATGATGCAGATCGCGAAGATGCCAATAATAATCCAAATGGTCTTGACACCCTTTTTATAGAGGGCAACGCAAGCGAACGTTGCCAGCAAGGGCAGCAGACCGGGGAAGATCGAATCGAACAGATCCTGCAGGACAATCTCCGAACCACCCACGTCAAAGGTCAAAGCTGTGGACAGCGAGACCTGTGCCGCAATCATTGCGCCAATGACGGTCATTCCGAGGACACCGGCAGCATGCGTCATGCGAGACATAAGGTTGTTCTCTTCGGACTGCTGCAGGAACTTGGTTCCCAGGTCGTATCCCAGATGGGCGGCGACGATACGCGTTGCAAAGTTAATCACCGAGTAGATGAGCGCGTACACGATGGGGCCGAGCGGGTTGCCCGTCGACGCGATGCCAATACCAATGCCGGCGGCGACCACGCGGAACGTACCCCAGTAGAACGAATCGCCGATGCCGGAAAGCGGTCCCATGAGGCCGACCTTCATGGCGTTAATCGAGGACGTGTCAAAGTTCTTATCGGCAGCCGCCTGCTCTTCCATCGAAACCGTAAGGCCGGCTACAAACGGAAGCACATGAGGCGTGATGTTAAAGAACTCGGTATGGCGATCAAGCGCCGCATAGTAATCGTCGTCGTTGGGATAGATCTTTCGCAGGGGCTTCTGAATGGTGTACATGAAGCCCATTGCCATCATCTTGTCGTACGACTGCGAGCACTGGCTCGTAAACTGGCGAAGGAACATGCTCCGATACATATCGGGGCTCATAATCGCGTCCTTCTTGGCCTCTTTGAGGTCGGTGTTCTGGGTAGCCATTAGAAGTCCTCCTCTTCATCCTCGGCAACCGCCTGCGGACCGGCCGAGCCCTCGCGGAAGGCCAGGAGCAGCGCGACGCAGATGGCGGCAGCGGCAACACCGACAACGTCCATCTTGAGGTAGATGACCATAATGAATCCCAGGAACAGCCAGGGAAGAAGCTTGTTATCGCCCATAGTCCTGATAAGAAGAGCGAAGCCGATGCAGACCATGACGCCGGACGCAACGTTGAGGCCGTCCATCACAAACTGCGGAATAGCGTTAAGCGCATTGTTGATGAGGTCGGCACCAAAGAACAGCGAGCAAAACACCAGCAGTGCAGACGGAATGCCAATCGACAGCGGCACGATGGTCAGATGGTACAGATTCGCCTTGGCAAGATCACGATTTGCCAGAGCGGTCTCAATCTTCTTGCAGGCAAAGGCACCCGGAACGGCGTAGCAGAAGTTGCGCCACACCTGAAGGAAGACGGAGACGGGAAGGGTGAGGGCGACGGCAGTTGCCGTGCCCGTACCCGTAATGACGGCAAACGCGCAGCCAAGCACGCCGGAGGCATAGACCTCGGGAGGAACCGCCGCGCCGACCATGATGGCGCCCATGAACATGGACTCCAAAGCAGCGCCGACGACAACGCCCTGCTGGACATCGCCAAGGATCAAGCCGACAAACAGGCTCGTAAACAGCGGACGACCAAGCATCGTAATGCCAAATGCCTGCTCGTCCATAGACGCCATAATGCGACCAGCGCAACTAGGAGGTACTGGGCAACTATTCTGATTAACCCCAGAAATAAGCCTGCAGGCGAGACGTTCAGAACAGCTCGCCTGCAGGCAACAGCAGCAATTTGAAAGGACTAGTAGTTCATCTGGTGGTAGTAGCGACGCGTGGTGAGCGGGTGGTTGCGGACGTGCTCGAGATGGCAGCTCAGGCGCTCGGTGATGGTGTAGGTGACCATCGGGGAGACGATCTTGCGGAACTCGGGGTCGCTGAACGGCAGCTCGACCTCGGCGGTGTCGAACTTGTTCACGCGGACATGGACGCCCTTCTCGTCGGCGAGCATGTGGGTGAAGTTGTCCACGCGGTCCATGAGCTTGCGGGTGTCGTCCTCGCCGTAGAGCATGATGAGGCTCGTGCCCTCCTCGCACAGTTCGATGGTGCCGTGGAAGAACTCGGCGGCGTGGATGGACTTGGTCTTGATCCACTGCATCTCCTCGAGGATGCACATGGCGTAGTCGTAGGCCTCGCCCCAGAGCATGCCGGAGCCGATCACCATGTGGTAGTCGGTGTCCTTGAAGTCCTCGGCCATGGCGGCGCAGCGCTCGTCCTGGGCGTCCTTGGCCTTGATGAGGTACGGGGCGATCTTGCCGAACTCCTCCATGAAGGTGTCGTACTTGGGGAAGGCGCCGGCGTTCTTGAGGAAGCGGGCGACCAGCGTGATCTGGTAGGTGTAGATGGCCTCGCACAGGACGTCGTCCTCGGCGAAGCTGAAGAACTTGTAGTCGGCGTACTCGGTGGCCGGGGTGTTGTCGTTGGAGACGTACATCAGCGTGCGGGCGCCCTGCTCCTGGCAGAACTTGGCAGCCTCGATGATCTCGGGGGTGGTGCCGGTACGGGTGGAGAAGACGCAGACCGAGTCCTTGTTGAAGGTCTTGGGCGGGCATGCGAGGAACTCGGCGGCGATCTCGCAGTGGACGTCGACGTCGGCCGTGGTGGTCTCGACCCAATACTTCATCGGGAGCGTGTGGGCCCAGGTGCCGCCGCAGCCGATGAAGAAGATGTTGGAATAACCCTGCTCGCAGACCTTGTCCACGGCAGCCTCAATCTGAGGACGGAGAGCGAGGGCATCGCTCACAACCTTCTCGTAACGAGGCTCATCGAAATTGAACATCCCTTACTCCTAACTCACTTGGATGAACCCTTCATTCATCCCATGATGTTATAATACTTTATATAACCAACTATGCAAGAACTATTTCAGATTTTTTTGATTTTTCTTTAATAAAAAGCCCGCCGTTCAAATGATCGGCGGGCTTAAGAAAGGAGGACCTGGTTAATAAATGCTAGACAATGGCATGTTTCCAGCTAGAAAACGTTCTTGGCAAATACCTTTGAGTCATTGGGAACCTGACGGATTTCGATAACCACGCCATCGTTGACAAGCTCTTGGATATGCTCGGCATCGGTTTCGGTCGCAAAGATCGCGGGGGTCGGATGAAGCGTGGTCTCGGGAGACTTTCGAGTTCCGCCCAAATTGATCTCCTTGATGTCTTTGCAGCCCTTAGCAAGGCGATAGGCATCCTCGATCGTCTCGACAATGATAAACAGCGAATACTTGTCGGTAACGCCGCTGTTGAGCGCCTCGATAGCAGCGTCAACATCCTTGATGACGAGTTTAACGCCGCTGGGGCGGGCGAGCCTCAAAGCGGCTTTTCTCATGTCGTCTTTTGCCACGGCGTCGCTGGCACACAGGATGCAATCGACATCCAGCGCATGCGTCCAAGACATGGCGACCTGGCCGTGAATCAATCGGTAATCGACCCTCGTAAGCTTAATCATCGTAATCATCTCCGCACGTAATAAAGGTAATGACAGGGTTGAATTATTCGTTGAAGCTTGAGCTAGAACTCTTCTTCTTCGACATCGGCAAGCATGTCCGCCGCCTCACAAAGCATGATAAACGAACGTGATCCCTCGACCGCGGCTTTGGCCTTGTCCGCATCCAGGGAGTCCAGCTGTGTAGCCATTTCCACCAGCAGCGGCAAGTTCATTCCGGTGATCAACGTAAACGATCCGGCGGTCTGCCTCTGAATGAATTCGTTGTTTACAGAGCCGCCAAAGATGTCAGTCACGACAAACCAAGAGTCGGCAGGGTCCTTCGACTCCATCCAAGCATCGATAAGCGCTGCGACATCCCTCGTGTCGTCATCGATATAGGCGCACAGGCACTCGATTCGGTCGTTAGTGCCCATCAGAATCTCCAGAGAGCTTTTCATGCCTTGGGCGAGATAACCATGACTCGCTAGCAATATCTTATTCATAGTTCTCCAATACCAATAGGACGTACTATATTGTCATAACAAAGTATATTAGCAATCTACCCTACGCGGTGTGTCTATTTTCCAAATCCGCGAACGGTAGCAATTGGTCGGTAAATCGACCAATCTATCTCTAATTTACAAGTAGAACTTCAGTCGCTCGGTGCAGTACACCTGACGGGAGATGAAAAGCGGCTCGCCGCTTGGAGCATAACGTCTATCGACAAACAGAAGCAGCGGAGAGTCCAGCTCCGCGTTAAGGTATGCCGCCTCGAGCTCGCTCGCATAGCAGACCTCGAGCGTACGCGTGTTGGGGCCCATCTTGATCCCCTGGCGATCGAGTACCGCCATCAGCGAATCCTCGAGGGACTCATGCTCCAAAAAAGAAAGCGCAGCGGAATAGCTATTGGTTTCCAGCATCGTGGGCTTGTCATCCACAAGGCGCAGACGACGACTACGCAATACCTTTTGGGTATCGTCTACGCCCAGGAACTTCGCGTCTCGCAGGCTTGGGAAATCCCAACCCATTGCGAGAACCCTGGTAGACGCCTGTTTTCCCGCAAGCTGGCACGAATGGGTAAAGCTCTCACGGTCGTCCGCGGCATACATCTGTGTGTCCGACGAAACGAACGTGCCCTTGCCGCGGGCCCTCTCAACAAGCCCAGCATCTTCCATTTCTTTAATTGCGGAGCGAACCGTTATTCGGCTCACGCCAAATTGCTCGATGAGCTCCGCCTCGGTCGGAAGCTTATCTCCCGGGCGGTACGTGCCGTTGGCGATCGAATCAGAGAGCGCACGGACAATCTGTTTGTACAGGGGGATAACGCTATTTGCTTCAACCATATCAACCATACCTTTGCAAGGAATCAGCAGTTTATAGATAGATAACTTATATTGTATTAGAACTTTTTAGGAGTCCATATATTTCCTAAATGATTCGGTAAACGGGGCGTTATTTCACTTTAGCGGGGTGCAGCGGCTACCCGCGGCATTCGTTATCAACCTAGCTAGGCTAGTCCACCCACATCGTCTACAGTTCGCCGCAGAGCCGCGGCCCCATATGGGTATACTCTCGAGGATTCGACTCGATTCGCCCCCGCTGGGGCGTCAAAGGAGACTGCATATGCCCACCACCTCAACCGACCCGCGCGCCGCTGCTGCCGCGCTGCTGGTGCCCGGTACCACCTGCCACGGCTTTGCCGTCGAGCGCTGCGAGACCGTGCCCGAGCTCGACTCGGACGCCTACGTGCTGCGCCACACTGCCTCGGGCGCTCGCCTGCTGTACCTGGCGTGCGACGACGAAAACAAGGCTTTTGCCATTGGCTTTAAGACGCCGCCGGCCGATTCCACCGGCGTGTTCCATATTCTTGAGCACTCGGTGCTGTGCGGATCGGCTAAGTTCCCCGTCAAGGAGCCGTTTGTCGACCTGATCAAGAGCTCCATGCAGACGTTCCTCAACGCCATGACCTACCCCGACAAGACCATCTACCCCGTTGCCACCACCAACGAGCAGGACCTGTACAACCTGATGGACGTGTACCTGGACGCGGTGTTCAACCCGGCCATCTACACCAAGCCCACCATTTTTGAGCAGGAGGGCTGGCACTACGAGCTCGACGTCCCCGAGGGCGCGCCTCTCGCGG
>CAJLLN010000102.1:0-6034 GCA_905207495.1 uncultured Collinsella sp. | reverse complement strand
ATCGTAGGCGCCCTGGTCGCCGCCGCCGTCATGCTCGCGCTCGTCACCGCCTATGGCCCGGACGCCTTTGGCCCCGACAAGAGCTTTGTTGCCGCACAGGCAAGCGTGGTCGCCACCATGGTCTCGGGCATCCCGAGCGTACCGTGGTTCGCAGGCGGCTTTATCGCCGGCATCGTCATGTACTGGCTCGGCATTCCGGCCATGATGATCGGCCTGGGCGTGTACCTGCCGTTCTACATGTCGCTCACGGCCTTCCTGGGCTCCTGCGTTAAGCTCGCCTACGACAAGTGGGCCGCTCACCGCGACGCCGAGGCCGGTCTTTCGGACGAGGAGAAGGCCGCCAAGGACGCCGCCTTCCAGGAGCAGGGCCTGGTTGTCGCCAGCGGCCTGCTGGGCGGCGAGTCTATCGTCGGCGTTATCCTGGCGTTTGTCTCTGTTGGCCTGAGCCTGCTGGGCTAAACCCAATAACAACGCACCCGTGCAGAGCGCGGGGTCGGAGACCATCCGGCCCCGCGCTTTTTTGTCTATTTGACTCTTATGATCCTCACGGCGTTTTTAGTCATGCCGATTGGCCTGACTTCCAGGTCAACAAACCCTGTCTGACACCTCGCTCAACGCGGTGTAGAGTAAAGACGACGGGCGGGATACGCGGCACGTGCCAGAACGAGGTGGACATGGAACTCGATAAACAACAGCTCAAGCGACTGCGCGAGCGCCATCATCGGCGCCATGGCATCCGCCCCGCCCACAGCGAGGCCATGGAGAACGCAAGCCGCTTTCTAAAGCGGGCATTCAACATTCGCGAGGGACGCGCGCCCTATCACGTGATTCGCAAGCGCTTTGTAAACGGGGCGCGCCTGACCGGCTCTCACCTGTGCATCCTCATCATCGCCATGCTCATCGCGAGCATCGGCCTCGATATCGACTCGGACATTGCCATCGTGGGCGCCATGCTCATCTGCCCGCTCATGGGCTCGGTCCTTGCCATGGCATACGGCATCGCCACGCTTGACCGCGAGATTACCCTTGAGGCCGTCGCCGGTCTTGCCCTGCAGATGGCCTTTTGCCTGGTCACGTCCACGCTGTACTTTAAGCTCTCGCCCCTTGGCACCACCACGGCCGCCATCATCGACAACTCGACACCGACTGTTTGGGACCTTGCCGTCGCGCTCGCGGGCGGCTTTGCGGGTGGCCTGGGCAACTCGCGCGACCAGGAACCCGCCACGCTCATCGCCGGCGTGGCCGTGGCAACCGCGCTGATGCCGCCCCTGTGCGCGGCGGGCTATGGCATCGCCATCGCAAGTGGGTCGCTGTTTCTCTCGGCGCTTTATGAGTTTGGCATCAACGTGGTCTTTATCGCGCTGGCTGCCGAAGCCGTGCTGCTTCTATTGCGCGTGCCGCTCAAGCGCGACCTCAACGGCGACGGCATTGTGACTGCCGAGGAAGATGCCGAGGTCGACGAGCTATCACGCAAGGTGCGCCGCCGCATCATTGTGGGCACGGTAGTCTTTGCCATCCCCTGCATCGTTATGACGGCGGGTTCCATTGGCTCGGCGCAGGCCGGCGTGCAGGACGGCTACGGCGTGACCGAAACCACGCGCGAGCTTGCGGCGGTGCTGCCAGGCTTTAAGGATTACACCGTCGCCGTCGAGACCTCGGCTGCCGAGGGCGATGAGGAAGGCATCGTCGAGCGCGAGATTGTCGCCCATGTGACGACAAGCGAGGCGCTTGGGGCGCACGACCGTCACGTCGCCCGCAAGCTCATCGACCTCAACGTGCCCGAACTCGATCGCGTGGAGTTCGATGTGAAGTGATGCCGGCGCGGGATGAATGCTCACACAGACGCAAGTTACGACGAGGCGCAGACGCGATACGGACACGAGCAAATAGCGGGGTGCAGTTCGTGCCCGCGCCCCGCTCGCTGCTTTATTGCCGTGAATCAACTGTCCAGATCGACATCGCCCGACTCCACCGTAAACGCAGGTTTAGTGCTCACCAGATAAAATCGGGTCACTTTGCTATCTCTAAATAGATAGAGCTGGCCCTGATCGCGCCGGCGCGATATATACGCAACGTGAATCGTGCCGAATTCTTCGCCGTTTTCCTTCTTTAATATCAGGATGTTGGGGTCATCCGTACGCTTAAACTGCCCGTCAACGCTGCTTCCGTCTTTGTTGACCAGTTGCCATCGACAGCCATCCTCCTCAAGAAAGGCCAGAATTTCCAGACTCGTTTTGTCATCCCGATAGTAACCATCAATGGCAAACCCTTCGGAAGCGCATTCCTGCATATAGGACGTTTCTCGGCTTATAGCAAACAGCCCTGTAGCGCCCAGGAGCACAGCCAGGCAGACCACTGCAAGGGTTATCGAAGTAGCACGGCGACCCATGTTAGCCCAACCGATAGTTGTTTGACGGAGCGCGAAACATACCTGGAGCCTCCGATATCAGGGGGAACGTCGCCAGTAGGCTGGCGACAACTATATGTTTCTGACATCAAACCATATGGCTGCCACTCGCGGAGGGGGCATCGGCGAACGGCGTGTTTTCATACTCCATTGGTCAAACCTAAGCACGGCCCTACAGCTCGTACTTGCACACGCGGTAGATGTACTTTTCGGCTTCCATCTCGTAGGTGATGATGGCCAGACCGTGCCGATCGTACTCGGTGAAGGTCTTGGCCTGGCCCGATGCCACGAGCATGCTATTTGAATCGCCAACGCGCTGCGCACTGCTCACATAGCCCGAAAACGGCACGGCGATCTGGTCCTCAAGCTCGTAGGTGCGCGCCGTCTTGTCCACTGTAAAGATGCGCCCAAACGAATGCGTGCCCTTGTTGTAGTCGGTCACCACCGCGGAGCCCAGCTGGCCCCAGTCGAACTTGGGATAGCTTTCGGCCGCACCAAAGTTGTTGTCGTATAGCAGCACCTGATAGCGACCGGTCGTTGCCGTGTCAGAACTCGGCAGATACGTCACGCTGTGCTGGCCCGCGTTGAGCGAAAAATCGCCCTGGGCCTGCAGCAACTTGTCCTCAAAGCCCGAGCCGGCCCATTGCCACTCCTTTCTATTTCTGGATCCATCTTCTCACTGTTGGCGGACGAAAATGATCCGTTTTCCTCCGTCCCCGAGAGGTCATTTTTTAATACTTGAAGAAGCCCTCGCCCGAGCTTTCGCCCAGCTTGCCTTCGTCGAGCATCTTCTTGAGGACGGACGCCATAGCCTTAAAGTTGTAGGGCATCATCATCTTTTTGAGCAACGGGCTCACCAGGCCCGGGACCTTCTGATACTGCATAACGATGTTGTAGGCCGTCTGGATGCCCACCGTGTCGAACACGCGGAACGGACCTTTGGGAGCGCCGGTGCCGCGCGTCCATGCGAGGTCGATGCTCTTGGGGTCGCTGATGCCCGAGACATACAGGCCGAGGCCCGAAAGCAGCCACGGCACCAACATGGAGTTGAGCAGGTAGCCGTTCTTTTCCTTGTTGACGGGAAGCGCCAGCATGCGAATGTCGTTGGCAAAGTCGACGAGCTCGTCAAAATAGCGCTTGTCGGTTTGGCTCTGGGCCATGACCTCGGTCATGTTGTTCTTCCAGATGGAGTTGGCAAAGTGCAGCGATAGGTACTTCTCGGGGCGGCCGGTGTACTTGGCAAAGGTGCTCGGCAGCAGCGTGGAGGAGTTGGTGACGATGACGGTCTTTTGCGGGAGAACCGGAGCAAGCTTCTTGTAGAAGTCGATCTTTGCCTGGGTGTCCTCGGCCATAGATTCGATAACCAGGTCGGCGTCGGCCACGGCCTCGGCGAGGTCGAGCTCCAGCTTGAGTGTGGAGTAGGCACGCTCAACGGCGGCGAGTGCCGCCTCCTTGTCGAAGGGCTGGCCGCTATCGGCGATACCGGCGCACCACTCGCCCGTACCGTCCGCCATGCCCTCGATAGCAGCGATGTACTCCTCGCGCACATGATCGATCTTGGGCTGGGTGCGGCCGATGCTGCCCTCGCTGCGCAGCCAAATCGTTACATCAAAGCCGCAGTAGGCAGCCTGAAAGGCAATCTGGCTTCCCAACACGCCGCCGCCGGCAACACAAACGGTCTTGTAGCTCATAGAACGGTCCTCTCTTACGTAATTCCATAGATGTGTATTTATTCAACCGTAAGGGGACTGCACGCTGGGGATGGGTTCTATAAACGGACGGTAATTTGCGGCGAACGGCAACACCTGTTCATTATCTCTCGATTTTGGAGGCCCCTTTTAACGCTGCTGGACCGCTTTTTCGGAAGTGCGGTGAAAAATCGAGTTCCGCTGACCAGACGGACTTTTTTAGCAACAAAACCGCAGGTCACGAGCGCCTAAAAAGGCAGTGTGCTCGGGAGGTTCGCGTTTTTCACCGCACTTCAGAAATACGAGCCCGCGGAAGGCTACAGCCAGATCATATGCGCAACATATGTCCAACAAAAACGGGTGGTAGCCGGTACGGCTGCCACCCGTTTGCCTCATATCTAGCCCAAAGCAGGCCAGTTACTTCTTAATGCCGCGTCCCAGGCGCTCGGCGACCGACGCCACGGCCCCCTCGCTGGCCGTTCCGCAGCTCACGCAGCCGTCATGGGCACGCATCTGGCCAGTGACCTCATCCATCGCGAGCGGCGCCACCTTCTCGAGCTTAAAGCCCTTACCGGCGCGCATGTTCTCCTTGGCCACGCTGATCATGAGCTTAATACGGTTGAGCTGGTTGACCTCGGACGCGCCGGGGTCGTAGTCCACCGCGACGATATTGCTCTCGGGGTGCTGACGGCGCAGTTCCTTAATCACGGCCTTGCCCACCACGTGGTTGGGCAGGCACGCGAAGGGCTGCGTGCAGATAATGTTGGGCGCACCGTGGTCGATCAGGTCGAGCATCTCGGCCGTGAGCAGCCAGCCCTCGCCCATGTTGTTGCACACCGAAAGCACCGTACGGGCCTTGTCCGCCATGGTGCCGATGCGCTCGGGCGCCTCAAAGCGCTCGGACTTTTCGAGCATCTCCTCCACCGGCGTACGCATCCAGTCCACGAGCTTGATGAGCGCCTGCATACCAGCGCGCGTGGTAGCGGAGCTTCCCAGCTCGTCCTTCTGCAGCTCGGCGTTGCTCATGGAGTACAGGAAGAAGTCGAGCAGACCCGGCACCACGGCCTCGCAGCCCTCGCGCTCGATCACGTCGACCACATGGTTGTTGGCCGTAGGGTGGAACTTGACCAGGATCTCGCCGACCACACCCACGCGCGGCTTGGTGCCCTCGCCCACGAGCGGCATGGTGTCGAACGCGCGGATGGCCTCGCGGCACAGCTTGGTGTAGTTGTGACGGTTGAACTTGGGCGCCAGCTTGCGGGCGCGCGCCATGTACTCCTCGTAGAGCGCATTGGCGGCACCGGACGTTGCCTCGTACGGGCGACAGCGGTAGAGCATCTGCATCATCACGTCGCCAAAGAGCACCGCGTAGACTGCTTGCTTGAGCAGCGCCGGCGTAATCTTAAAGCCGGGGTTGTCCTCGCCGAGCGCCACGGCCGAAAGCGAGATCACCGGGATCTCGGGGTGGCCGCTCTCGCGCAGGGCCTTGCGGATGAGCGCGATGTAGTTAGTGGCACGGCAGCCGCCGCCGGTCTGGCTGATGACCACGGCCGTCTTGGACAGGTCGTATCGACCGCTCTCGATGGCCTCCATGATCTGGCCCGTCACCAGGATCGACGGATAGCAGATGTCGTTGTTCACGTAGCGCAGGCCGGCCTCGACAGCGTCGTGATCGGTCGAGGGCAGCAGCTCCAAGTTGTAGCCAGCACCACGGAACACCTCTTTGACCAGGTCAAAGTGGATCGGCGCCATCTGCGGGCACAGGATGGTGTAGCCCTCGTCGCGCATCTGCTCAGTAAAGGGCACCTTGGGCCATGCGGTCGAGGCGCTCTCACGCTGCGCCTCGAACGTGTACTTGCGGCTCGCAAACGCGGGAGCATCCGTGGAGGGAGCCACCGGCGCGGCATCGCCCTGCTCGTAGGCCTCGCCCGCGGCCGTG
>CAJLLN010000101.1:0-6047 GCA_905207495.1 uncultured Collinsella sp. | reverse complement strand
CCGCCGACTCCGACGCCGCCGACTCCGACGCCGCCACGGTCGCCTTCTTCGCCGAAGGCTACGAAAAGCTCCGTGCCCGCCGCTAAATGATGTTTCTGGGACGGGGATTAAAAACTCATTTAATTCCCGTGCTCGTCGCGAGCGAGAGGCAAGCCTCTGCCACTCGCGAACAGTTCTGTCACTTTGGTGCCGCGTGAGGCGCGTATCTGCGGATCCGCGGTCATAATGGGGCAAGACAACCAAGAGGGGGGCGGAATCCATGGCGCTAATCTATATCGTTGAGGACGACGAGCCCATTCGTCGTGAGCTTATCGACATCCTTGCCCGCGCCGGGTTTGAAATCGAGGCCTGCGAATCGTTTGAGCATGTCTCGCGTGATATTCTCGCCGCCGCGCCCGACCTGGTGCTGCTCGACCTCACGCTCCCTGTCAAAGACGGCCAGCACATCTGCCATGAGGTTCGCCGCGATTCCGAGGTTCCCATCATCGTCCTCACTTCGCGCGCGACCGAGATTGATGAGGTCATGGCCATGACGCTCGGCGCGGATGACTTTGTTCCCAAGCCCTACAGTGCGCGCGTGCTCGTGGCGCGCATCAACGCACTGCTGCGTCGTACCGCGGCGGCGGGCGAGCGCAGCACACTTGTCCACAAGGGCCTGGAGCTCGATCTCGCTCGCTCCATGGTCACCAACATGCAAACCGGCACCAGTACCGAGCTCACCAAAAACGAGCTGCGTATCCTCTCGCTGCTTCTGAGCCGTGCGGGCAAGATTGTCTCGCGCTCGGCCATCATGCAGGACCTGTGGGACTCCGACGCCTTCGTGGACGACAATACGCTCACCGTCAACATCAACCGCCTGCGCACCACGCTCGAAAAAATCGGCATCAAGGGGTATTTGACCACGCATCGCGGCCAAGGCTATTCGGTCTAGGGGCCGGTCATGTCGTTTGCCAAGTTTTTTAAAGATGCACTGCTTCCCGTCGCCGTGTGGACGTGCGGCGTGCTGCTGAGCTGCTTTGTGCTGACGGTCGCCGGCGCACCCGTTTCTATCGTGGTCGTGGCGGTTGGCGTGTCCTTTGTCTTCGGTATGCTCGGCATCGTGATCGAGTACGCTCGCCGTCGCCGTTTTCTGCGTCAGTTGGAGCGCGCGGCAGAGGAGCTCGAGAGTCCCGCATGGGTGCAGGAGATGGTGCAATGCCCGACCTATGCCGAGGGCGAGCTCGAGTACGAGGTCTTGCGCCGGGTGGGCAAAGCCGCTTGTGACGAGGTTGCCGAAGGCCGGCGCCAGACCGATGACTATCGCGACTATATCGAGAGCTGGGTCCACGAGGCCAAGCTGCCCCTGGCGGCAGCCCATCTGATTTTGGAAAACCTGGACGGCAGCGAAGATGATCTGTCGCGCGTAGATGACCTCGGTCGCGAGCTTGCCCGCGTGGAGCGCTATATCGACCAGGCGCTCTACTGTGCGCGCTCGGAGGTTGTGGAGCGCGATTATCTGATTCGACGTTGGAACCTCAAGGCTCTGGTGACGGGCGCAATCAAGGCCAATGCGCGCGAGCTCATCGCGGCACACGTGGCGCCGGTGTGCGAGAACCTCGACTTTGAGGTCTTTACCGACGAGAAGTGGCTCGAGTTTATTCTGGGCCAGCTCATTCAGAACAGCATTAAATATGCGCGTGAGGACGGCGCAAAGATCGTGTTTTCGGGTGCGTTGCTGGACGAGGGTCTGGCAAGCGAGCGCATCGAGCTTACCGTCGCGGACAACGGCTGCGGCGTGAGCGCGGCCGACTTGCCGCGCGTGTTCGAGAAGGGCTTTACCGGCGACAACGGCCGCACCACCAAGCGCGCAACGGGCATCGGCCTCTACCTGGTGGCGCGTCTGTGCTCCAAGATAGGCATCGACGTCACCGCAGCATCCGACTCCGGCAAAGGCTTCGTCGTAACATTCGCCTTCTCAACCAACAAGTTCCAATACTTTGAGTAGCCAGCTCGTATGGCGTAGCCGTTCAGGATTTTCCCATTTAAGAAGAAATCAGGCTTTTCGGCAGCTATATTCCTGAACAGGAACATTGCTAATGTAGTCAACGCTATATTCCCGTACATGAACATAGTGCTACAGGTTTATACTATGTTCACGAACGGGAATATAGCTGGAGGCATCATGAGAACGGTGACAACGATTAAAAAGCTAGATGGGCGCATCAAGCTCAAACCGTCGGAAGTCGCTTTCTCGGAGCGCACGGTTTTCGATCCCGCCGAGATAGGGAAGGCCCTTAGGCTCAGAAGGCGTGAGCTTGGCTTGACTCAACGTGACGTCGCGACTATGACGGGTCGCAGCCTTCGTGTGATTGGTGATATCGAGCGGGGACGGACAACGGTCGAAATTGGTGTCATTTTCGATTACGCCTCCATCGTGGATATCGATTTTATTCTGAAGGTGAGGGGGAAATAATGGACGGTACGCTGTTCGTTCACCGTGAGTTTAATGGGTCTTACCAGCTGGTTGGCATATTGGAGGAAAACGCGGGACTTCCGATATTCACCTATAGCCCCAAATATCTCCAGAGTGGTGATGCGGCCCCGATTTCGATCTCGCTGCCGTTGACGGCTGAGGCATTTAGTCCGGACGCAACGGGCTCCTTTTTCTCCGGCATCATTCCGGAGGGGCAGCTCAACAGGGACCTTGAGAAAAGGGCGCGAGCGGAACGCGGAGATTACTTTAAGGTACTCGATTTGGTCCGCGATGAACCCGTCGGCGCTCTGGTTTTGACGCGAGAGCCTTCGGGCGACAGTCTCGAAATGGGCTATGAAGAGATAGGTGAGGAACAGCTAAGCGGGCTGGCATACGCACCGGCGGAGGTTGCTTTTGATTTAGCGCTAGAGAGCCGAATCTCCCTTGCAGGTGCTCAGGCGAAGGTTGGTCTCTACCATACGGGCGATGACCCATGTGGCGGATGGTACCTGCCTCATGGAGCGGCTCCATCTACGCACATTCTCAAGGCGGGATCCAAAACGTTCCCGGGTGAGACGGTGTGCGAAGCAATGTGCGTGAGAGCCGCCTCTCTGATGGACCTATCGGCCGAAGAGTGTTTTCTTATCCGAGTTGAAGATGCTGAGCCAATTATCGCCGTGAAGCGCTTTGACCGAGTAATGCCTAATGCCGGACGCTCGGTTGACGGATTGCCAATTCCATACCGTTTGCACCAGGAAGATGTTTGTCAGGCCAAGGGCATCTCGCGTGAGCTTAAATATGAGCCGACGGGCGTCAATTACCTGGGACTTATCGTCGATGCGGTGCGAAGGGCGTCGACGAATCAAATGGAGGACAGGTTCCTTGTCGGCTATAACCAGCTGTTCGACTATGCCGTAGGTAACTGCGATAACCATCTAAAGAATTGGTCGCTCGTGTGGGACGAAAGTTGGAAGCAGGTGAGGTTGGCGCCGCTCTATGACGTGCTGTGCACAACGGTTTACCCCAGTCTCGTTCGCGAGATGGGCGTCTCGTTTGGTGGGAGCCGCAAGATTGACGACGTAACGCGCGGGTCGGTGATGAGCCAAATAATTGGGGCGGGTTTGCCCGGGGGAATTGTTGCTGGAATGATTGCTGATACCTGCAATGAGGTTCCAGACGCGCTAAGAGACGCCGCGCGCGGTCTTAAAGAAGAGGGTTTTCCCGAGGCGGAGGTAATGTTCGAGAAGATCATTCCAGAAGTGCAAGCTCGTCTAAGCAGAATCGCCTTATAACAAAAACGCACCGCTCCAAACAAAACGTGCCGCCCCAAACGGGGCGGCACACCATCTTTCTATCAGACAACTCGTTGAAGTAAGGCTGCGAAGGCCGCGGGGCCGGGAGGGGTTTCCTAAGGGCACATCCCGCAGCCGCAACGCGGCGAGGACGTGCCCGTGGAAACCCCGCAGGCCCCGCGGCCGGTGGGAGCAACGCTACTTCACGACCAAGATGTCGCAGTCCGTATTGCGCAGCAGGAACGTCGAAATCGAGCCCAGGAGCGCATACTTGATCGAGGACAGGCCGCGGGCGCCGCAGAGCACCAGGTCGGGCTTAACCACGTCGAGCATCTCGTCCTTGAGCGTCTCGCGAATACGGCCGGCGCGAATCATGACCTCGACCTCGGGAATATCGGGATTGGCCTTGGCCTCTTCGAGCTGCTTGGCGATGGAGTTCTTAAATGCCTCCTCTAGGCCGTTGACCAGATCGACCGGATAGGAACCGGCGCTCTCGAGCGCCGTGGAATCGATAACGTGGCCGATGATTAGCTTGGCGCCGTTGTTCGCGGCGACCTTGATGGCGCGTGCGAGCACAAAATCCTGCTGCTCAGTACCATCGAGTGAAACAAATACCTTGGTGTAGCCCTCGTTCATGGTTTCCTCCTTGGTCTATCGCACGGGCGCGGGGCTCGTGCATCGGGCGGGCGCGGGCGCGTTGGCCGCCGAACACTTTATCTTGTTGCAGTTATACCCAAGGATTTGGGTTTGACCGCTCGCAATTCTGTGAACGGACGAGTTTTTTGGTAAGGGTGGGCGCAGACGCGCCCGAACGGTTGATAATGGGACATCGCCCGCACCGTCCGCAGAACAATATCGGCGGGTGTCTAACGAGGGGGTCCCTTTGGATATCATCGAGCTTCTAAAATCTGCCTTCATGGGCCTGGTCGAGGGCATCACCGAATGGCTGCCCGTCTCGTCGACCGGTCACATGATCTTGGTGGACGAGTTCGTCAAGATGAACGTGAGCGAGACGTTCTGGAATATGTTCCTGGTCGTGATTCAGCTCGGCGCCATTCTGGCCGTCTGTGTGCTGTTCTTCCATGAGCTCAATCCGTTCTCGCCCAGCAAGGGCAAGGAGGGCCGTCGCGACACCTGGGTGCTGTGGGGCAAGATTGTGCTCGGCTGCATTCCCGCCGCGGCGATCGGTCTGCCGCTTAACGACTGGATGGAGGAGCATTTCTACAATGCTCCCGTCGTGGCGCTGGCGCTCATTGTGTACGGCGTGCTGTTTATCGTGATCGAGAACTGGCGCGCGAGCAAGCGCGAGGAAATGGCCGTTGCCGGTTCGTTTGGTTCGCGTGCTGTGGTGTCGGGTGGACGTCCCGCCGGTGCGCACTTTGCGGCGCCCGCCGCGGCTACCGCTGAGGATGAGGACGATGACGAGAATCTGGACTTTGGCTCCATCGCCACGCTCGAGGACCTGAGCTGGAAGACTGCGCTGGGTATCGGCTGCTTCCAGGTGCTTTCGCTGGTGCCTGGTACGTCTCGCTCCGGTTCTACCATCATCGGCGGCCTGCTTTTGGGCTGCACGCGTTCGGTGGCGTCCAAGTTTACGTTCTTCCTGGCCATCCCGGTCATGTTTGGCGCGAGTGCGCTCAAGCTGGTCAAGTACTTCATCAAGGGCGGCACGTTCGGTGCCAACGAGGTCGCTATCCTGGGCGTGGGCTGCGTTGTGGCCTTTGTGGTTTCGCTCATCGCCATCAAGTGGCTCATGGGCTTCGTCCGCCGTCACGACTTCAAGTGCTTCGGTGCCTACCGCATCATCCTGGGCATCGTAGTGCTCGCATACTTCTTCGTTCTGGAGCCGATGCTCGGCCTCTAACTTAGTCGACGCTGCGCGGCGGCCAGGGCGACAACTTGTCATTCAAAGGGGGTGGCATGACCAAAAGGTCTATGCCGCCCCCTTTTCATGCCAATTTGTTCGCCCTGACCGTCGCTCGCTGCTGCTGCCATGACATCGGCGGTTTCGTGATTGTCAATAGATTGGTGCAGACTAACCTGACCCCATTGCACCAAATCCGCTGGGGCGGGCCTGACGGTGGCGCACGGAGTCGTGGTGTGATTTGCGCCGGTGTCCGCGCGGCTCGGTATACTGGTACGGCTCAAACTATGGCGCCGCCCGCAGGCGCGCCGTCCGTCAGATGAGGAGTCGCCCATGACCCAGCCCTTGCCCTGGGAAAAGAACGCCGCGGTACCCGTGCCGCCCACGCCGGAACCCGTGCCGCTCGATGCATACACCGCCCCCGCTGCGCCGGAGCCCG
>CAJLLN010000100.1:0-6077 GCA_905207495.1 uncultured Collinsella sp. | reverse complement strand
GCCGCGAGTGACCGTTCCCGTCTTATCGAGCACCACGGTGCCCACGCTGCGCAGGTTCTCCAACGCCTCGGCGCTCTTGAACAGAATGCCCATCTCGGCGCCCTTGCCGGTGCCGACCATAATGGCGACGGGCGTGGCCAGGCCCAGCGCGCACGGGCAGCTGATTACCAGCACGGCCACGGCGGAGGTGAGCGCTTCGTTGATGCTTCCGGTCAGCACCATCCACGCCACAAAAGTTACGGCAGAGATTACAAACACCACGGGCACGAACACGCCGGCGACCTTGTCGGCCATGCGGGCGATGGGCGCCTTGGTGGCGTTGGCGTCCTCGACGAGCTGGATAATCTTGGCGAGCGACGTGTCGGCGCCCACACGCGTAGCGCGGAAGGTAAACGATCCGGTGCGGTTGACGGTGGCGGCGTTGACGGTGTCGCCGGCGGTCTTCTCCACGGGGATAGACTCGCCGGTCAGCGCACTTTCGTCCACGGCCGAAGCGCCCTCGAGTACGACGCCGTCGACAGGGATGGACTCGCCGGGGCGCACACGCAGCACCTGGCCGGGAAGGATGGCGTCGACGTCCACAGCGGTCTCGGTGCCGTCGTCGGCCACGATGGTCGCGGTCTTGGGCGCCAGGTCGATGAGCGCCTCGATGGCGCCGCCGGTCTTGGACTTGCTGCGCGTCTCGAGGTATTTGCCCACGGTGACCAGCGACAGGATCGTGCCGGCGCTCTCAAAATACAGATTGTCCATGCCCGTCATCATGGCCTCGTGGACCTGGCCCGCGGCCAGCTGGTCGGCCATGATAAACATGGCGTAGAGCGACCAGGCGATGGACGCGGTGGCGCCGACGGCGATGAGGGCGTCCATGGTGGGCGCGCCGTGCGCGAGTGATTTAAACCCGTTGATAAAGTACGCGTCGTTGACGTAGACGATGGGGATGAGCAGGACGAGCTCGGTGAGCGCGAGCGTCATGCTGTGGGTGTGGTCGGTGAAGACGCCGGGCAGTGGCCAACCGAGCATGTGCCCCATGCCTATGTAGAACAGCGGGATGAGGAAGATGATCGAGATGATGAGGCGGGTGCGCATGGCGGAGGTGGCGGCCTCCAGCTTTTTGGTGGGCGACTCCATATGGGCGGCGCCGGACCTGGCTTGCGCACTGCCGTTTGAGCCGGCGGCACCGGTGCCCGCGTCGACGGGTGAGGCCGAGTAGCCCGCGCGATCGACGGCGGTGCAGATGTCATCGGGGGTGACCTGCGCGGGGTCGTAGTCGACCAGCATGGAGCCGGCAAGCAGGTTGACCGCGACGCTTTGGACGCCGTCGAGCTTGCTCACGGCGCGGTCCACATGCGCCTGGCAGGCGGCGCACGTCATGCCGCCCACGTCGAACTTATCTTGAGCCATGGCTTCTCCTTTCTGTGACGTAGTGTCGGAAATGTTAACCATCCGATACTATATACCCATACCCCCTGGGGGTGTCTAGTAATAGTTGGAATGTATGACTTTTCATTACAGATGAGGGTGGTTGGTTGGCCGATGGACCGTCCCAACCAATCATCTCAATCTGTAACATCTGAGGACCGTTTTGCCTGCTAGATGTTACAGATTGAGATGTTGTCTCGCGGGGTTGGGGTTTGTCTCGTTCTGTAACATCTAGACCTGTATCTGCCGAGCTAGTGTTACAGATCGAGACAATTGCCGGGGAGGGGTCCCGTCACGGCAAGACGCCCGCCGCCTAGATACAGAACCCGGGGATCACACAGGTCCGCTTCTTGGGGTTGTCCGCAGGCGTTGCGTACGTAAAGGCGTCGCCGTCGTGGCCCACACGGTTTATGTAGAGCGTGCCTTCGGTCTCCGATGAGTCGGGGCTCACCGTGCGCTCCCACCAGCAGGTGTCCTTGCCCTTCTACTGGCGGACCATCGTCTCGTTCGTGGAATACGGGCTCACCTTGAGCTCGCGGAAGAGCTGATACTCCTTGCCCTCGCCGTTGTAGATGTCTGCCAGGTAGTGATAGTCCTTGGCAAACGAATCGGGCGGTTGCGTACCGCACAACTCGACCATGGCGGGCAGCCAAAGGGTTGCGGGCAACTCGCTCAGACACGATGCACTGTTGGCGGCGCCAGCGTTATTCGAGATCTTTTTGACAGATTTGATGAGTGCGCGCAACTCGTTGGGCAGCAGCTTAAGGCCGTCGCCGTTGAGCCATTCCCGCAGCTCGCAATCTGCCCAGCCGGCGCTCGGCGGTTCAGCCGCAGCGTTGCGCTCGGCAATACCCGCATCGAACATAAACGTCAGTCCGGCCTTGCCCGTCCCGTCCAGAAGTTCATCGTGGCGGATGCCCACAAGCTGCGCGCCAACCTGCAGCCCGTTGGTGAGCGTGACACGCTTGGTACACGGATAGGGGATACGCCCATCGGCATCGAGCAGGTGATAGCGCTTGGCAATCTCGCGTGCCTCGCTACGGGTCTCGGCGGCCTTAATCTTGAGCGAAATCTCCTGCAGCTGATCCCAGGTGTAGTCGTCAAGCGAACCGCGGATGCCGTCCAGGTAGTCGGGGATGCCAAAGCCATGGGTCGCCGCCCCAACGACGCTGAGCCCCGCAACGGCTGCAACGACGCCACCGATAATAAACCGGCGGCGGGTCATGGCATCGTGCCGGGCCTGCTCCAGAATCTCTCGCGCGCGCTCGCCGGCGACGTCGACCTTAAGGTGCGTACCGGAGTCGATGTCGATTGCGGCGTCACTGCCCGCGCCCTCGCGGCCCTCGGATTCGGCGTCGGTGAGGTATGTCGAGAGCACCTCGAGCATCTGCTGCTCGGTAGGGCGATCGCACTGCTCGACTGAGAGACCCTTCATGATGATTTGGACGAGCGCCTCATCGCCCTCGCAGCGCGGCTCGAGCGGTGCCGGCTTGGTCTTGGTCTTTACGAGATAGAACGAGCCGGTTGCAGCGGCGTCCGTCGACTCAAAGTCAAACGGTTTGCGACCGCTGTAGAGCTGGTACAAAATGCTCGAAAGCGCATAGACGTCGATTGCCGGCGAACGGCGAAGGGCCGCGATGCCTTCGATATCCTGCGTGAGCATCTCGGGCGCGGCGTATGCGGGCGTGGCAAAGCGCCAGATGTCGGCGCGCCGGGTGATCGTGTCGTCGCCGAGAGCCATGGTCGCGGAGCCCATGTCGATGAGGCAGGGGTCAAAGGAGCAATCAGCAATCTGCTGCTCGAGCGTTCGGCTGGTGGTGCGGAACATGATATTGGCGGGCGACAGATCGCGATGGATGACCGGATTCACGAGGCTTTGGGTCATCAAGAGCGCACGAAGCACGGCGTTTCCGACGGCGGCGACCATCTGGGTGGTCAGCCCGCCCGAGGCGTCGTGCGGAAGCAGGGGCAGCGCCTGCTTGAGCGAGGTGCCCTCGACCCACTCCATGAGGATGAGCGGGTCATCCTCTCACGAGCCGTAGCCATAGACGCGCGGAAATCCGCGCAGGTACGAGACGGTACACAGATGACGGTACTCCTCGAACAGCGCGGCGGTGTTGGCCAGGTGCGCGGCCGATTGCTCGGCGGAGCGGTCGGGGGCTTGGCCGGAAAGGATAGCGTTGTCCTTGAGTAGCTTGACGGCAAAGACCTCGCCGCTCGTGTTGGTCGCGCGCAGCACGTGCCCGATGTTGCCGTTGTTGCGGTGGGCCGTCTGGAGAATAAGCGTCATAAACCGACGTTTGGCGTCGTCCTCGGCGCTGGGGTCGACCGCCACGGCGGTATCGAACGTATCGAGACGGATGAGTTTGTCGCCATAGGCGCTATCGGTAGTATCCATGGCGTTCCTTTGTCTGGCATGGGTTGCCGCACGTATACGTGAGCAGTGCGGATATCGGTAAAATACCATGATAGCCGCACTGCCCACGTATACCGCTGAGCATTGTCGTTTACGACGCAGAAGGTAGAAGACGAAAGACGGACGGCGACCGTCTTTCGATCGCCGTCCGCGCTAGTCCACAATGACAAGGAATGTCGTGTAGAGACCCAGATGGAGCCTGTCGCTGTTTTCGATTTCCACTGGGGGATAGATCTTGCCGGGCTCGCGTTGGTCGCGCGGCGGCTCAATCACAATATCGCCGTTGCCTGCACCCGATTCGAGTACCGTGCCGTTGGTCGATCCAAGGCCCTGGGCGTACCAGTGCTCACCCTCAAGCCAAATGCGAAGATGCTCGCGCGATGCGTCGGCGCCCACATCGGTGATGCTGGGCGAGGTTTTGGGCAAAGAACCAATTACGGTGCCGCGCGGATCGCGTGTGAGGGGATGGATTTGCATGTCGGCGCAGTTGTCGGCATGGGTTCTGAGCAGACCGAGGTTGGGGGCGACGGTGCGCGGCTGCTCCAGGCTGCTCATAAAGCCACGTCCGACGGTAGTTTCGGTGGTGCCAAAGTGCTCGCCCGTCTTGCTGTCGCAAAAGCGCTCGACGGTGGCCACGCCCTGAACGGGATCGGCGAGCGCCCCCGTTGCCACAAAGAGCATAAGGTAAAGCGTGCTTTTCTCGCGCACGGCATTGCCGTCAAAGTTGTCGATGCGATTGAGGGCATTTGCATATAGGCGGCTGTCCAGCTTGTAGCTGGCGAGAGCCGACATCATTTCGTTGGCGGCCGGACCGCGATAGTGCTCGGCGATTGCCCGATAGGCGGACTCGCCGCCGCCGAGCTTGCTGCAGATTGCCGAGGAAAGGTTGAGCGTGGTGACAGTAAAGTCGCTGTAGATGGAGGGCGCGCACTGGTCAGGCTTGCGATGGACGATGTAACGGGTGAGATACGAGCGGTTGGAAGAGCATTTCTCGAGCAGGGTACTGCCGAGATAAGAGTTTCCATTGATGAGCATTCGGGCGATCTCGAGATGTTTAAGACCGCCGAACGAGCGAATATCGTTATAGAGGACCGAGCAAGGCGTCTCTGCTGCCACGGATACCTCCTTTGATTGCTTCCTAGCCAATATGGCGATAGGAATTAATGGCCCCCGGTGGGCGACGTATTAAATGGCTGCGCAATATATAGCGTAACCAAAGCAACATTATAGGCCACATGTTCGAAATTGCAGGAAGAGCGAGAGATTTGGTTTGGATTGAACGGAAATCCCCCTCTGTCTTGATCTATAACAATTAGGGCCGATTTTACTCGATAACTGTTACAGATTGAGACGTTTGTGAACCGTGTCGACCGTTTGTCTCGATCTGTAACACGTAGAGGAAGATTTGCCCTGTAGATGTTACAGATTGAGATAATCAGCCGGGCCCACCTCGTCCGCCTCGTCATCTGTGGTTTACGTGGGGGCATACGGAGTACGGGTATACTAACCGGCGGCGAATCTGCTCCATCGCTTAGGGCCGCTGCGTCTGGACGGCGCGTGATAGGGCTGCCAAAGCGATCGCCAGCGTGCTGAGCAACGTCCTCTCTGTGCGCACCCGTTTTTGTATGTATTAGCGCACTACCAAGCACGCCCGCGCGGCCGCATGCCGCGCCCATTGCGCGTGCAGATAAGGAACAACAACATATGCGTAATTCTGTATCCGACGTCACCGACGCCGAGATCCTGGACGAGGCCCGCGAGACCATGACCCAGGCAGCCTTCGATGCCGCCGATGAGGCCAGTGCCGCCCAGGCCGTCGAGTCCGCTACCGAGAGCCTGCCCGCCTTTGATGAGCTGGGCCTTTCCGACGAGATACTCCGTGCTATCGAGAACCTGGGCTACACGGCGCCCACGCCCGTGCAGGCCGGCTCGATCCCCGTAGTGCTCGAGGGCCGTGACCTGCTTGCCGCCGCTCAGACCGGCACCGGCAAGACGGCTGCCTTTTTGCTGCCGACCATGAACAATCTGGAGCACATCGCTCCTCCCAAACCCGTGCGCGAGCGCGGCGGCCGCAACCGCCGTCGCGGTGTTAAAAAGCCCGAGGGCAACGGCCGCGGCCCCGTGATGCTCGTCATCACCCCTACGCGCGAGCTTGCCCAGCAAATCGACGAGGTCGCAAGCAAAATCGCCGACGTCACCGGCCATGTTGCCGTGACCGTCGTGGGCGGCGTGAGCTACAAGC
>CAJLLN010000099.1:0-6141 GCA_905207495.1 uncultured Collinsella sp. | reverse complement strand
CGCGCCGCGACATTGCCGGTTGGACGGGCTCGGGCACCATGGCGGGCTGCGCATTTGCGAGTATGGTCGAGCACTACATTGGCTCGTACGAGATGAACGCCCCTTACCTGGGCGGCTGCGCGCTGCACGATCCGCTTGCCGTTGCCGTGGCGATTGATCCCACGCTCGTGGGCGCACTTGGTTGCAACTTGCGCGTCGACCTGCTCGGCGAGTATCGCGGCCGCACTATCTGCGACGAGCATCGCCTGTCCGACCCCGACAAGAGCGCGCTTGTGGCACTCACCGTGGACGCCCCGCGCTTTCTGTCCGAGTTCAAGGCGCGCATGGCCCGCATCCTAGGCTAGGCTCGGGATCGAAGCACGCCCATCTGCTCGATGTGGCCGCTGGCGGGCCGACATCTACCGTTCGCCAGCCCGATGGTCCCCGGGGCGGGGAGAGCGCTATAATGCATTCTGCATCTTGGATTGTTACTCCTGTGTGGAGGCATGCCCAAGAGCAATACAACACGGATTGTTACGTAAGGCATGACCGCAATAGCACTGCTATTGGTTATCATGCCTTTTTCTGTGAGTGTTCTTGAAAGGAGGTTCACCATGCTTGCAATTAAAAAGCTTAATAACAACGCGGTTCTTTGCCGTGACGGACAGGGGCGAGATGTCATCGCCATGGGCAGGGGCGTCGGTTTCGGCGGAGATTTTCCTCGAGAGCTCCCTCTTTCTAAAATCGAGCATACGTTTTACGACATTGATCCTAAAGGACAAGATGTCATGAGGGATCTTCCCTCGGATATCGTGATGTTTGCGGCGAAAGTTATGGACATCGTTGCCAACGAACTGCCCTACGACCTCTCGACCAATGCGACGCTGTTCATGGCTGATCACCTGTCGTTTGCCGTTGCGCGAGCCCAAAAGGGGGTCCGCATCGCGATGCCTCTTGCCTATGAAGTGCGGGAGACGTATCCGAAGGAATACAAGGCTGCCCAGTTTATCGTCATGCGACTCGAGAAGGAGCTCGGAGAGCGGCTTCCCAAGGATGAGATTGCCAGTATTGCGATGAATCTCGTGAACGCACGGGTTGTTGAAGCCGTCAAAGCCACGGCCGAGCCCGCAAAGCAGTTCGACGATATGCTCGAGGACGTTATCGAGATTCTCGAAAGCGATTTCCGCATTATTGTCGACCGCGATTCCTTTGATTTCACCCGCTTCGCCACGCATCTGCGGTACCTGTTCAAGCGCATTCAAGCCGGCGAGTCGCTGAACAGCGCCAACATGCAGATGTACAAGAACTTTCGTGAGGAGTTTCCGCAGTTGGCAGAGTGCGTGAAGCATATCGGTTCCTATTGTCGTGAAACGTGGGACGCCACGCTCTCCGAGGAGGAGGAACTCTATCTGATGATCCATCTCAACCGGATCATCTCCAAAAAAGGATTGTAACCCGTAGCCATTCGGGGCATGACCTTTGCCGATTCGAACAGTAAGCCAAGATTGTGCAAAGGAGCCAATGATGGCAAATTACAAAAAGGTGGCAGAGCAGATTCTCTCCACTGTGGGCGGGGCGGAAAACGTGGCTTCGGTTACGCATTGCATGACGCGCCTGCGCTTCAACCTCAAGGATGAAAGCCTCTCGAATGATGAGAAGCTTGAGGACATCTCGTCTATCATCAGCGTCGTGCACGCCGGAGGGCAGGTGCAGCTGGTGGTCGGGCCCACGGTCGACAAGGTCTACGACGAGGTTTGTAAGCAGGGCGGATTCGAGGTCACGGTATCGATTGACGAGGAACTCGATGGCCCTCAGCTTAGCTGGAAGGAGCGCTTGGCGCCCAAGCACCTCTTCAATCAGCTGCTCGATGCCGTGAGCGGCGCTATCACCCCGATCCTTCCGATCTTTTGTGTCGCCGGTATCTTCAAGATGCTCGTTATTCTGTTTGGGCCCGAAGGCGCCGGTTTTATGTCCGAAACGAGCGACCTGTATCGGATCCTTTCCCTGGTGGGCGATGCGGCGTATTACTACTTCCCGGTGTTTGCCGCCTATAGCTCGGCTAAGAAGTTCAAAACGAGTCCTGTGCTGGCACTGCTCATCGCTGTTGTGATGATTTATCCCGACATGCTCGCTATTGTTGAGGACGGAAAGCCTTTCAGCGTCTTCGGCATCCCCATGCAGCTCGTCAACTACACCCAGGCTGTTCTTCCGGTCATCTTGATCACCTGGGCCCAGTCCTATGTTGAGCGCTTCTTTAAGAAGATCTCGCCTGATATGTTGCGCATTCTGATCGTACCCGTGGGTACGGTGCTCGTGATGTTGCCGGTCGCGCTGTGCCTCTGCGGCCCTGCCGTCCAATTTGTCATGGGCCTTGTGGCCGATTTCATCATTTGGCTCGCCTCTGTTGCCGGTCCCGCTGCGACCGCGGTTATCGGCGCATTCTGGAATCTGATCATCGCCACCGGCATGCACGTGCCGATCTATACCGCCATATTGCCCGCCGCGCTCCAGAACGGTTACGACGCCATCTTATACCCCGGCACCGCGGTTGTAGCCTACACCACGCTTGCCATCGCGCTCGCCTATGGCCTGCGCGCTAAGGGCAAGGAGAGTCGAGCCACGGGCTGGAACTTGTTCATCACCTATGCCTTCGGTCGCGTGAGTGAGCCCATCATCTACGGCATCCTGTTTCGCGACAAGAAGGCTCTTGCCTGGAACATGATTGGTGGTGCTGTCGGTGGTCTGCTGGTAAGCCTTCTTCATGCCAACGTCTATATCTTCACTGGCGTTGGTTTCCCATGGATGAACGTGCTCATGTTTGCTCAGGATATCATCCCTGGCACCATCGGGTGTCTTGCTGGCAGTGCCGTGACGTTTGCGTTGGCGATGATTTTTGGATTTGAAGGACAGGAGAAGATGCCGTTGAAGTCCAAGAGCGGCGATTCTGAGGCCGTTGAATCCGTCGAGGCATAAGAGGCTACTACACAAATATGCTCCCCAGCCGTTGCGCGGTCCGACCCCTTGGCCGCGCAACGGTACTGTGCTGTTGCGCGGCACTTGCCGAGTCCGTTGCGTTCGACAGTGTGGGCCGGGAATTTGATAGAAAGGACGACACCATAATGTTTAGAGAAGATTTTTTATGGGGCGGGGCTCTGGCTGCAAACCAGTGCGAGGGAGGATGGAACGAAGGCGGTCGCGGTTTAGCCAATTCCGACATGCTGCCGTTTGGCGATCAACGCATGGACGTCATGCGGGGAGACCTTGATCCGCGTGCGTTGGCACCCGACAGCTTCTATCCCGCTCGCAAGGGCATTGATTTTTACCATAGGTACAAGCAGGATATTGAACTGTTTGCCCAGATGGGTTTTAAATGCCTGCGCTTATCAATCGCCTGGAGCCGCATTTTTCCCAAAGGAGACGAAGCCGAGCCCAATGAAGAAGGCCTTGCCTTTTACGAGGATGTTTTTAGGACGTGTCGCGCGCATGACATTGAGCCTTTGGTGACGCTCAACCACTATGATGTCCCCATGCATCTCGTCGATGCGTATGGCGGATGGCGCGATCGCAGGTTGGTCGACCTGTTCGAGCGATATTCGCGTACCGTGTTCGAGCGCTATCGGGGATTGGTCAATTATTGGCTGACCTTTAACGAGATCAACATCATGACGCAGGCGTGCTTTATGGCGGCGGGGATCATCTTCGAGCAAGGGGAGAATCGCTATGCAACGGTTCACACGGCCGTGCACCATGTATTGGTTGCGAGCGCCCGTGCGGTCGGGGCGTGTCATGAACTGTGCCCTGGGGCGAAGATCGGTTGCATGCTCAACGCAGGTGTCTTCTATCCGGCTACATGTGATCCGGACGATGTGCTGGCTGCGCAGGCTGAGAATCGCAGCCATTACATGTTTACCGACGTCCAGGTGCGCGGTGCGTACCCGAGCTATGTTCTCAAGGAATACGCCCGCCATGGTTTTGAGGTGCCCTATCGGGATGATGACCGCGAAGTACTGGCTGCAAACCTGGTCGATTTCGTCTCGTTTTCGTATTACTCGACGCGCGTCGCAAAAGCGCATGCGGAAGGTCAGTTCGATTCGAACCTTCTTCGCTCGGCGCCTAATCCGTATCTAAAACAGGAGCCTTGGGGGAGGTTTATCGACCCCAAAGGGCTGCGCGTCACCATGAATGAAATCTGGGATCGCTATCAAAAGCCGCTGTTCATCGTCGAAAACGGTTTGGGTGCTCCTGATGTGCCGGAAGATTCGGGTGAAATAGAAGACGACTATCGAGTTGAATACCTGCGGGCCCACATCGAGGCGATGAGGGAGACCGTCGAGCTCGACGGGGTGGAACTCATGGGATATACCTGTTGGGGCCCGATCGATTTGGTTTCGGTCGCCACAGGACAGATGCGTAAGCGCTACGGGTTTATCTATGTCGATCGAGACGATAGCGGTGCGGGCTCGTTTGAGAGACGTAAAAAGAAAAGCTTCGAATGGTACCGACGCGTAATAGCAAGCAATGGCGAAGACCTTGCGTAATAACGTTAAGATGGACAAATGCGCCCGTTGGGGGAATAGTCGTGCCACTTCGCTTGACAACAGGCTAAACTAGCTCATAAACATTTACTACTCTGTTTAGATTGAATTTGCGGTCGTTTAGTTGTCGAGTCACGGGGCGGTCAGGCCACGATGCTCGACCGTGACCGTTGCTAGGGGGAACAATGGCCAAAGCAAGTGTTCGCGAGATTAGCCGCATCACCGGTTTTTCGCCTGCGACCGTGTCCAACGCACTCAACCGCAAGCGTAGTGTGAGCGAGGAGACCGCCAAGGTCATCCTGGAGTGCGCGCAGTCGCTGGGCTATCAGCAGTCGACGCAGCTCGAGAGCATTCAGTTTGTGCTCGCGCGCAAGACGGGCGCCATCTTGGACGAGAGCACCTTCCATCCTGCGGTCATCGAGGGCGTGGAGCGTCAGGCGCGTCGTCACGGCATGAGCACGAGCTTTGTCTCGCTCGACTTTAGCGACCTGGACGCCGTGCGCCCGCAGGTCGAGGGCCTGATTGCCGATCCGGCCGCCGCCATTGTGCTAATGGGTACGGAGTTGGGCGAGGAGGACTACGCCTTGTTTGCCAACGCTGCCGCCCACCTGATCGTGCTCGATGGCTGGAGCGATCGTCAGTACTTTGATGCCGTAGTTATTGCCAACACCGATTCGGTGCTGCGTGCCGTGGACTACCTTATCGAGAAAGGTCACAAGCAAATCGGCTATCTGGCGGGCGACCTTCGTATCCGCAACTTTAAGGACCGCGAGCGCGGCTATCGCCAAGCGCTTGAGGATGCGGGCCTCGAGGCCAATCTGGCATGGCGTGTCACGCTGGGCACCACGCTCGAGGGTGCCTATCGCGACATGGGCGCGTGGCTCGACAGCGTCTCGCGCGACGACCTGCCGACGGCTTTCTTTGCCGAGAACGACGTGCTCGCCGTAGGCGCCATGCGCGCGCTCAACGAGCACGGTATTCGCGTGCCCGAGGATGTTTCGATTATCGGCTTTGACGACCTATCTTTGGGTGCCTTCTCCAACCCGCCGCTCACCACGGTGCATGTTCCCAAACACGAGGTGGGCGAGATTGCGGTGCGCCGCCTGGTGGGCAACATCCGCAATCCCAAGAGCTATACCTGCAAAACGGCCGTGTCGACCTATTTTGTCGAGCGCCAGAGCGTGCGTGAAATCTAGGCGGAACGGCGCCAGGCCTCAGAGCGGAAAAGTCCGCCAAAGGCAACCATACATAACGCTACCAAGAGGGGGTCCTTCAGGGCCCTCTTTTTGTTGTCCTTGTATGTTCAGATTGTTTACATACCGTTTAGGCTGATTTCTCTACCGTCCACGGGTATTTCGCGCTAAACTTCTAAACATAAGAGTAAAACATTTAGTAAACAGAATAAAACGAAACACACGTCTGTTTACTGAACATATGATTAGGGGAGGACGTACATGGACAAGATCAAGCTCGGCTTTGTGCCCACGCGCCGCAGCATCTTTAGCGCGCCGGACGCGATCAAGTATCGCGGCCTTACGGCTGATCGCCTGCGCGAGATCGGTGTCGACATTGTGGATATCGATGACATCAATGACGAGGGCCTGCTGTTCGACGCCAGCCATATCGA
>CAJLLN010000098.1:0-6170 GCA_905207495.1 uncultured Collinsella sp. | reverse complement strand
TCGATGTGCTGGACGGTGACGGCAACGAGGGCTCGCGTGTGAGGTTCTCGGCGCCGGCCAAGGTGGGGGAGAACGTTCGCTCTGCCGCCGAGGAGGCCCATGCCGGCGATGTTGTGATGCACGCCGGCGAGGTCGTGGCTCCGGCGGGCGCGGGTCTGTTGGCAAGCGCCGGATATGCGAGCGTGAAGGTGCACGCTGCCCCACGTGTGGGCATTATCTCGCTGGGCACGGAACTGGTCGCACCGAGTAAGGTACCGGCGCGCGGTCAGATTCGCGATTCCAACTCTTCGGCGCTGATGGCCGAGGCACTCGATGCCGGCGCCGAGCCCGTGTTCTACGGCATTGCGCCCGATGATGAGCAGGCGATTGCCGAGCTGGTGCATCGTGCCGTGCAGGAGTGCGATTTTGTCATTACGAGCGGCGGTGCCTCGGCGGGCGACTACGACTATGTGACGGCACTGGTCCATCGCGAGGGCGAGGTGCTCTTCGACCGCATCTCGATGCGTCCGGGCAAGGCTATCACGTTTGGCTTGCTCGGGGGTAAGCCCTACCTGGGGCTTTCAGGCAATCCTGCCGCGGCGTATGTGGGCTTTGAGATGCTCGCCCGTCCGGCGATTCGCAAGATGCGTGGCTTTGCCGAGGGTGCGCGTCCCGTGCAGCAGGCGACGCTCACGCATAGCGTGAAAAAGCGACAGCATCGCCGCTTCTTCGATCGCGCCACGGTTTTGCGCGACCCCGAGACCGGTGAGTTGTTGGTGACCGAGGCCAAGACGCAGAATTCGGCGCTGCTTGGAACCATGCAGCGTGCGAACTGCCTGTTGCGTATTCACGAAGGACCGTGCGACCTTGCGGCGGGCGACGTCGTGGATGTCGTGCGTGTCGACCTGCCTGAGGGCACGGTGCTATAGGAGGAATGCTATGGAGTTGAAGATTTCGATTGTGACGTGCTCGGATACGCGCGATCTTGCCCAGGACGAGGCGGGTGCTGCGCTCGAGGAGCTTATCGTGGCACAGGGCTGGACGGTCGCCTCGCATGTGGTCGTGCGTGACGACGTCAGCGAGATCGGTGATGCCATTGCGGAAGCCGCCGATGAGTGCCACGCCAATGTCGTGCTCACCTGCGGCGGCACGGGGCTTTCGATGCGCGACGTAACACCCGAGGCGACGCGTGCCGTCTGTGACCGCGATGTGCCGGGTATTGCCGAGGCAATCCGTGCGTATTCGATGACCAAGACGCGCCGCGCTATGCTCTCGCGCGCTATTTGCATGCAACGAGGTCATACACTTGTCGTAAACTTTCCCGGTTCTACGAAGGCCGCCCGCGAAAGCTGGGAGGCCATAGCAGACCAGCTGGAGCATGCGGCTCAGATGACAGCGGGCGGCGGACATACCAACTAAGCGGTTTACCTGCGGCGGGGCGACCTGAACGGCTGCTCCGCCTTTGTTTTCCGCCGAAGCGACGCCGAGGTGCACGGTAATTCGAAACTATATTCTCTGACGAGAATAATTTCTCACTTTCATTATTCGCGCAGAAGTATAATCTGATTGCAGATTAAAGCCCGCGGTGGGGTACCCGGGCACAAGATCCGAAAGGGTTGAATATGTTCGATATGGTTTCACGCCGCGGTTTCGTCTCGCTTTCTGCTGCCGCCGGCCTTGGCCTTGCCGGTTGCTCGGGCAAAAAGACGTCCGAGCCCGCTGGTTCCGATGCCGGCTCCGCCAAGTCTTTCTCTAAGAAGAAGGCTGTCGAGCTGCAGGTCTTTGCCGCCAACTCGCTCGAGAAGGCTCTGCCCGAGGTTCAGGAGCTTTACACCGACCAGACCGGCACCACCTTTGCCGACACGCAGTTTAAGGCGTCTGGCGACCTTGTCGAGCAGATGCGCGCCGGTGCCGCCGTCGACGTGCTCATCACCGCTTCCAAGGGTACCATGGACGACGCCGAGGCCGCCGAGCTCGTCGACGCCGACACGCGTGAGGACATGTTCGTCAACGATCTCGTGATCATTCGCGCCGAGGGCTCCGACACCAAGGTCGAGGCCATCGCCGACGTCGCGAACCTGGACGGTAAGATCGCCATTGGCGACGCCAAGACCGTCCCCGCCGGCAAGTACGCCAACCAGGCGCTGGCTTCCGTGGGCCTCTACACCGGCACCGAGGGCGACGACGGCGAGTATGCGCCCGAGATCGCCGAAAAGGTGGCCCTGGCCGACAAAGTTGGTACCGCCGCCGCCTATGTGTCCACGGGCGACTGCGTGGCCGGCTTTGTCTACAGCTCCGATATCTTCCGCTACGACGGCATCGAGGAGGCCTTTGTGTGTCCCGAGGATTCGCACAAGCCCATCGTGTATCCGGGTGCCGTTGCCGAGAGCTCTGAGCACGCCGACGAAGCCAAGGCGTTCATCGACTTCTGTCTGTCCAACAGGAAGGCTCAGAAGATTTGGGCTAAGTACGGCTTTGAGCTTTCCGCGTAGTGCGGCTTGGCGCGATAATTCCATCGTTTTGTGTCTCACTCCGTCCTTATATTCGCTTGGAGCTTTTCGTGCTTAATAGATTCCGCATCCTTGTCGCCTGTGCTTTGACCTTCGCGCTTTGCTGGGTGCCGGGATTTGCGTTTGCTGGGGACGCTGAGGACGGGGCCCAGGTTGCTGCGACTGCTCATGGGCTTTCCTATGGGATCGAGGGTTTTGAGCGGTTGGCCAAGGGGACCGCTCGTGCCATGGAGGGCCAGCCTGAGGGCTACCGGTTTCCCGTTGACGAGGACGTGGACCTTGTAGTGGCGCCTGCTGCCGATCGCGTTGTGGTGTGGATATCGCCCAAGGCGATCGAGAGGTATGGATTGGATCCGCAGAACAACGAGTGCGTATCGGGTCTCAAGGCCCTCGTCTGTGAGCTCGACAGCGCAAACTGTATGGGAGGTGCGCAGCTAGGGGACGTGGATCTTCCTTGGTATGTCACGGCGGAAACAACGTTTGATGCCGGCGGGTATACCTATGGCTTTGACGAGCGCGGTGCGGATGGGGGCCGCTATGTGGTGATTGCATCAGCCTCGGGTGATGCCAAAGGCGGCGCGCGTTGGCTTGATAGCGCTCAAATGGTAGAAGCATCGTCTGTCGTGTTGCGGGATGAGCAGGGGCCCTTGACCTCTCTGGCCTCCTTATTGGGCGGCATCGACTACCGACCGTTTTGGGTGTCCATTAAAACGAGCGGCCTTGCCCTGCTGATCTCCTTTGCGCTGGGCCTGTTTGCCGCGTGGAAGACCATGGGCACCTCGAGTCGCATCAAGGGCCTGCTCGACTCGGTCTTTACCATCCCCATGGTGTTGCCGCCCACGGTCTGCGGCTTTCTGCTCCTTATGCTGTTTGGCCGCTCGACCGGGGTGGGCCAGTGGCTTATCGCGCACGGCGTCTCGATTGTCTTTACGTGGCCGGCGGCGGTGATCTCTGCCGTGGTGGTATCGTTTCCCCTGGTCTACCGTACGGCGCTCGGCGCCTTTGAGAGCCTCGACACGCAAATGCTCGATGCGGCGCGCACGCTGGGCTGGTCCGAGCGACGCATCTTCACCAAACTCATGATGCCGCTCGGCTGGCCCTCGATTGCCGCCGGCACGGTGCTCGCCTTTGCCCGCGCCATGGGCGAGTTTGGCTGCACCCTGTTCTTTGCGGGCAACTATGCCGGTATTACGCAGACCATTCCCATTGCGATTTACTTTGAATGGATGGGCGGCAATACGTCGGTGGCCCTCTTTTGGGTCGTGGTCGTAATAGCGTTCAGCTTCCTAGTCATCCTGTTCATCAACATGTACACGGCGCATTCGCAAAAATACCGCGAGCGTGGCCTTTCCCGTGCGGAACGTAAGCAGGCCAAAGGTCTCGCCGGACAGGGCGATTCACTCGACCCGGCGGGCGGTGATGCCTTGCGTATCGATCGCGAGGCACTGGCCGAGCTCATGCGCGATGAGCCCGCTATGCAGGGAGGTCGATAGGCCATGTCACTCGTTCTGGACATAAAAAAGCGCTATCCGGGGTTTATGCTCGATATGCAGCTTGAGGCCGGCGAGGAGCGTGTGGCGCTGCTTGGTGCCTCGGGCTGCGGCAAGAGCTGCACGCTGCGCTGCATTGCCGGCGTGGAGACGCCCGACGAGGGCAAGATCGTCGTCAACGGCGTGACCTTTTTTGACTCGGCGGCTGGCATCAACCTGTCACCCCAGGAGCGAAAATGCGCCCTGTTGTTTCAAAACTATCAGCTGTTTCCCAACATGACGGTGGCCGATAACGTATGCGCCGGTGTAAAGGATGCTGGCGACGCCGCCGCGCGCAAAAAGCTCGCCGAGCGCTATTTGGGCATTTTCGGTCTGGCCGATTTTGTCGATCGCTACCCCGCGCGACTCTCGGGCGGGCAGCAGCAACGCGTGGCGCTTGCCCGTATGGTGGCGGCGCATCCGGGCATTTTTATGTTCGACGAGCCCATGAGCGCGCTCGATGCGTATCTCAAGAGCGCGCTTGAGCAAAACATGCTCGACCTGTTCGATGTATGCAACCGCACCGTGCTCTACGTGAGCCACGACATCGACGAAGCGTGCCGCCTGTGCCAGCGCATTTGCGTGATGCATAACGGACATGTCGAGGAGATCGGCTCCGTCGAGGACGTGGTTCGCCGCCCGCATACGCTGGCGGCACTGCGCCTGACGGGCTGCAAGAACACAAGCCGCGCGCGCAAGATCGGCGATGAAGAAGTTGAGGCCCTCGACTGGGGCATGACCTTTAACGTGGGTCGCGAGGTTCCCGATAATGTGGCGTACCTGGGCATTCGCGCAAGCTACTTCCATGTTGACAATCGCGCGGAGCGGGGCCGTAACAGCTGTGATTTGCACGTGGCCCGAGTGAGCGATTCACGCTTTGAGCGCCTGGTGCTGTTGGACGTGCCGCGTACTGATGCGCCCACGCGTCTGCAGTGGAAGGTCAACAAAGTGAACGTAGCTGCCGACGGGCTGCCGCAGGCCGACGAGACCCTGCGCATGCACTTCGATGCGAGTAGGATCCACTTGGTTTGTCGATAGCGCCGGGTAATGCCGTCGGGGATATAAGCCTCGGCGGCTTTGTCTTGCCGTTCGCCGAATGATGGATGACAAACTCTTATCAACACAGATAATTATTTATTAAACGACGGTACGCGACGCTGTCGTACGAATGTCAACGGCGTTCGCATGGTCGATGACCGCTGATATAGTTGACCTCAACTTGTAAAGGAGGGTGCGCACATGCCGCAGACGACATACATTCGCCGCGTTGCCGCGCGCGCCCTGTATATGGCTCGGAGCCGCATATGAGCAGGTATGTTCACGGCTCCGGGAGAGACGACGCACAACTAAATAATCGACCTCAAAGCGGGTTCCCCAAAATTCCGGGTTTGAGCACGGCTGGGTTTTCGCCACCCACCGTGCAGAAATACCGTAGCCATTCATTTTTGGTTCGAGAGGGGAACCGTCATGGCTGAAGAATTCGATTTCCATCCGATGTGGGAGAGCCTCGGCATGAATCTTGCCGACCACGACATGCTGCTGGGCGCCGTGGGCCAGATGTACGGCGATATGTTCCTTACGCAGAACAATCGCCCCAAGTCCACGTCCTACCTGGACTTTGTGGCCACCAACATCCACAGCGGCCGTATTAAGGAGATGCTTGACAAGAAGGAGGCCGGCGAGGCCACCAAGATCGTCGGTTCGTTCTGCGTGTATGTGCCCGAGGAGATCGTACTTGCCTGTGACGGCATCCCCGTGGGCCTGTGCTCGGGTGCCGATTGGGCGACCGACAAGGTCGAGGAGCATCTGCCGCGCAACACCTGCCCGCTCATCAAGAGCTTTGCCGGCTTTAAGCTGGGCGAGGTCTGCCCCTACATTGAGTCGAGTGATCTGGTGGTGGGCGAGAACACCTGCGATGGCAAGAAGAAGGCCTACGAGTTCTTTGCCACGCAAAAGAACATGTACGTCATGGATATTCCCAACGTGCATGACGAGTCGACGCTCGTGACCTGGAAGGCCGAGGTTAAAAAGCTTGCCGCCAAGATTGAGGAAGAGTGTGGCGTCAAGATTACGCCCGAGCGCCTGAAGGCTGCCATCCACGCCGTCAACGAGAAGCGTCGCGCCCTGCAGCGCCTCGCTGCCACGCGCGCTG
>CAJLLN010000097.1:0-6200 GCA_905207495.1 uncultured Collinsella sp. | reverse complement strand
TGGGTGCCGGTACGTTCCACACCGCCACGTTGCTTCGCAGCCTCGGCAAGAAGCCGTGGCGCACGTGCTACCCGCAGCCCTGCCGCCGTCCCGCCGACGGCCGCTACGGTGAGAACCCCAACCGCATGCAGCACTACTATCAGTTCCAGGTGCTCATCAAGCCTTCTCCGGTTAACGCCCAGGAGCTCTACCTGGGGTCTCTTGCCGCTATCGGTCTGGACCCCAACGACCATGACGTCCGCTTTGTCGAGGACGACTGGGAGAGCCCGACGCTCGGCGCCTGGGGCCTTGGCTGGGAGGTCTGGCTCAACGGCATGGAGGTCACGCAGTTTACGTACTTCCAGCAGGTGGGCGGCATCGAGGTCGACCCCGTGCCCGTCGAGATCACCTATGGCCTGGAGCGCATCGCCATGTATGCGCAGGGCGTCAACTCCGTCTACGACCTGGTGTGGAGCTACCTGCCCGACGGCACGCCCATGACCTATGGCGACGTGTTCCTGGAGAACGAGCGCGAGTTCAGTGCCTATAACTTTGAGGTTGCTAACGTCGAGATGATGCGTCAGAAGTTTGACGACTACGAGGCCGAGTGCCACTCCTGCCTGGAGCGCAAGCTTCCGCTGCCGGCGTACGACTGCGTTATGAAGTGCAGCCACGCCTTCAACCTGCTCGACGCCCGTGGCGCCCTGTCCGCGGTCGAGCGCGCTAACTACATCTTGCGCGTCCGCGCCGTCGCTAAGGCGTGCTGCGAGGCCTATATGGCCGAGGTCGCCGGAGTCAACGAGAATGCCGATCAGGAAGGCGAGGTGGCGTAAGCCATGGCAGACGCTAAGGATTTCCTGTTTGAGATCGGTACGGAGGAGATGCCCTCCGCGCCGCTGAACAATGCCGTCAAGCAGCTTGGCACCATGATCGCCAAGGGTCTCGACGAGGCCGGTCTGGCCCACGGCGAGGTCCGCGTGATCTCGAGCCCTCGTCGTCTGGCTGCGCTCGTGGCCAACGTCGCCACCGCGACCGATGAGGTCCATGAGGTCAAACGCGGTCCCGCGGCAAACATTGCCTTCGACGCTGACGGTAACGCCACCAAGGCCGCCCAGGGCTTCGCCCGCAAGTGCGGTGTGGCTGCCGAGGATCTGGTTCGACGCGAGGACACTGACGGTCGCGAGTATGTGTTCGCCGAGAAGAACATTCCCTCCGCACCGGCTACGCCTATTCTGACCGCTCTGTGCGAGAAGACCATCGCCGGCCTGCAGTGGCCCAACTACCGCAGTCAGCGCTGGGGTCACGAGCACGCCACGTTCGTGCGTCCGGTCCGTTGGATCTGCTGCCTTTTGGGCGAGGATGTCGTGCCCGTGTCCTTTGCCGATGTGACGAGCGGCAACACCACGCGCGGACATCGCGTTCTGGGCCCCGGTGACCATATGGTCGCCAGCCCCGCCGTCTACGAGCAGGTGCTCGAGGACGCCGGCGTGCTCTCTGCCGAGCGTCGTCGTGAGGCTATCCTTGCCGGTATCGCCGAGGTCGAGGCTGCTCGCCCCGGCTGCCATGTCGATACTCCCAAGAAAGTCTTCGAGGAGGTTGTCAACCTCTGCGAGTGGCCGACGGTGCTCGTCGGTACCTTCGATGAGGAGTTCCTCAAGGTCCCGCACGAGATCATCTGCGAGTCCATGCTCACCAACCAGCGCTACTTCCCGATCTATGACGGCGAGGGCAAGCTCACGCGTGAGTTCGTGGTCGTCTCCAACAGCAAGCCCGAGAACGCCGAGCGCGTGATCGACGGCAACGAGCGCGTCGTGCGCGCCCGTCTGGACGACGCAAAGTTCTTCTACGAGGAGGACCTGAAGATCTCCCTCGACGAGTTCCGTGAGCGTCTGGCCAAGGTTGCCTTCCAGGAGAAGCTCGGTAGCGTGCTCGCCAAGTCCGAGCGCATCGAGCAGCTCGCGCTCGCTATCGCCCGCGAGGCTCACCTGGGCGCCCATCTTGCCGCCGACGCTGCTCGCGCAGCGCACCTGTGCAAGGCTGACCTGGTGTCCAACGCCGTCGTCGAGTTCACGTGCCAGCAGGGCGTGATGGGCGGTTATTACGCGACCGCGATGGGGGAGAACGACGAGGTCGCCCATGCTATTCGCGATCACTATCGTCCTCGCTTTGCCGGTGACGAGCTGCCCGAGGGCACCGCTGGCTGCATCGTGGCCTGCGCCGACAAGCTCGATACCATCGCCGGTATCTTTTCCATCGGCGAGCCCCCGACCGGCTCTTCGGACCCCTATGCGCTGCGTCGTGCCGCTATCGGCATCATCAACATTCTGCGCGACCGCCTGCCGATCGATCCCACGTCGCTCATCGACTTCGCCCTCGAGCTCTACAGTGAGCAGGGCATTGAGTTCGACGCCGCTGAGGTCGCCCAACAGGTTCGCGACTTCTTCCATGGCCGACTTGTGAGCATGGCCCGCGACGAAAAGGTCCCGGCCGATACCGTTGCCGCCGTCTCCGCGGTGCACATCATCGCCCCGTCCGTCTTCTTCGCCCGCTGCGCCGCCCTCGACGAGGCCCGCAAGAACGACGCTGAGACGTTCGACAACCTGGCTACCGCCTATGCCCGCGCCGCGCACATCTCCAAGCCCGAGCTGGGTGCGGAGTACGACCGCAGCCTGATGGGCGAGGTCGAGCTCGCGCTCGCCGACGCCTCCGAGGCTGCTCAGACCGCTGTTAATGCCGCCCTTGCTGCCGAGGATTACCCGGCCGCATTTGCCGCCCTTGCAGCTCTGCGTGCCCCCATCGACCGCTTCTTCGACGAGGTTATGGTCATGGACAAGGACGAGCAGCTCCGCGATAATCGCCTTAAGCTGCTCAACCGCTTCGAGGCCGTTTTCTCCGGCATCGCCAACATCGGTGAGCTTGCCCGTAAAAAGTAAGCTAGCCTGCGCATAAGCGCAAAAGGAGCCCCGCATGGATTGCCCGGTCACCGCTCGTCCCACCGTTATCGTTATCTCCGACTCTCTCGGCGATACCGCTTGTGAGGTGGTGCTTGCGGCGTCCGGGCAATTTGATGAAGGGGCTTTTCGTCTCTTGCGCCTGCCCAAGGTGAACTCTGTGGAGCAGGTCAAGTCGTTTGTGGGTCCGCGTGTCGATGCGGACCATCGCGATATTGCCGTGTTCCATACCATTGTCGATCCGGCGCTTCGCGCCCGTGTGCTCGATTACCTGGGTATGTTGCATATTCGCTCGGTCGACCTGATCGGTCCGACGCTCGCCGTGCTGTCCTCACTCATCGGTGTGCCGCCCAAGGGAGTTGCGGGCGTGATTCACAGGACCGATGACCGTTATTTCCATCGTATCGAGGCCATGGAGTATTTCGTTGAGCACGATGACGGGCGCGGTTGCGACGATCTGTCGGGGGCCGATATCGTGCTTTTGGGTGTATCGCGCACGTCCAAGACGCCGCTGTCGATGTATTTGGCCTATCAGGGTTACAAGGTTGCCAATGTTCCTTTGGCCCATGGCATGGAGCCGCCGAAGTCAATTTACGAGGTCGACCCGATGCGCCTGTTCGGCCTGATTTCGACCGTCGACGTTATTTCTGAGATTCGCGATAGCCGCTTGGGCGATGACTACGCCCGTGCCGTTGCCGGCTCCTATGCCGAGCCCGAGAGCGTGCGCAGCGAGCTCGAGGAAGCCCGTGCCCTCATGAAGCGCCTGGGCTGCTTTGTGGTGCGTACCGACGGCAAGGCCATCGAGGAAAGCGCTGCCGAGATCATTAGCCACTTGGAGGAAATCCAAGAAGCTCGCGCCCGCCGCGCCGCCCGTCGAGCCCAACAAAAGTAGCTAATTTGGGACGGGGCTTTTTTAGCTACCCCGGCTGAGGTCGCGATCTTTTTGGTCGATTGCCTGCGGGGGCAGCTAAAGAAGCCCCGTCCCAAATTAGCTACTTATGGTAAAGCGATTTAGCAAGAAACTTGCATCTGACCTGCATCTTTCTTGCATTGGTATCTTCATAAGGTAACCACCTTTACCTACCGTTTACCGCCAGATTTACCACGTTTACCAACCCCCGCGTCCTCTGCGCAAGCCCGCTCAATGCCCGCCGTATAGTACCCTCACGGCTCGCATTCGGCGGGTCGATTCGTTACCACGGTCGTGCGCGTAAGTGCATGGAAGGGGAAGTATCGTGAGCGATTGCAAGAGGGTTTACCGTTTTGGAACCGACGCCCAGGGCGCCTGTGTCACTGAGGGCGACAAGTCCATGAACTTCGTGCTTGGCGGCAAGGGCGCAAACCTTGCCGAGATGAGCCGAATCGGCCTGCCGGTTCCCGGTGGCTTTACCATTACCTGCCAGACCTGCGTCGAGTACTCCGGTGCCGGTAACGTGTGGCCGGAGGGCGCACTCGATGAGATCGTTGCCGCCGAGGCCGACCTCGAGGCCCGCTGCGGCAAGAAGCTCGGCGACGCCTCCGATCCGCTGCTCGTGTCGGTTCGCTCGGGCGCTCCGTTCTCCATGCCCGGCATGATGGATACGGTCCTCAACTTGGGCCTCAACGACGATTCCGTCCAGGGCCTTATCGCCCAGACGCAGAACCCGCGCTTTGCCTGGGACAGCTATCGTCGCTTTATCCAGATGTTCTCCAACGTCGTCATGGGTGTCGATGCCGACTTGTTCGAGAATGCCCTGACCCAGGCCCGCCTGGTCGCCGGCGTTCGCGTCGACTCCGAGCTTTCGGCCGAGGACCTGCAGGAGCTCGTCGAGACCTTTAAGGGCATCTTCTCTGAGAACGTCGAGGCCGCCCTGTATCCCGAGCTCGAGGTCGCGGACGGCAAGCCCGTCTTTCCGCACGATCCGGAGCTCCAGCTGCGCCTTGCTATCCAGGCCGTCTTTGGTAGCTGGATGAACGAGCGCGCCTGCATTTACCGCAAACAGCACGGCATTTCCGACGACCTTGGCACTGCCGTCAACGTCCAGGCTATGGCCTTTGGCAATAAGGGCGAGACCTCGGCGACGGGCGTCGCCTTTACGCGTAATCCGGCCGACGGCACCAAGGAGTTCTACGGTGACTTTTTGGTCAACGCCCAGGGCGAGGACGTGGTCGCCGGTATCCGCAACACCGAGCCCATCGCCGACCTCAAGGCCACCCCGGGCCTCGAGTCTGCAGGTGAGGAGCTCGAGCGCGTGTTCCTGACGCTCGAGGACCATTACCGCGATATGTGCGATATCGAGTTCACCATCGAGCAGGGCAAGCTCTGGATGCTCCAGACACGCGTGGGTAAACGCACTGCCACCGCCGCCCTGCGCATCGCCATCGAAATGGTCGAGGAAGGCCTGATCACCCGCGAAGAGGCCGTGAGCCGTATCGATCCCGCGCAACTCGACCAGCTCCTGCACCCGCAGTTTGACGCTTCCAAGAGGTACGAGGCGCTGGCCAGCGGTCTGAACGCCAGCCCCGGCGCCGCCGTGGGCGAGGTCGTGTTCTCGAGCGATGACGCCGTCGCGCGCGCAAACGAGGGTCATAAGGTTATCTTGGTCCGTTGGGAGACCAACCCCGACGACTTGAAGGGCATGGTCGCCGCCGAGGGCATCCTGACCAGCCACGGTGGCAAGACGAGCCATGCCGCTGTTATCGCCCGCGGTATGGGTACGCCCTGCGTCTGCGGCGTTGAGCGCTTCCACATCGATGCCGCCGAGAAGGTCGTGCGCATCGAGGGCAGCGACCGCGTGCTGCACGAGGGCGACATCATCTCCATCGACGGCACCCAGGGCATCGTCGTCGACGGTCCCGTCGACCTGGTCTCCGCCGAGCTCACTGGCGATCTGGACACCATCCTGTCCTGGGCCGACGAGATTCGCCTGGACGAGACCTGTGGCCACGCCAACCATGTGCGCGTCAACGCCGACAACCCTGAGGATGCCGAGCTCGCACTCGAGTTTGGCGCCGAGGCTATTGGCCTGTGCCGCACCGAGCACATGTTCCTGGGCGACCGTAAGAACATCATCCAGAGCTTTATACTGTCCGACGATGAGGCCGTGAAGCAGTGGGCCCTCGCCGATCTGCTCAAGGTTCAGACCGAGGACTTCCTGGCGATGTTCAAGACCATGTCCGGTCGCGATGTGGTCGTCCGCCTGCTCGATCCGCCGCTTCATGAGTTCCTGGATAATCCTCGCGAGCTCGAGGTCGCCATCACCAAGAAGGAAGCCGCTGGCGCCAGCGAGG
>CAJLLN010000096.1:0-6219 GCA_905207495.1 uncultured Collinsella sp. | reverse complement strand
CTCGCGACCGGTCTTGGCCTCGATCTCCTTGGCGATGTCGTAGACGATCGACGGGCTCGTGCGCTCGGCGAGTTTCTTCTTGTACTCCTTCTTGGACAGCGCCGCGTCCTCCTTGGAAATAGCGCCCTCGGCGACGGCCACGATGGTAAAGCGGCTGCCGGTCTCCATGCGATGCTCGATGGTCTTGATGACGTTATCCATGTCGTAGGGGATCTCGGGAATCAAGATGACATCCGCGCCGCCCGCGACGCCGGCGTATAGCGGGATCCAGCCAACCTTGTGGCCCATGATCTCGATAACGAACACGCGGCCGTGGCTCGAAGCGGTGGTGTGAATGTCGTCGATGCACTTGGTGGCGACGTCGATGGCGCTCGTAAAGCCAAACGTCAGCTCGGTGCCCCAGGTGTCGTTATCGATGGTCTTAGGCAGGGCGATAACGTTGAGGCCCTCTTCGCGCAGACGGTTGGCGGTCTTGGTGGAGCCGTTGCCGCCCAGCATAAACAGGCAGTCGAGCTGCAGCTTATGATAGGTGTGGACCATTGCCGGCACCTTCTCGACGCCGTCGGCCTCGGGAATATCCAGGCGCTTGAACGGCGTACGGCTCGTGCCCAGGATGGTGCCGCCACGGGTAAGGATGCCGCTAAAATCGGCGGGCGTCATGACGCGGAACCGGCTGTAGATAAGGCCCTGGTAGCCGTCCTCAAAACCATAGATCTCAATAGGCTCTTCGCTATTGGTCATAAGCGTTTTGACAATGCCGCGCATGGTGGCGTTGAGCGCCTGGCAGTCGCCGCCACTGGTAAGAAGACCGATCCTAAGCATGATGAATCCTTCCGGGCAAGTTATAACATGCGCATAAGTTTACCCCCGCACACTGTTGATACGGGGGTAAAACGTGTTAGCTCAAGCGTATAGAAATGTAAACAACGTCAGGCGAGCGTAAGGTCGACGAGCCTGGGTCCTTACAGTGCGAAGGCGTCGACGTCGCCCCAGTGGCGGCGCAGCGTAATGGCGGCGGCGGGTTCGGTATTGTCAAAGACGACCGACCATTGCGTATTGCTGGTGATGTCTTTCGGATTGGGTTCTTGCGCTGCAGCGCGTAGGGCCTTCCAAGCGACTGCCTCGTCCTGGGCACCGACATGGGCGTCAAGGACATCGGCGATTGCGATGGCGCGCTCTTTACCATGGCCCAGCTCGCCATTCTTTTGGTTGGGCAGCACTTCGTCGCCATAGCAGGCGTAGAAGTTCGTAACCTGGCGTACAGGAGTCGCTTTGAAAGCACGGTCCGGATCGCGCGGATCCCGCTCTACTACGCGCGCGTCACCGGCGGCGTCGTTGATAAAGAAGTGGTAATCGCGTCCTGCCATGGCGTGCATGTCGTAGGCGGAAAGCAGGTCGACAGCTTCTTGCGTGGTGGCGGCACGGTCGAGCACCAGACGGATGGCGAGCGAGGTATTGATGACGGGGCGTTGCGCGTCCTGGTCACAGGGCTTGGAATCCAGGGTGAGTACGGCAATGGACACGCCGCATTCGTTAACACCGTCGAGCTGGCCAAACGGGCCCATGAGTGCGGCGGCCCGTCCGGCGACGGAGTCAAGCGGAGTGTTATCGCCCAGGTTGTTAAGGGCGGCAAACCCGATGGAGGCATAGCCGCCGCGTGGGTGATTGCGCACCAGCAGCGCCGAGGTGTCGTCCTTAAAGTCGTAATTGCGACCGGTGCGCACGCGGCCTTCGGCATCTACGGCGACAAAAGCGCTGCAGGCAAACTGGGGCGCCTGGACATGTGCCGGCACACCGGGCAGCACCTGCGCCACCACGGCATCGATGTAGGCCTGGTCGTCGCGCACGCCAGCGGCGATGATGCGATTAAGATCGTAGTCGTAGGCGATGCCGATTGCGTACAGGTCATAGCCATCCGCGTAGCCGGTCAAGCGTTTGAGCGACGCGGCGGACTTGATTTGCTTGTGATAAACGATACCGGTGGCAGCGGCAAGGCCGACGGCGACTCCCGCGACACCGCAGGCGATGGCAATGTTACGTGGCTTCATGACGGCTCCTCTCGTCCTGTTAGCGCAATTGTCGCAAAAGGAACGCGGGCATGATGGCTCAAGTTGGTGAGCGGCGCGGAATTAAGCACGGAATGAAGAGTGCGGCGCTGGCGTGGCGGGGTATGCTGGAGGGGACCATCAACCCAGCGAAAGGGGAGAGCATGACGGATCAGGAAGCGCCCGAGCGCGCGCGCGTGACGGCCGACGATATCGAGGCCGCCAACGACCTTATCGACTTTATCGAGGCATGCCCCAGCATGTTCCATACGGCGGCGACCATTATGGCCGAGCTCGACGAGGCGGGCTTTACCTACCTGCCCGAGAACGCGGCATGGGACATCGAGCCGGGCGGGCGTTATTACACGCAGCGCAACACCTCGAGCGTCGTTGCCTTTAAGGTGGGCGAGGACCTGGCTGCTACGTGGGGCGAGGACGGCGTTGCCGGCGACTATCATTTTCAGCTCACGGCGTCGCACAGCGATTCGCCGACGTTTAAGGTCAAGGCTGTGCCCGAGCTCGATGGCGCAGGTGAGACTTTGCGCCTGAACACCGAGGCCTACGGCGGCATGATCGACTACACCTGGTTCGATCGCCCGCTGGCGCTCGCGGGCCGCGTGTTGGTGCGCGAAGGCGACCGTATTGAGAGCCGCCTGCTTGCCACCGAGCGCGAGGTCGCTATCATTCCGAGCCTTGCCATCCATATGAATCGTGGCGTTAACGAGGGCTTTGCGCCCAACCGCGCCGTCGACCTGTGCCCGCTCATCAGCGCCGGTGATCTTAAGCAGGGCGACTTTGATGCTCTGATCGCCGACGAGTTGGACGTTGAGCCCGAGCAGATTCTGGGTCGCGATCTGTTCCTGGTCAATCGTCAGGATGCGCGCATTTGGGGCTGGGCCGACGAGTTTATCTCGACGCCCAAGCTCGACGACCTGGCCTGCGCCTATACCTCGCTGCAGGCATTTTTGGGTGCTGAGAACGCGCGCGATATCTCGGTCTTCTGCTGCTTTGATAACGAGGAGGTTGGCTCCGAGACCAAGCAGGGAGCCATGTCGACGTTCTTGGCCGATGCGCTGCGCCGCATTAACGGATCGCTGGGCTTCGATGACGAGTCGTACCATCGCGCACTTGCCGCCTCGATGCTCGTGAGCTGCGATAATGCGCATGCCGTGCATCCCAACCACGCCGAGAAGTGCGATGCCCGCAACCAGGTCGTGCTCAACGGCGGCATCGTTATCAAGGAAGCCGCCAACCAGCACTACTGCACCGACGCCTTTAGCCGCGCGGTGTTCCAGGCCATCTGTGATGACGCCGATGTGCCCACGCAGGCCTTCGCCAATAAGAGCGATATGGCCGGCGGCTCCACGCTCGGCAACCTGTCGAACATGCAGGCGAGCATGCACGCCGTGGACGTGGGCCTGCCGCAGTTGGCCATGCACTCGAGCTACGAGACCGGCGGCGTACGCGACGTGATGTACGCCATCCGCGCCCTCACCGCCTTCTATGAGCGCGACCTAACCATCAACGGCGCCGAAAGCGTGGAGCTCTAAAACCTGCCAAAAAGGGATGTTAATTTTGGCAGGTTTTATCTGGGAAAATGCTGCAATGCCAACAGCTGGACGGAATTGTTAAGACACCGCGGGTTGAGCAAACGTCAGCGAGCGACGTCCAGAACGAACAAGTTGGCATTCAAAAGGCGAGGCATTGACCTTCTGGTCATGCTTCGCCTTTTGAATGACAAATTGTCGCTCTGGGCGGCGCGCAGCGTCGACCGGTCCGCCGTTCGTTAGAACGGCGGAACCCTAATGTTCGATCCAGCAGCGCAGGGTCTCGCCGGCCTGCAGGTGGCGCAGGTTCTCCGCGGCGATGTCGACGACGTTGTTGAGCGTGGCGGCCAGGTGGAACCAGCCGGAGACGTGTGGTGTGATGAGCATGTTGGGTGCATCCCACAGCGGGCTTGTCTCAGGCAACGGTTCGGGGTCGGTGACGTCGACCGCGGCGCCGGCGAGATGTCCCGACTCCAGGGCGGCAACCAAGTCGTCGGCGACCACAAGGTCGCCGCGGCCGCCGTTGGCAAAGAAAGCGCCCGGTTTCATCGCGGCGAAGAACTCGGCGTTCGCCAGGCCGCGGGTCTCGGGTGTGCTGGGCATAAAGGATGCGACGATGTCAGCCTCGGTCAGGCGCTCAGACAGGGCATCCATGCCGTCCATGTCCTCAAACACAATGGGGTAGACGAGCGGATGGCGCTTGATGCCGCGGACGTGCGCGCCCATGCTGCGGCAGAGCGTGGCAAAGTGGCCACCGATGTCGCCCGCGCCCAGCACCAGCACGTTGGCGTTTTTGAGCGAGGTGACCGGCCCTAAATCCTCCCAGCGATGCTCGCGCTGCAAGTCCTGGTAGCCGGGCAGGCGCTTCATCATAGACAGCACCATGGCAAACATGTGCTCGCTCACGGCCTGGCCGTAGGCGCCGATTGAGCAAGACAGCTTGGCTTCAGCCGGCACGGTGCCGGCGGCGAGATAGTCGTCATAGCCGGCGGTCTGCAGTTGCAGCAGCTGGAGGCGCTCGCATGCGGTCAGCAGGGAAGGGTCTATGTTGCCCAGGATCACGTCGGCATTGGCGACCTGTTCACGCGTGATGGCGTCGGAGCTCGTGTAGATAAAGTCCTCGCCCGGAGCGCTCGACTCAAGAATTGCGCGATGGCGGTCGTTGACGGGCAGCAAAACCAGGATGTTCACAAGCAGTCCTTTCCGCTCGACCTGCCAAAAAGGGACAGGTTTATTTTGGCAGGTTGTATCAGGCAAAACGTTATAAAAACGCCGGGCTACGCGATGGGTAACATATCCATCGCGTAGCCCGGCGCATCCACGGCTACCAGCTCAACAGCTCGTAACCATCCTCGGTCACCACGAGCTGTACCTCGCACTGGGCCGAATCGCTGCCGTCCTTGGTGCGCACGCACCAGCCGTCACCCTTGCTGATCTTGATGTCGGGCGCTCCGGCGTTGACCATGGGCTCGATGGTAAAGACCATGCCCGGAGCCATGATGGTGTCCACATCGGGCGCCTCGGTGGTAAAGCCCACAAACGGGTCCTCGTGGAACTCCTTGCCAATGCCGTGTCCGCCGTACTCGCGCACCACGCTAAAGCCGGCGTCCTCGACCGTCTTTTGTACGGCCTCGGCCATCACGGACAGCGGTAGCCATGGCTTGACGGCCGCCAGACCCGCCTCCACGCTGGCGCGGGTGACGTCGACCAGGCGCTGGCGCTCGGCCGAGACCTCGCCGATGCAGAACATACGGCTCGAATCACTAAAGTAACCGTCCAGGATCGTGGAGCAGTCCACGTTGATGATGTCGCCCTCGTGCAGCACATCCGCATCGCAGGGGATACCGTGGCAGACGACGTCGTTGATCGAGGTGCACACGCTCTTGGGATAGCCCTCGTAGTTAAGATCGGCCGGCGTGCCGCCGTGCTCGACGGTGTAGTCGTAGATCATCTGGTCGATCTGGTTGGTGGTCATGCCCGCGGCGATGTGTTCGCCTACGTAATCGAGCACACCCACGTTGATGGCGGCCGAGCGCTTGATGCCCTCGATATCGGCGGGCGTCTTGTAGAGCGTGCGGGGCAGAACCTCCCAGCCCTCCTCCCACAGGCGCTCGAGGCGCTCGTCGAAGGCGCTGTGACATTTCTTATATTTTTTGCCGCTGCCGCACCAGCAAGCGTCGTTGCGGCCGGGTACGGGTCCGTTGTCAAACATGGCTAACTTCCTTTCATCCGCAGCTAGTATAGCCCACCCATGTGTCCATAAAAGTTGCGGTGATATAGTTCCGATTTAAGCGGTTTAACAGCACAAATAGGAACTATATCACCGCAACTGATGGGGCGGGATGGCGGGCACTAGCTGCTGCGTGGTTTTGCTAGTAGCTCACCTGGCAGGGAATGCCGAGGGCGCGCACGCGTGCGGCGATCGTGTCGAGCGCCTCGGGTGCCGCTTTGGCAAGGCCGGCGACCGGTGTCTCGCGCGCCACCGTGTAGATGGTCGCCTCCTGCGGACGAATGCGCTCGAGTGCCGCGAGCCAAGGGCCAACGTACTCCTCGCCGGTATTGTCGAGAGGCCTGCCCTGGTGTTCGCCGGTCAAAAACATCGTCTGGATAATGACGTGGCCGTTAAA
>CAJLLN010000095.1:0-6249 GCA_905207495.1 uncultured Collinsella sp. | reverse complement strand
CCGCCGCTGGTCAAAGAACGCGACGGTCTGAAAGGCGCCACCGCCGACGCTGTTGCCGGGCGCGCCGTAGCCCGTGCCGACGGCAGCGCTCTTCCTGTCGGCATCGCACCAGTCGAGCTTTCGCGCCCGCTGCGCATCGTCTACCTGTCCCCCGATGCCCTCAACCTCTACGGCGACGGCGGCAACGTTATCGCCCTCGAGCGTCGCTGCGCCTGGCGCGGCATCCCCGTTCGCGTGGACGAGGTCCGCATGGGCGAAACGCTTGATTTGACCGATGCCGATATCGTCATGATGGGCGGTGGCTCCGACCGCGACCAACTGGCCGTGGCACACGAGTTGCTCGCTCAAAAAGACAAGGTTGCGGCCTATGTTGAGGACAGCGGCTCGCTGCTTGCCATCTGTGGCAGCTATCAGCTGCTCGGCCGTTCGTACTACATGGGCGAGGATCGCATTGAGGGTCTGGGGGTCATTGCCGCCGAAACCGTACGCGGCTCCGACCGCCTGATCGGCAACGTAGCCGTCAAAACCGATTTGGCTCCCGAGCCCTTTGTGGGATTCGAGAATCACGGTGGCCGCACCCTGCTCGACGCGGAGGCAACGCCGCTCGGAACGTCCGTCGTCACGGGCACCGGCAACAACGGCGATGATGGCTTTGAGGGTCTCATCTACAAGGGCGTCATCGGTACGTACCTGCACGGACCGGCACTGCCCAAGAACCCCGAGCTCGCCGACTGGCTGATCGCGCACGCCCTCGAACGGCGCGGCGACGCACAGGCCAACGCTCTGCTGCCGCTCAAGCCCCTCGACGACACCTACGAGCACGCCGCCCACGACGCGGCCATGAAGCTCCTCCCCTAGCACCTCACCACCACAAAGGGGACAGGCACCTTTGTGGTGGTTTTTCAGTTTGCCAACGATATGTGAACGGCTAAAAAAGTCTGCTATACTCTTTCCCGCTGTCCCCATCGTCTAGCGGCCAAGGACGCCACCCTTTCAAGGTGGATATCGCGGGTTCGAATCCCGCTGGGGGCACCATTTGAGATGTGAAGCCCGTTACCAATTCGGTAGCGGGCTTTTTGCTACCGATATGTCGGGATTCGAACCCGACAGGGTGCGGAGCTGAGGAAACGCGAAGCGTTTTCCAGCGCAGCACGCAAGGAGCGAAGCGACGCGGCGAAAGCGGGCGGCGTCAGCCGCACGCGGACATCCCGCTGGGGGCACCATTTAAATCGAGAAGCCCGTTGCCCTCGCGGCGACGGGCTTTTTTCTTCCCCAACGCCGGGATTCGAACCCCGAGGGCATTAAATCACACTGTCGTCCAAGGGCCTGTGGGCAAAAAATAGCAAATATGAGTACTGTTACCAATTTAGTAACAGCGATTTCATGCCATCAGAAGGCGATTTAGACGCCAGGGGTCCTACGGCGGAAGAATTGCAGGCGTTTATCAGCTATGTACTTGGACATATGTTGCGTAACAACCCATATTTTGTAAATAAATAATGCTACAGGACTTGTGACAGTACTCATATTTGACGTTTTTTGTCCACAACCCTTTATACCTAGGCAAGTCGGCGGCAAAACGGGCTTCAAAGCGTCCTTCGCAAACAAAAACCGGGGCCCGCATGATGCGGACCCCGGCTCAATACCGTGACGATATGTCAGTTACGCTCTACACGTAGAACAGGATGTCGTCGTAAGTCGGGACCGGCCAGTAGTCGGCAGCCACGATCTCCTCCATGGCATCCACGGCGGCGCGCAGCGTATCCATAGCGGGAACGACCTCGTGTGCATACACATTGGCCTGCTCCTGACCATCGAGGGCTTCGGCCTTCTGATGCACGGCGTCGAGCGCCTTGATGGAGTCGTTGATGGTGGTGATGCCGTTGCAGAGCTTGTTGAGCGTGTTCTGCTCACACTGCATGGCAGCCTCGGCGCCGGCGGCACGAATAGTCTCAAGGCCCTTAGCGACCTTGGTGGCATAGGCGGTAATGACCGGGCGATAGGTACGACGCGCCTCGCGAACCATCGTGGTAGCCTCGATGTTCATGAGCTTGTTGTACTTCTCGAGCTTGCAGTCGTAGCGGCACTGAGCCTCGGCCTTGGTCAGGACACCCGTCTCCTCAAAGAGCGCAATGGCCTTATCGGAAACAAAGGCGGGCAGGGCGTCGGCCGTGGTCTTGTTGTTGGCAAGGCCGCGCTTCTCGGCCTCGACGGGCCACTCGTCGGAGTAGCCATCGCCGGAGAAGAGGATGCGCTGGTGGTCGGTCAGGACCTTCTTGCAGTACTCGAGCGCAGCGTCCTGGAACTTATCCTCGGGCGTACCCTCAAGCGCATCGGCGAAGGACTTGAGCGACTTGGCCACGGCGGCATCGAGCACCAGGTTGGAGTCGGAGACGTTCTGCTCGGAGCCGCAGGCACGGAACTCGAACTTGTTGCCGGTGAAGGCGAACGGGGAGGTACGGTTGCGGTCGGTGTTGTCCTGCATCAGTTTGGGCAGAGTATCGGCGCCCAGGTCGAGCACGCCGCGCGTGGCATGGACAGAAGCCTTGCCATCGATGATCTTCTCGACGACCTCGGTAAGCTGGTCGCCCAGGAAGATGGACATAATCGCCGGAGGAGCCTCATTGGCGCCCAGACGATGATCGTTGCCGGCCGAGGCAACAGAGGCACGCAGGAGCTCCTGATAGTTATCGACGGCCTCGATCACCGCGGTGAGGAAGACGATGAACTGCAGGTTGTCGAGCGGGGTGTCGCCCGGATCGAGCAGGTTCTCGGACTCGGTGCCAAGCGACCAGTTGTTGTGCTTGCCCGAACCATTGATGCCCTCAAAGGGCTTCTCGTGCAGCAGGCAGACCAAGTCGTGGCGGGAGGCGATGAGCTTCATCTTCTCCATCATGACCAGATTCTGGTCGATGGCCTCGTTGACCTCGCCATAGACAGGGGCGAGCTCATGCTGGCAGGGAGCAACCTCGTTGTGCTTGGTCTTGGCGGGAATGCCAAGCGCCCACAGTTCATCGTCCAGGTCCTTCATATAGGCCGAGACGGTGGGGCGGATAGCGCCAAAGTAGTGCTCCTCGAGCTCCTGGCCCTTGCATGGAGCAGCACCAAAGAGGGTGCGGCCGGTGATGACCAGGTCCTTGCGCTTGCGGTAAGCGTCCTTCTTGATCAGGAAGTACTCCTGCTCGTCGCCCACGGAAGGAACGACCTTCTTGGGGGTCTTACCGAACAGCGCCAAAACGCGCTTAGACTCACGCGAGAGCGCGGTCATGGAGCGCAGCAGCGGGGTCTTCTTGTCCAGGGCCTCGCCCGTGTAGGAGCAGAAAGCCGTGGGGATGCACAGGACATCGTCCTTGATAAAGGCGGGGCTGGTGGGGTCCCAAGCGGTGTAGCCACGGGCCTCGAAGGTGGCGCGCAGGCCGCCGTTGGGGAAGCTGGAAGCGTCCGGCTCGCCCTGGATGAGGTTCTTGCCCGTAAACTTGGTAATGGCGGTGCCGTCGTGGTTGGGCTCCAAGAAGCTGTCGTGCTTCTCGGAAGTAATGCCCGAAAGCGGCTGGAACCAGTGCGCGTAGTGCGTCGCGCCCTTGGAGATGGCCCAGACCTTCATGGCATGGGCAACGGCGTTGGCCACATCCAGGTCGAGCGGCTCACCGCCCTCGAGGGTTGCAGCAAGGCGCTTCCAAATGTCCTTGGGGAGGTAGTCCTTCATGACTTCCTCAGAGAACACCATGGTCCCGAAGCGGTCAGTAAGATCGGCCATACGGAACTCCCTTCGTATCGGCACCGCGTGAGAAGCGGTGTTGATTACTAACGAACGAGTCATAGCTTAGACTCGCCGTGTTTCCGCGACATTACCGTTATGTTGCTGTCGCGAAACCAATCAATGAGGTTACCCTATCGAGGCAGCGTTGCCACCCTCAACAGCCAATCAACTGTATAAATAGCAGACCTCTCCCCATGGTTTAAGGGTAGTCAATTTGGGATGGAGCTCTATTAACTGGTATTTTGCATCAGATACCAGTCTTTATAGTCCGTGCCCAGATTAGCCGCTCTGTTATAGATAAAGCCGATAGCAAGGCATCTTTGATTGGTATCCTCAAATAGCGAGTGAAACTCCACCGTGACACAGTGGTGCTGTAGAATCCTTACAACACATCACACTATTACGTATCTAGAGGAGCACGATATGCGCGTCGACGAGGTTTTTAAGCAGGCAGCATCCCAGGGCACCGCACCCGTTTCGTTTGAGATGTTCCCGCCCAAGGGCGAGCTGACCCTCGACACGGCTCGCGAAGTGGCAGGCAATCTGTGCAAGCTTTCGCCGAGCTTTGTCTCGGTCACCTGCTCGGCCGGCGGCTCGGGCAACGGTGCCGCCACCGCCCCCATCGCGCATATGATTACGAGCGAATTCGACACGCCCTCGGTGGCACACCTTACCTGCGTGGGCCGCTCGCACGCCGATATCGCCGCCAAGATCGACGAGTATCGCACCGCCGGCGTGGAAAACATCCTGGCCCTGCGTGGCGATCTTCCCGCTGGCGCGACCGAGGACGACAAGCCCGCCTCGGACTACGCCTACGCCCGCGACCTCATCCCCGAGCTCGTCGACGCCGGCTTTTGCGTGGGCGCCGCAGCCTACCCCGAGGGCCACATTGCCTGTGAGGACCTCAACCTCTCGGTCGAACACCTCAAGCAAAAGCAGGACGCCGGCGCGAGCTTCTTTGTGACGCAGCTCTTCTTTGATAACGAGTGCTTCTACCGTTTTCGCGAGCTTGCCGACAAGGCCGGTATCACCGTGCCCATTACCGCGGGCATCATGCCGTTTATGGGCAAGTCGCAGATCAGCCGCATGGTCTTTATGTGCGGCGCGTCGCTGCCCTCCCCCGTCATCAAGATTCTCGCCAAGTACGAGAACGACCCCGAGAGCCTGCAGGCAGCCGGTGTAGATTATGCCGCCCGCCAGCTTTGCGACCTCAAGGAGCACGGCGCCGACGGCCTGCACCTGTACACTATGAACCGTCCTGCGATCGCCGCGACCATTATGGAGCGCCTGGGGTAATGGAAAAACCGCACATCGATACAACCGCTGTCGAAGTGCCGGCCGACCTTGCGTCGCCGGCGCTTTACCGTGTCGATGCTGCGCACCATCCCCGTGTCGACCGTGCCGAGATGCTGCGGTATCTGGGCTACAGCGGCCAGCAGATTGAACCCGAGCTGTCACGACGTATTGAGCTTGTGGTCGAGCGTCTGGAACTTGACATTGAGCCCCGTGGCGTGCGCCGCGTGTTTGCCGTCGATGCCACGGGCGTGGACGAACAAAGTGAGCCTTGCATTCGCTTGGTCGGCACCAACGTTGAGCTGCGAGGTCGCGATATCTATAGACATCTCAAAGATGCCCGCTTTGCCGCACTCATGGCATGCACCCTCGGCATGGACGCCGAGCGTCGCCTGCGCACCACGGGAGCCCAACATCCCCTGGAGGGCGCCGTGCTCGACGCCGCGTGCTCCGCTTACGTGGAAGCCGCCGTTGAGCAAATGGACCAGCAGGTCAAGACGGACGCCGCCGCACACGGACTCGCCGGCAACTGGCGCTTTAGTCCCGGCTACGGCGACTGCCCGCTCTCGGCCCAGCGCTCGATCGTCAATGCGCTCAACGCCACGCGGCTCATCGGCCTGACCGTCACACCCACCAGCCTGCTCATGCCCACCAAAAGCGTGACCGCGGTGATCGGCCTGTTCGACGGCGAGGTCCACGACGCCCAGACCCGCCCCACCTGCAATATCTGCCGCATGCGCGAGAGCTGTCGCTTCCGCGCCGCCCACACCACCTGCTATTCCAGCCATTAGGAGCCCCCGATGTTTACTCCGCTTATCACTCATGATTCTGACGGCACTGCATTGGCGGCACCCGTTGATGCCGCACGTCGCAACGGTGCCACGTACAAGACGCGCACGATCGACGATCTGCGCATTAAAGACGATCGCCTGCGTGCGGCCATCGAGGGCACGGGACACCTGCTGTTCGACGGCGGCATGGGCACCATGTTGCAGGCCGCTGGCATGAAGGCGGGCGCCTTGCCCGAGCTGCTCAACTTTGATGAGCCCCAGGTTATCACCGATATCCAACGTCAATATGTCGAGGCCGGCTGCGACGTGATTACCGCCAACACCTTTGGCGCCAACGCCCACAAGCTCGACGGTGCCGCCACCGTGGCAGACGTCTTTGCCGCGGCCGTCACCTGCGCCCGCGAG
>CAJLLN010000094.1:0-6522 GCA_905207495.1 uncultured Collinsella sp. | reverse complement strand
CGCGGCGGTCCCGGCATTGATGCGCGCCCGCAGCTCGTCGCTCGGCACGGTATCGCTCGCGTCCCACAGCTCGGGATTGAGCGCGGGCGCATGCGGATCCACGGTGCAATGCGAGCTCGTGCGCTCGTCGCCAATGGGCATGTATTCGATAAAGCGCAGATGGATGGGGCGGTCGAGCGTGAGCCGTGCGAGGGCCGCCACATCCTGGTTGAGCCGACGCACCACAACGCAGTTGACCTTAACGGGCTCAAAGCCCCAAGCCAGCGCCGCGTCGATGCCAGCCATGGTCTGCTCGAGCCGACCTAGACGCGTGATCTTTCCAAAGAGCGTAGGGTCGAGCGTGTCGAGCGAGATGTTGACGCGGTTAAGCCCGGCATCTTTGAGCTGCGGTGCCAGCTTGGGCAGCAGGGCGCCATTGGTGGTGAGCGAGATGTCCTCGATCTGCGGAATCGCGCGGATGTCACGAATGAGCGGAATAATACGGCGGCTGACCAGCGGCTCGCCGCCCGTCAGGCGCACGCGGCGAATGCCCTCCCCCGCCACCAAGCGCACAAAGCGGGCGATTTCCTCGGCACTGAGCAGCTCGTCGTGCGCGCGGGGCGCCACGCCATCGGCCGGCATGCAATAGATGCAGCGGAAATTGCACTTGTCGGTAGCGGCAATGCGCAGGTAGTTGATATCGCGGCCAAAGCCGTCATGTTGCACGTGCCCGTCCACGCAGCCCTCCCCTCACGCGGCGTTTTATTCTTCGGAAAACATAATACCCCACGAGAGAATCATGCCGACACCCGTACGACAGGACAGGTCGCTTCGAGCAAGACCGGCTTCCCAAGCCCATCCTCAACACGCAAACCATCACAACATTCGATGCTTTTCCCGATTTTGGCGAAAAACGTCGAATGTTGTGATGGTTTGCCTGCCCACAGCACCCCGCGGAAGGACCAAAGCGCCCCTAAAGGCCGCCATCCCAGTGTCGAATCACGAATTCTCGCAGGTCGTTCTGACGCTTTTGGAACGCTTCGCTTCGGTCGCACTTGAGACCCATAGCGAGCGCGATGGCGTTCATCGCCCGGTGCAATTGCAGCTGATGGGCAAACTGAGTCCCGGTGAGGACGATCATCCTAAAGCCCAGCGCGCTCAGCACGGTCATACGCTCCGCATCCGACGCGCTGCGCTGTTTATCAAGATGGTCCGAGCCGTTGTATTCGATCCCCGTACCGCTCGCAGGCGCATATACGTCGATCTCGAAATACCCGGCCTTTGCGAGATACTTGAACTCGTTGGGAACATCGACCCGATGGTTGAGCTCGACCTTGGCGTATCCAAGCCCTCCCTGGGAACGTTTTGCTACGACCATGATTGCGGTGGCCGTCTCCATGGGCGACCGCGCGCCATCGTGCACGCGCCTGAGCACGGCAGCCGCGCGTATAGCCCCCTGACGAGATCGGTTCTCATTGCAATAGGCAATCAAGTCGGCAACGGTATACCTCTGCCCCATCTCGATATAGTCGCCTGTCGACAGATGATTCAAATGGTATCGGGCGCAGATTTCGTAGCCATATTCCAGCTGCTCGGGCTCACTCATCCACGAACCCGCTTGGACAAAGCACATGGCCTCATCAACCACCAGAAGGCCCTCTGCCACCTCGATAAGATGGCCTGGAGGTACCGGCGCTCCAAACACGTGGCACCTAAATCCAGCCGGCGTCGAGCGCTCAAAATCGAAGTTGACGAGCGTGTCGATATGATCGAGCTCTTCTCGTGGAATACCGAGCGAAACCAGATAGTCGGTAACGATCCCGACTGCCGTTGAAGCCCTCAGCCCTTTGGCATCGAGTCCCAATTTGGGCAGGCTCGCAGTCGGCTCCGCCTCGTTAGCAAGCGAGTCCTCATCGTATAGGCTGCTTGCTCGCGAGAGCGGCTCGGACGGGCGCGCCACGTTGTGGTACAGCCAGGCAGTCTTATGGGACAGGACGATCGGCAGGTCCATGAGCCCTCCAATGGAGTCGGATAACCAACCTTATTCCCCTGCCCACGGGTCCGCACACCTTCGTGCGCAAGAAAGCGATTCCACCCGGTCGAGTGGCAGAAAAACCATCACAACATTCGATGCTTTTCCTGATTTTGGCAAAAAACGTCGAATGTTGTGATGGTTTGAAGCGAGGTGAGGGGCACGGAGGGATCAAAGCATCGTGCTAGGAGCGTGACTTTTTTCGCCCCGTCGTCAACATAAACCTTGACTCTACAATCGTTATAGGGTTTTCACTACACTGGTAGCTAAACGAACCAAGCCAGAAAGCCCCGCCCATGGAACACGACCTCACACGCGGCAATGTCCTTAAGACCATCGCGGTCTTTGCCCTGCCTTATATGCTCTCGTACTTTTTGCAGATGCTCTACGGCATGGCCGACCTGTACATGATGGGACAGTTTAGCGGCGCCGCCGGCATCACCGCCGTGGGCAATGGCGCGCAGACGCTCTACATCATTACCGTGACGCTCGTGGGTCTGGCCATGGGAACGACGGTCATCGTCGGCCACGCCGTGGGCTCGCGCCGCTTCGACCGCGCCGAGACCGCCATCGGCAATACCATCACGCTGTTTATGGGCGTCTCGGTGGTACTGGCCGTCATCTTGTTTGCACTATGCCCGCAGGTTGTGGCGCTCATTGGCACGCCGCCCGAGGCGGTCGAAGGCACCGCCGCCTACCTGCATATCTGCTTTGTCGGCATTCCCTTTATCGCCGCGTACAACATCCTTTCGGCCATCTTTCGCGGCCTGGGCGATTCGCGCTCGCCCATGTACGTGATCGGTGTGGCGTGCATCATCAACATCGCACTCGACTTTCTGTTTATCGGCCACATGGGGCTCGGCCCCGTGGGTGCGGCGCTCGGCACGGTAACCGCGCAGACGGCCAGCGTTGCCCTCGCGCTCGTATGGCTTAAGAGCCGCCGTACGAACATCCACGTTAAGCGCAGCGACCTGCGTCCCCAGCCCGAGGTGCTCGGCAGCATTCTTAAGATCGGCGTGCCTGTGGCCGTGCAGGACGGCTGCATCCAGGTGGCGTTTATGTTTATCACCGTCATCGCCAACCACCGAGGGCTCGTCGACGCCGCCGCCGTAGGCCTGGTCGAAAAGATGATCAGCTTCTTGTTCATTGTGCCGAGTTCCATGGGTGCCACCGTCAGCGCGCTCACAGCGCAAAACGCCGGCGCGGGCAAGGGCGACCGTGCACGTCAGGTACTCAAGGACGCCATGACCATATCGGTAGTGTACGGTTGCCTAATCACGGTGCTGATGTGGCTGGTGGCGCCGGCGTTTATCGGCTTTTTTGCCAAGGATCCCGCGGTTGTCGCGGCCGGTACCGGCTATATGCACAGCTACATTTTCGACGCAATCTTTGCCGGCATCCACATTTGCTTTAGCGGCTTTTTCGCTGCATACGGCAAGAGCTACATCGGCTTTGCGCACAACGTGCTGGCCGTAGCGCTCATTCGCGTGCCGGGCGCGTGGCTGCTGTCGAACGCCTATTCCGACACGCTGTTTCCCATGGGCATCGCTTCTCCGTGCGGGTCGATTCTGTCGGCGGTCATTTGCGTCGTCGCGTTTACCGCGCTCAACCGGCGCGGGGCTTTTGACAAGCTGATGGCGTAACGGAGCGACGCAGGCCTGACGGCCCTCCCCCGCTTTTTACCGAAAGGAACGGTCCCATGACCGACTCGCCAGCTGAACATACAGAGGGCCTGCTCCGCATTGGCGAGGTGGCACGCCTGTTTAACCTGAGCGTGGGAACGCTACGTCATTACGAGCAGATCGGCTTGTTGGATCCGGCGCGCATCGATCCGGCAAGTGGGTACCGCTACTACGGATCGCGGCAGCTCTCCACCCTCAACACCATCAGCCACCTGCGAGTTCTCGACTTGCCGCTCGCGCAAATCCGCGAGTTTGTGACCACGCGCGATGTGGACCTCATGCAGCGGCAACTGGCTCAGCAACAGGAAATCATCGAGCGCAAGCGCCGCGAGCTCGAACGCGTGTCGCGCAAGATTAACAGCCGGCTTGCCCTGCTGCACGATGCCTTGAACAACGAGCTCGATATCATTTGCACAATCGATGCGCCCGAACTTCGCTGCGCCGTGCTGCGCGAACGCGTCAACCCTACCGACGCCTATGCGCTGGAGTGGCAAATTCGTCAACTGCAGACGGGCCAGCACGAGACGTTTGTTTTTCTGGGCAACTTGGGCGTCGGGATCGCGCCCGAACGCCTTGCCGCCGGCGACTTTGATGGCTACGACGAGGTCTTTCTGCTGCTGGATGGCACGGACGATTACCTGGGCGATGTCGAAGTACGTCCCGCCGCGCGGTGTCTGACGGTCAGCTTCCGCGGCACGCACGGTCAGGCGGCCCCGCGCTATGAGCGCTTACTCGATTACATGCACGAGCGCGACCTGTCCCCCGCCGGTCCCTCGCGCGAAATCGCCCCCATCGACGACATCATCAGCGACGACCCGGGGGCGTATGTGACGAGGATCGCGATACCGGTCCGCTAATCACTACCATTTATCGAGCAATTCCATCCATTTACCTTAATCCGAATTAGATTGTATTATGTAGCAAATAAAATGACAGCATATTGCCCCCCATAGGCAGGAGACATTATGCCCAGAGTTCAATCACGTCGCTCGTTTCTTCTCGGCCTAGCCTCGATCATCGGCTTATCCGCGTCACGCCCGACAAGAGTATTCGCTGCCGACTCAAACTCATCCGTCGCTTTTACATCAGACCTAGCACAAGACTACGCGCTTTCCCTGTTGCCCATCGTCGACGGATCCGCGAACTTAGAGATCGAGCAAATCGTTCCCGTATGCCAACAAATCGGCCTTATCTGTGGCTATGAAATCAGTGTCACAAGGGAAGGAAGCCCTTACGGTTATTTAATACTTGACGCATCATATCCTGGGCTTCTGAAGGAGATAACCCTCGGCGATACCATTCTTCCGATTTCAGCTTCTCTATCAAACGCCATTTCAACTTATTCCGGCCAACAGGCCACAAACCCAACCGTACTAATTTCGTACAACGATATTGAATATGGAACTTTGGTGCCAGGAACTAGAGACTGTGTAACCAACTATAACAATATACGGTCTGTCCCAATTGTCACCGAAAAGGGTATAGCACCTCAAAGCAATAACCCAACTTCATGGGATGCAGTCATTATCAATGAAGATGACTTGATGTTGCATTTCCAAATAGACGATTTAAACGGAATACCGTTCCGAGGAGTCTCGGAATCATTAGTTGAAGCCCGCACTAATAAGTATGCATGCGTCGTTTCTGCCTTGTACGCTGTATCAATGCATTACGGTCTCACCAGTTCAAACGCTAATCAATTTAATCCCGATTATTATAAAGAAATATGGAACGTCACTGGCACAACAACGTATAAGACCAATGATCAGGGCGTCGAGTACGGAAGCACGATCATCCCAGATGGAATTGTTCCGTTTAAAAGTCTTGCCGCTCAAAAGGGTAGAGCACTTAATACTCAATTTTTCGGTTATCAGCCTCAATTCGCTCAGTACAGAGCAACTATCGATCAAGGGAATATCGGCTTGTATCATATGTGGATCAACAGCCGAAACAGTGAAGGATCCGTCGAGCTATCAGGTCATACAGTCACGGTAACTGGCTATTTTACTGGGCATAATGGAAGCTCTGGCATCGAACTGCAGTGGCTCGAAGTATTCGACGGATGGAACACTTATCCCCGAGCGATTAACTATGCAACGCCCAATATGGTCAAATTGAACGGAACAGTCTTTTGGTAAACCGGATGGCACCATCAAAATGCTATGGCACCACGGCCTTTGCCCTGGTTACGATATTGGTGATTTTCGCTATGTTTGCATCCGTTTCTTCATGCACAGATAGAGCCCGCTATAGCGGAGGAGATGATTACCTTGTCTTTGGAGTCGGCAGCGTTCATTCTATTGAGGGAACGGAACTCGTAATCCAAACAGACAACAGTCCCCGCTACACCGACGCTGGAAAGCAAACCCGGATTACATTCCCCTCATCTGGCCGAATCAAAGACAAGCTTTCCCAAATCAAAGTTGGGACAAGAGTTTCCTACTCACGCTTTGAGTCGGTAGACGCATCTGGATCATACGAGGGAAACGATATCGAAATTGAACAGGCAAACACTATAAGGAGATGTTGAGGAACTGAGCCTCTGCGCAGTTCCTCAACAAATCATTATGCCTCCGGGACCCTACCCGTCGCCAAAATCTGTTCAAGTGCCGCCTCATCCAACACGGGCACACCCAGCTGCTCGGCCTTGGTGAGCTTTGAGCCCGCTTTGGGGCCGGCGACCAGATAGCTCGTCTTCTTTGACACGCTGCCCGAAACCTTGGCGCCAAGCACCTTGAGTGCCGCGCCCGCCTCGTCGCGCGTGCGGTTGACGAGCGTGCCGGTGAGCACGAAGGTCAGACCCGCGAGTGGCTGTGCGTCGGCGAGCTC
>CAJLLN010000093.1:0-6582 GCA_905207495.1 uncultured Collinsella sp. | reverse complement strand
CGACTCGCGCCAGATCTGCCGCAGCCTGGATGCCGACGTCCGCTCGCTCCCCCGCGAATCCGCCCCCGCCGCGCTCGAGAACTGGGCGCGCCGCCGTGGAACCCTCGCCGCCGACGCCAACGAGCAGCATCTGGGTCTGGACGACACCGACCTCATGCTCCGCACCGTCCAAGCCGAGTTCAACCTCAAGAACCTATTCGCTAAGTAGAAACGCCTGCGACAAACCCCGGCGTAGATCACGAGCGGTCTCGCAGCGGGAAACCCCGCAGCGGGGCCGCCCTACGTTCCACAGATAGATTTGCCATCACAAATTCTGAACACTCATTGCGAACGATTTCGGCCAATTCCCGACACGTAATTCGTTGTCGGATGGTGATGCATCACTATCAAATGTGCGGCAATTGAGTAGTTATATGCTATAGCTAAGCTGCGAAAACTTTTATTTAGGGCATACCAACTCATAATTGCGTCAAGCTTTTGGACAGCATTTGGTTAGACCTCTAAAACGACTTTTTCACTCAGCGCCATCAACACGGCATTAGCTGGCACGATATATACCATGAGTATCGTATTGTCACATACCACTGCAAAAGCGGTCTACCAGGCCGCGCATTCGGTGTCTGCGAAAGGCATCGAGTCCTGTAGTCCTGCCGCGATTTACGGATCATGTCCCACCGGAACGCTCCTTGACGCAGCCGCAGAATGGCTCACCAAACATGATGTTTCCCTCGACGCAAATGATTCCCTCGAGGTGATGGTGTTTGATCGCAGGAATGCGCGCTATGCAATGAACTGTCAATGCCACGTTTCTTCAAAACGATTCTCGAACTCACGCTTTATAGAGCTCAAAGATGGCATCTTCATTGTTGGCGTTGAGCTTTGCGCACTTCAGGCCGCCACCTATCTCCCTTTTCGCGAACTGGTGGAGTACTACTTTGAATTGTGCAGCGCTTACTCCCTTGGAACCGGCTCTTCCACCTCTTATAACGAGCGTTTCGCGCTCACCTCGACCGAGAGGTTAAAACAGTTCTTTAATTCCATTACCAGATGCGACGGTCTGGCCCTTGCCCGAAAGGCAATCCAATGTGTGCGCGACGGATGCCGGTCTCCTATGGAAACGGCCTTTGTCATGATGCTAACGCTGCCCAAAAGCAAGGGAGGGCTTGGTATTAAGGGAATTGAGACCGATTACGAGGTACAGGTCACCGCTGCCGCAAAGAATCTCACGAGACGCAAAAAGTTCTTTATGGATGCGTATCTAAAGAAATCTCGCACAGACATTGAATACAACGGTTTTTATCATGACGCGGAAGAAGACCGCGCCATCGATGAGGAGCGCAAGAATGCACTTGCGTCCATGGGGTACGGAATCATCACCGTCAGCCGTTATTCCTTTATGCATGCCAGCTCTTTTGTTAGGGTCATGGAAGCAATCCAGCGGAAAGAGGGCGTACGCCCCTCGCGTCTGCCAAAAGACTTTCAAATCATGCAAGAGGACCTGAGACAGTTTGTGCTCAGAAGGTTTATAGAAGAGAAAAAGCGAATTCAGAAGCAGCTTCGCCAGGATTCCGAAGAGCGTCAACGAATCGACCTCGAAAAAGCAACACTCGAAGGCATCACGCTGGATGACCCGACAATTAATGAAGTTCCGGCAATCGATGACATGCAGACTGTCGAATCCGACAGCCCATCATTTGCCCAAACAAGCAGCCTCGCGCCCGAGGGCAGGGTCTTCGGGGCCGGAGACTAGGCCGGCTAACAAGGTGGGTACCCTAGCGACGTGCAAAATTGCGAGTATTCAGCAGGGTCGGGTGTCTATCACCCTCGAGTGGATCCAAATGTGAAGCGAAATCACTCTTGCGTGAGAGCGTTAGGCAACATTTGAGGAAGAACTCATCGGATTAACACCCTAAGATAACTCTTGAACTGCATTATATGACCTGCAATAAATTAGCGGACCCCCTATAGTTGCAGAATACTCCATTTTTTGCACGGCACGAGGGTACCCACCTTGGCATCGACTATCAAAAAACGCTCAGTCCGGGATCTCGTCCACTATTCCCCATCATTTTGTACAACGAATTACCTGAACGTCATTGACATATGAACATGCACTCATACAATCGAAAGTAAATTATATGAGCGCATGTTCATATGAAAGGATATTGCAATGAGCATCCGCGTTGATGAAACGAAACTCGACATCGAGGCCACCGAACCCGCGATCCCGACCACCTGCTCGCCCGAGGACCTTCCCGACGAGGAGCTTCTCTACGACCTCGCCGACCTGTTCAAGGTCTTCAGCGACACCACGCGCATCAAGATCCTCTATGCCCTCATGGGCCGCGAGCTCTGCGTGGCAGACATCGCCGAAGCGACCGAAACCTCGCAGTCCGCGGTGTCGCACCAGCTGCGCACACTCAAGCAGTCGCACCTGGTTAAATTCCGGCGCGACGGGCGCAATATCCTCTACTCGCTCGCCGACGACCATGTCTACACCATGCTCAACCAAGGCATGAGCCACATCTGCGAATAGCGACCAACCACGGTACCAGCGCGGCCTGAACCCAAGCCGCAAATACAGAGAAAGGAACCCACCATGAAAAAGCAGTTTAAACTCGACGAGATCGACTGCGCCAACTGCGCGCGTGAGCTTCAGGACGAGCTGGCCAAGCTCGAGGGCGTCAAATCCGTGTCCGTCAACTTTATGACCCAGAAGCTGACGCTTGAGGCTGATGATGCTGAGTTCGACGAGGTGCTCAACCGCGTTGTAGAGTTTACGGCCGACGCCGAGCCGGACTGCGAGATCATTCTCTAGCCCAGGTTTACGCCAACCTGCAAGGCCGCGATTGCCGCGGCCTTTGCTCGCGAAATTATATGAGCGAGTGTTCATACATTCAAATGGGAGGATACGAGTCATGGCCACCGCCGACCCCAAGAAGAAAAAGAAGAAGCGCAAGAAGAAAGAGTCACTCGAGCATAAGCGCAACCGCATCCTGGTAGCGCTGGGCATTTTTGCCGTGGTGTACGCCCTCGATGAGTTCGGCACCCTCACCGCCGCATTCGGTACCCCGGGCGACATCTACGCCAGCTTTATGCTGTTCCTCATACCGTTTTTGATTGCCGGCTACGACGTGCTGCAAAAGGCATTCAATAACATCCGCCGCGGCAAGGCGTTCGACGAGAGTTTCCTTATGGCAGTCGCGACCATCGGCGCGTTTGCCATGGTGCTCTTCCCCGATACCGACCCGCACATGGCCGAAGGCGCCGCCGTCATGCTGTTCTACCAGGTCGGCGAGCTGTTCCAGGCGTACGCCGTGGGCAAGAGCCGCAAGTCGATCAGTGCCATGATGGACATCGCGCCCGACTACGCTAACGTCGAGCAGCCCGACGGCACACTCGAGCAGGTCTTCCCCGATGACATCGCCGTCGGCACCGTGATCGTGGTCAAGCCCGGTGAGCGCGTGCCCATCGACGGCGTAATCGTCGAGGGCGAGACGCAACTCGACACCGCCGCGCTCACGGGCGAGTCAGTCCCGCCCCGCCAAGTCCGGCGACGATATCATCAGCGGCTGCATCAACATGACGGGGCTCATCCACGTGCGCACCACCAAGCCATTTGGCGAGTCCACTGTCGCGCGCGTCCTGGAGCTCGTGGAGAATGCCAGCGAAAAGAAGGCACGCACCGAGAACTTCATCACGCGCTTTGCCCGCATCTACACGCCCGCCGTCACCGGCGCTGCCGCGGTGCTCGCGCTCGGCGGTGGCCTGGTCACCGGTGCCTGGTCCGACTGGATTCTGCGCGGCCTGACCTTCTTGGTCGTCAGCTGCCCGTGCGCGTTGGTGATCAGCGTGCCGCTCAGTTTCTTTGGCGGCATCGGCGGCGCATCCAAGCTGGGCGTTCTCATCAAGGGTTCTAACTACCTCGAGACGCTCGCCGACGTGGACACCGTCGTCTTTGACAAGACGGGCACCCTCACCAACGGCACGTTCTCGGTGGTCGCGGTACACCCCGAGGCCGGCTATACCGAGCAGTCGTTGCTCGAAGTCGCAGCCCTTGCTGAGTCGTTCTCCGATCACCCCATCGCGCAGTCCGTACGTGTCGCCTACCAGGGCGAGGTCGACCCCAAGCGCGTAAGCGACTCCACCAACGACGCGGGCCATGGCGTGACGGCAACCATCGACGGCAAGCACGTCGTCGTTGGCAACGCAAAGATGCTCGCCGCGGCCGGAGTCGAAGCGCCCGATTGCGAGGTCGTCGGAACGATTCTGCATGTGCTCGTTGACGGCGTGTACGCCGGCCACATCGTGATTGCAGACACCGTCAAGGCCGATGCTGAGCAAACGATTCGCGACCTGCACGCCGCCGGTGTCAAGCGCACCGTCATGCTCACGGGCGACCGCGAGGAGGTTGCGGCGTCTGTGGCCAAGCAACTCAGTCTCGACGAGTTCCACGCGCAGCTGCTGCCGGGCGATAAGGTCGAGCGCGTCGAGGCGCTGCTTGCAACCGAGAGTGGCAAGGGCAAGCTCGCCTTTGTGGGCGACGGCATCAACGATGCGCCCGTGCTTACGCGCGCCGATGTGGGCATTGCCATGGGCGCTATGGGTTCTGACGCTGCGATCGAGGCCGCCGATGTCGTGCTCATGGACGACAAGCCGTCCAACATTTCCCGCGCGATCCGCGTGGCACGCAAGACCATGGCGATTGTCTGGCAGAACATCATCTTTGCGCTGGGCGTTAAGTTGCTGATTCTAGTGCTGGCAGCACTCGGCATCGCCAACATGTGGCTTGCCGTGTTCGGCGACGTAGGCGTGGCGATCATCGCCATCCTGAACGCCATGCGCGCGATGGGTGTCAAGAACCTGTAGCGTTCGTGGGCTGTCCGGCCGGGACCGGGCTTGGTTTTGAAAACGTCCTCGACCAATGAAGTGCCCCCGTTCTGCTCCTTCGGAGCTACGAACGGGGGCACTTCTGGTCTGCGGAATGTTTTCAAAACCAAGCCCGGCCCCGGCCTGCGGTAACGTTGCTGGCGGTTCTTGGGCATCGCTTGCTGGTGGGGTTCCTTGTCTGAGTTGGACTTAGTTGGTGGGACCACTCGTCTCGGTCGCTGTCCCGCGCCGTTCCGGCGCGGAAGGCGCGCCGCTGCGGGAGTGCTAGTCGGTCATTATTGGCGCCGAAGCACCGTCCCGTCCCAGCATCGCCCTCAGCTTCTCGAAGCTTTCCTCGCTTAGGCAGTGCTCCATGTGGCAGCCCTCTTGCGACGCGACCTCAGCCGAAACACCCGCATCCTCTAGCAGCCCCACGAAAAAGCAGTGACGCTCCCACATTTGGCGCGCGACCTCCAGACCACGCTCCGTCAGATGAACGTCGCGCTTGCCCATTTCGACATAGCCGCTGTTCTCCAGCGTCGCCATGGCTTTAGAGACGCTCGCCTTGGTTACGCCGAGGTACTCCGCAACGTCGATCGAGCGCACGATGCCCTGACGTTCCGACAGAACGTAGATCGATTCGAGATAGTCTTCTCCGGATTCACGTAGGGCCATGGGCCGCCTTTCGCGATGATTGCTAGTTAGCCTTTGGATACTTTCCACGGCTAACTTTACCGCAAAAGTTGCCCATGTCTTACTACTTTGTCTAAAAGTTAGCCGTGTTTCACAAAACGTGCGGGATGAAAACAAAATGGGGACGCCCCGCAAGGAGTGTCCCCAGGTGCCGGCAGAAAAGGAACGTCCCCAAGTGCCGAGCCGCAGCTATAACAGGCCAAAGTGCTTCGCGGCGTTGTAGATTCCGTCGTCGTCCACGGCGGTCGTCACATAGGTCGCCGCGGCCTTCACGGTATCCTGCGCGTTGCCCATGGCCACACTTGTGCCCACGGCCGAGAACATCGACAGGTCGTTCTCGCCGTCGCCAAAGGCAATCGCCTCGCTCGCGTCGATGCCCAGGCGCTCCAGCGTCGCCGCCACGCCCAGGTCCTTGCCGCCGTTAGCGGGAATAATGTCGCAGAACAGGTCACACCAGCGCGTGGTGAGCGAATGCGACACGGCGTCAGTCACGATATGTTCGTCGGCCGGGTCCACAAAGGCGCAGAACTGGTAGACCGGCGCGTCAAAGGCGTGCTCAAACGGCTCCTCGTGGTAGACGATTCCCGCGTTGCTGCCAGCCGTCACCACGCGCTCGGACAGGCGGTTCACAAACGAGTTCTCGCTCTGCATGCACAGCGAGTCATAGCACCCCTGCGCCACCTGGTCCACGATCACCGCAACGTCGTCCGGATCAATCGGACAGCTGCGGTAAGCTCCCTCGGCATCAAAGCAGTGCTGGCCCGAGAGCGTAATGTACGCATCCCAGCCCAGGTCGAACAGCCAATCGGGCATCTGGTAGGTCGGACGGCCCGTGGCGATCACGCACGCGATCCCCTGCTCGTGAAAGCTGTCGAGCACCTGCTGCGCCGACGCCGGAATCCGGTGGGTCTTAAAGCTCAGTAGCGTGCCGTCGATATCGAAAAACGCGGCTTTGATCATCCTCGTCTACTCCTCGCCCTCGAGCTTTTCGCTCGCCTCGAGCCACGCCATCTCCAACTC
>CAJLLN010000092.1:0-6595 GCA_905207495.1 uncultured Collinsella sp. | reverse complement strand
TCGCTCATTGCGCGCATGAGTGCCGCCCGCCCCAAGATCGCTGACTACCCGTTTACCACGCTCGTGCCGAACCTCGGCATGGTGCGTGCCGGCGAATATTCTTACGTCGTTGCCGACGTCCCCGGTCTCATCGAGGGCGCGAGCGAGGGCAAGGGCCTGGGTCACCAGTTCCTGCGCCACATTGAGCGTACGGCCCTAATCATGCATGTCGTCGACATGACGGGTGGTTTTGAGGATCGCGATCCGGTCGAGGACTATCGCATCATCAACCGCGAGCTCGAGCAGTATGGCGCCGAGCTTTCGGAGCGTCCGCAGATCGTCGTCGCTAACAAGTGCGATGCGCCGGGCACGGCTGACAAGATTGCCGACCTTAAGCGTGCGGCGCTCGACGATGGCCATATGTTCTTTGCCGTGTCTGCTGTTACGGGCGCCGGCCTCAACACGCTGATGCTTGCTGTGGGCGAGCAGGTGGCCAAGCTCCGCGCCGAGTTGGCTGTCTCCGATGAGCCGGTCGTTCTGCGCGACGATGAGTGGGAGCGCCGTCGCCTGCAGCGTGAGAAGCGTTTCCGCATTGTCCAGGAAGAGCCCGGTGCCTTCCGCGTGGTCGGTCGTGCCATCGAGCGCATGGTCATTCAGACCGACTGGGAAAATGAGGAAGCCGTCATTTACCTGCAGCATAAGTTTGCGCGTATGGGTGTTGACGACGCGCTCGAGAAGGCCGGTTGCCGTGCGGGCGACGAGGTCCGCATTTGCCAGCGCGCCTTTGACTTTGAGGGCGCCGAAGACTTCTCGGAGTACGAGGAGCTCGAGGATGCTGGCGAGGACGTTGCCGTTGAGGCCATTGACGTGACCGATGCTTCGGATGAGGGCGTCGAGATTGTCGATGCGGTGGATGCCGCGGACGATGCCGAGACCTCGGAGGGCGAGTAAGCCATGTCGCTGCGCGGTGGAATCGGTCTGCCCGAGCTTCCTCTTGAGGACGGGCAGGAGTTTAGGCTCGGCATTATGGGTGGCACCTTTGATCCCATCCATTACGGGCACCTGGTGACCGCCGAGCAGGCGCGCGAGTCGCTCGACTTGGACGCTGTGCTCTTCATGCCGGCCGGCAGCCCAGCATTCAAGGAAGATGAAGAGGTCTCGGGGGCGGAGGACCGTTATGCCATGACGGTCCTCGCCACCGCCGCGAACCCGGCCTTTTTGGCGAGCCGGTTCGAGATCGACCGTCCGGGCGTAACCTATACGGCCGATACGCTTCATGCCCTTCGCGACTTTTACCCGCCGCAGGTAAAGCTCTACTTTATTACGGGCGCCGACGCGATTATCGATATTGTGACCTGGCATGATGCCGAACGAATCGCTGAGCTTGCTACCTTTATTGCGGCGACGCGACCGGGTTTTGATATCGATACGGCGCGTGCCCGAATCAAAGAGTCGGGGCTGCCGTTCGACGTGCGCTATATTCAGATTCCGGCGCTGGCGATCAGCTCGACGAACATTCGTAAGCGAGTTGCCCGCGGCATGAGCGTGCGCTATCTTACGAGCGAGTCCGTGCTCGGCTACATTCGCAAACGCAGGCTATATGCCGATTTGGGCCAAGAAGATTTTGAGTGATGGGGGTCTACGTTGTCGGTAGAGGATCAGTTTGAGGGCGATGAGCGCGCGCTGCTCAAGCGCATTCAAGAGCTGCTCGATGTTCGCATGAAGGATAAGCGCAAGCGCTATGTGCATTCGCTGGGTGTTGCCGAGACCGCACTTCATCTGGCCGAGGTCTACGGCGTTGACCGCTTTGATGCCGCTGCCGCCGGCCTGATCCATGACTGGGACAAAGTGCTCTCCGACGACGAGCTGGTCACGCGCGCTCTGCATTACGGCATTAAGATTGCCGGCTCTCCTTCCGCCGCGACGCCGCTTTTGCATGGCCCTGTTGCCGCCTATGAGCTTCCGCAGCTTTTTCCCGAGCTGTCGCCGGCCGTTTTCCAGGCTGTCGACCGTCACACCGTGGGTGCCTGCGACATGACGCCGCTCGATATGGTGGTCTTTGTGGCCGATGCCATCGAGCCCAACCGCCACGGCGACTATGCCCATGCGTTGCGTAAGATGGTGGGGAAGTCCTCGCTCGACGAGTTGTTCTTCTCCTGTTTTGCGCAGGGTTTGGTCTATGTGATTCAGTCCGGGCGCTATCTTTATCCCACGGCTATTTCGATTTACAACCATTACGCCCAGCTGCGCTAGCTCGGGCTGTCTAGAAAGAGGTATTCCATGGCCGACGAGACCATGACCGACGAGCAGATTCTTGAAGGTGTGGAGCACAAGAGCTTCGCCGCCATGTCCGACCGCACTGCCGCCTCGCTGTCTGCGAGCGGTGTCGCCGCCGAGGATGTCGCCCGCGCCGCCGCGCAGGCCGCCTACGACAAGAAGGGCGAGGACGTTCAGGTGCTCGACCTGACCGAGCTTTCCGACGTATGCGACTACTTTGTGCTTGCCACCGGTACCAACAACCGCCAGGTCGATTCTATCGTCGACGAGATCGAGGAGAAGGTCGCCGAGGCTTGCGGCGAGCACCCGTTCTCCATCGAGGGTCGCGAGCAGAAGACCTGGATGCTCATGGACTATGGTTCGGTTGTCGTCCACGTCTTCACTCCCGAAGCCCGCGACTTCTACCGCCTCGAGAAACTCTGGGGAGACGCCCCCCAGCTCCCCCTCAACCTCCTCTAGTAGCTCATTTGAGACGGGGTTAGCTACCCTCACGCATATCGCCGGGCAGTTGCGGTTTTCCGCACCTGCCCGGCTTTCTTTTTGCCCAAAGGCGGTTAATCGTTGAAGCGGGATTGGCGGCCGAAGGAAAGGGCGGTGTCGCCGAATTTGTCTCGGACGGCGTCGATGGCGACGGAGAGGTCGCGGCGGTCGCTGGATTGGGCTCCGCGGTCATCGATCTCGCAGAACAGGTCAGTCTGGATGCCGCCTTGGTGGTCGAAGTCGCTCATGCCGATGCCCGCTAAGCGAACATGCATGCCATCCTGCCAGATGTTGTCGAGCAGTTCGAGTGCAACCGCCACGAAGATGTTCTCATCGTCGGTCGGATGAGGCAGCCGGCGCTGTGCCGTACGCCCGCTGCCATACGAATACTTAAGCTTGAGCGTTACCGTGGCACCCGTCAGCCCCTGACGGCGCAGGCGGCGTCCCACTGACTCTCCCAACAGCGCAATCGCCGCCTCAATATCCCCACGCTCAGTTAAATCTTTAGCAAAGGTGCGTTCATTGCTGACCGACTTGACCTCGCGCTCTTCATCGAGGCTCGTGACTTCGGAGATTTCGAGTCCCAGCGCACGCTGGCGCATGCGTTCGCCGTTCACGCCAAAAATGGCAGCCAGCGTGGACTCCGGCGCACGCGAAAGCTCGCCGAGGGTGTAGATGCGCATGCGGCGCAGTCGCTCCTCGGCCGAGCGCCCGATGCCGCTCATGGCAGATACCGGCAACGCGGCCAAAAAGCGCTGCTCGGTTCCGGGGCGCACGATGGTCAGCCCAAACGGCTTATCCCGCTCGCTTGCGATCTTTGCGACCGTCTTGTTGCAGCCCACGCCAATGGAACAGGTCACTCCCAGCCCTGCCACGCGGTCGCTTATACGCCGCGCAACCAGCAACGGGTCTTCGGGCGCAAAGCGGCCCGGTGTGATATCGATAAAGGCTTCGTCGATGGATACGCGCTCCACGCGCGGCGTCTCCTCGGCAAGAATCGCCATGACCTGCGCGCTCACCTCACGATAGCGATCAAAATGCCCATGCGTCCAAATGGCCTGCGGGCACAGGCGCCTTGCCTCGGCCGAGGGCATGGCAGAGTGCACGCCAAAGCGACGTGCCTCATACGAACACGTGGACACGACGCCACGCGAATCGGCGTCTCCGCCCACGATGAGCGGCTTTCCTCGCCATTCGGGATGATCGAGCATTTCCACGCTCGCAAAAAACGCATCGAGGTCCATGAGTCCCACCGCCGGACCCGTCCAGGGAGGCGGCGTGACGCCCATGGCATCCTCATAACCGTATGTATGTTCGCGTCTTTCCATGTCATGAGTATACCGCGCAGCTCATGTGGGGTGCGTGTATGTGCTTGCAAATCCCGAATTCTTGTCTAAGATATGGATTTGCCCTCGACTACACCGAAGAAGTTGGTCTCACGGACTTCACCTGCCCGCGTCGATGGCGTATTATGTTCAACTGTTTGTTTGTAGTTGCAGCCTAAAGCTGCTTGGTTGGAGGAGTTTCCTTTGGCAGTCAAGATTCGCCTTGCTCGTCACGGCGCTAAGAAGCGTCCGTACTACCGTGTCGTCGTCGCCGATTCCCGCGCCCCGCGTGACGGTCGTATCATCGAGGAGGTTGGCCGCTACAACCCGATGACCGCCCCCAAGACCATCAACCTTGACCTCGAGAAGATCGCCGACTGGCAGTCCAAGGGCGCTCAGCTCACCGACGCCGTCGCCGCTCTGGTCAAGGCCGCCAACGAGGGCGAGAAGACCGAGACCGTCGTCAAGAAGTCCAAGAAGCAGCTCGCCAAAGAGGCCGAGGCCGCTAAGGCTGCCGCTGAGGCCGCTGAGGGCGCCGAGGAGTAAATCGTGCCTGAGGTTGACGCTGCACAGCTCGAGGGTGAGGCAATGCTCTCAGATCGCATCGCCGATCTCGTCGAATATCTCGTTGTTCAGATCGTCGACGACCCGGATTCCGTGAGCCTTGAGGTCATCGATGGTGATGACGCCTCTACGATTGAGGTTTCGGTCGCCGAGGATGACGTCGCTAAGGTCATCGGCCGTCGTGGCCGTACCATCAAGGCCATTCGCACGCTCGCCCGTGCACTGGCCGCTCGCCTCGACACTGCTGTCGAGGTAGAGGTTCTGGGCTAGGACCTTGAGGTCCCAGTACAAAAACATCGCCCGTGTGGTCAAGCCGCACGGAAGGAAGGGGGAGGTCCTCGCGCAGCCGCTGCGGGGGCTTCCTTCTGTATTAGAGCCTGGTATGCGCGTCGCCCTGACGCCGCCGGCGCTCAAGCGCGACCGCTTTTGCACGGTCGTGTCCGTCACCGATACGGGCGATGGCGATCTGGTCTCGTTTGAGGGCATTGACGACTTGACGGCCGCCGAGGGCATCACGGGATGCTATGTGCTGGCAAATCGCGACGACTTTGAGCTCGATTCGCTCGACGCTGCCTATACCGACCTGATGGGTCGCGAGGTGGTCGACGAGCGCTTCGGTTCGCTCGGCATGATCGTCGAGATCATGTCGACGCCCGCGAACGATGTTTGGGTTGTCGAGGGCGATCGGTACGGCGAGGTACTGATTCCCGTGATCGAGCAGGTTGTGCTCGATCTTCCCGACACAGGAACAATTTCCGTCCACGTTATGGACGGCCTGATCGATATGGACAAGTAGGGAGGACAACATGCTGATCGAGACCCTTTCGGTCTTTCCCGAGATGTTTGAGCCCGTTATGTCCACATCGATTTTGGGCCGCGCCCGCAAGGCCGGCCTTTTTGATTTTAAGGCGTATAACCTGCGCGACTGGACGCACGACCGCCATCGTACCGTCGATGACGAGCCGTACGGCGGCGGGCAGGGCATGCTCATAAAGGTCGAGCCTATCGCAGAGGCCATCGAGGCCATTAGCGCAGAGGGTCCTAAGCCCACTGTGGTGTTCTTTACCCCCTGTGGCGAGCCTTTTACGCAGCATGTGGCCGAGCGCCTGCTCAAAAGTGAGCGCCTGCTGTTTGTGTGCAGCCGTTACGAGGGCGTCGACGAGCGCGCGTATGCGTATGCCGATGAACGTCTGTCGATCGGCGACTATGTGCTCACGGGCGGCGAGCTGCCCGCGATGGTCGTTGCCGATGCCGTCGTACGCCTCATTCCCGGCGCCCTGGGCGACGAGATGAGCAACGTGGACGAGTCGTTCTCGACCGCCGAGGACGGAGGCCTGCTCGAGTACGCGCAGTACACCCGCCCCGCCGAGTTCAACGGCGAGGGCGTTCCTCCGGTGCTCGTGAGCGGCGATCACGCCAAGGTCGATGCCTGGCGCCGCAAGAATGCCATCGAGCGCACCTGTCGCTGGCGTCCCGACCTGATCGAGACTGCGCGGCTCACGCCCGAGGAGCGCGCTTACGCGCAGGAGATCCTTGACGCTTCGTATTCGCAGAGCGAGGAGTGAGAATGGTTCCATCGCAGCATTCCGCGTTGAGGGGCGCTTTTGAGTGGATTGCGGTCATCGCGATCGCATTGGTCGCCACCTTCTTGATTCGCTCGTTTGTGGTCGAGCCCTTTGTGGTGCCCACCGGCTCCATGGAGTCCACGATCGAGATTGGCGACCAGATCCTGGCACAAAAGGTGAGCCTCGAGCTCGGTCAGCCCGTCAAGCAGGGCGATATCGTGGTGTTTCACAACCCCGATGGCACCTCCGAGCATGATGTTCTTGTCAAGCGTGTTATTGCCACGGCCGGCCAGACGGTCGACCTGCAGGATGGCAAGGTGGTCGTTGACGGCCAAGCGCTCGACGAGGACTATACGATGGGCATGAGCTGGCCGCTTTCGGTCCAAGCGCCCGGCGCTCAGGTAA
>CAJLLN010000091.1:0-6646 GCA_905207495.1 uncultured Collinsella sp. | reverse complement strand
GGCGCGTCCTTGGCGCGGCCCCCCTGCCAAATGTGCTCGCCCAGCCAGGCACGGACGGGCGCCAGATCGCCGCTCGCGCAAGCACCGGTAAGGTCGACGCCGTCGCGGCACATGGCCGGCACGAACATGGCGTCGTAGGCGCTGCCCAGCGCATAGGTGGGGAAGTAGCCAAACGAGCCACCGCTCCAGTGCGTATCCTGCAGACAGCCGTGCGTGTCGTCGGGAACGGGAATGCCCAGGTACTCGTCCATAAAGCGATTCCAAAGCGCGGGGATGTCCTTGGCCATGGCCTCGCCGGCAAACAGCATGCGCTCGATCTGGTAGCGCACCATAACGTGCAGCGGATAGGTGAGCTCATCGGCCTCGGTGCGGATCAACGACGGCTGCGCGATGTTCACGGCACGGTAGAGCGTGTCCTCGTCGACGCCGCCGTAGACCTCGGGTGCGTGTCGGCGCAGCACCTCGAGCAGCGGTCCCATAAAGGCGCGGCTGCGGCCCACGGTGTTCTCAAAGAAGCGGCTCTGGCTCTCGTGGATGCCCATGGAGGTGCCGCCCTCCAGGCAGGTGCGCGCATAGGCGGGATTGACGCCCAGCTCGTACATGGTGTGCCCCGCCTCGTGGATGATGCTGTAGACGTTGGAGATGCAATCGTCCTCGTAGATGTGTGTCGCGATGCGCGCGTCACCCACGGCAAAGCCCTCGCTAAACGGGTGCTCGGTAAAGGCAAGCGTGGTGTCGTCCAGGTTCAGGCCGACGAGCTTCATCAGGTCGAAGCTCATGGCGCGCTGGGCGGCCTCGGGCACGCGGGCGTGCAAAAAGTCGGCATCGGGCTGCTGGCCGCGCTCGCCGATGGCGTGCACGAGCGGCACGACCGTGGCCTTGACCTCCTCGCAAAACGCGTCGAAGCTCTCGGCAGAAAGGCCGCGCTCGTACTGGTCGAGCCAAACGTCGTATGGGTCGCGCTTGGGGTCCATGAGTTCGGCCTGATGCTTAAGTTGGGCGACGATTCTATCCACATAGGGCTCAAAGCTCGCCCAGTCGTTGGCCGTCTTGGCCTTGCGCCACACGGCGTCGGCCTCGCAGGTGAGCCTGGTCCAGGCCTCGGCCTCCTCGGTAGGAATAACGCTTGCCTCGCGCTGGTCGCGGCCGAGCACGCGGATCTCGTCGAGCAGCTGCGGGTCGTCTACGTGTCCGCCTGCAACCGTCTCGCGCGCTAACGAGCGTACGAGCTCAACGGACTTCTCGCTGGTCAGCAGCTTGTGATGCTCGCCGGCAAGCGTGCCCATGGCGTCGGCACGGGCGGCAGCACCGTTGGCAGGAGCAATCGTCGCTCCATCGAACTCGGCAATCTTGAGCAGGTACTCGCGAGTCCACAGCTTGCCCTCGAGTTTGCGGAACTTTTTGACGGCCTTGTCGACTTTAGTAGCCTTGACGCCCTTGGCAGCCTTTGCCACGGCGGCCTTGGCCTTCTTATCGAGTTTCTTTCCCATACCGTATCCTTAATCTCGCAGGCCGAGCGCCGCAGGCGGGTGCGCGGCCAATTTGCACAGCTACTTGCCTTGTACCCAGCGCGAACAAAACGGAACGCGGCGATATGCTCGCAGAATGTGTTATCCTATAGCCCAATGCGTTGACGGAGAGGGTTTTGCCCGTCGCGTCGCCGGCAAGAGAGGGGAGGTCATGGGCTGCAAGCCTTCCTGCGGTGGCAAGGGCCAAGCGTTCACTCCCGAGCAGCAACCTCAACGGGCCCGCGGCCGGCGGCGGCGAAGCTCCAGTAGGGAAGCCGTGAGCCTCGCGACAAGGGGCAAAGAGTGGGCGCGGCGGGCCAGACATCCGCCGGGTCAAACAAGGTGGTACCGCGGAATTCAACCGTCCTTGGGCAATGCACATGCCCGAGGGCGGTTTTTTGTTACCGAACCGGGCCGCACATCCGCAGCTATCGGGTGCTAGCCGCCCCGGCAAGCGAGATGCGCGAGAGACGAAAGGGAAGACATGAGTCTGATTGATGATCTGGTCAAACTCGAGGAAGAGGCCAAGGAGCTCGTCGCAGGCGCCGACGACGCTGCCAAGCTCGAGGCTGCGCGCGTTGAGCTGCTCGGTCGCAAGGGCCGTATCACCGGCCTGATGCGCATGATGGGCAAGCTCGCCCCCGAGGATCGTCCCATGATGGGCAAACGCGCCAACGAGATGCGCCAGCTGATCGAGGGCATGCTCGACGAGCGCACCACCGAGATGAAGGCTGCCGCCCTCAAGCACGCGCTCGAGCACGAGGCCATCGACATCACGCTGCCGGGCATCCGTCCGCAGATCGGTCACCAGCACCTGATCAAGCAGATCATCGAGGAGGCCGAGGACATCTTCTGCGGCATCGGCTACACCGTCGAGTCCGGCCCCATGGTCGATACCTCCTACTACAATTTTACCGCGCTCAACGCCCCCATGGATCACCCGAGCCGCTCGGCTCGCGACACGTTCTATGTGGTCGACAACAACCCCGGCAGCGTCGCGCATCCCGAGGCTCACGCTCACGGTGAGTCCGACGTGCTGCTGCGCACCCAGACCTCGGGCGTGCAGATTCACACCATGGAGTCGCAGAAGCCGCCCATCTACATGATCTGCCCGGGCACCGTCTACCGTCCCGACACGGCCGACGCCTGCCACCTGCCGCAGTTCAACCAGATTGAGGGCTTGGTCGTCGACGAGGGTATCACCTTTGGCGATCTTAAGGGTACGCTCGACTACTTTGTTAAGTGCATGTTTGGCGAGGACCGCAAGACGCGCTACCGTCCGCACTTCTTCCCCTTCACCGAGCCTTCCTGCGAGGTGGACGTGAGCTGCCACGTCTGCGGCGGCAAGGGCTGCAACTTCTGCAAGCACAGCGGTTGGATCGAGATCCTGGGCTGCGGCATGGTCGACCCCAACGTCCTGATCAACTGCGGCATCGACCCCGAGAAGTACACCGGCTTCGCCTTTGGTATTGGCGCCGAGCGCGTCGCGGCACTGCGCTACGACCTGCCCGACCTGCGCACGTTGATGACTGGTGACATGAGGTTCTTGAACCAGTTCTAGAACGCTTTCTTCTTAGTTGCAGTTTCCGGCTCAAAGCCGCATTTATGAAAGGAGACCAGTTAGATGCGCGTTTCTTACGACTGGCTCAAGACCATGATCGATATTCCGGAGGATCCCAAGACCCTTTCGGACGAATATATCCGTACCGGCACCGAGGTCGAGGCGATCGACACCGTGGGCGAGTCCTTCGACCACGTGGTGACCGCCAAGGTGCTCACCAAGACCCCGCACCCCGATAGCGACCACATGTATGTGTGCTCGGTCGACGTGGGTGACAAGAACCTCGACGCCGACGGCAACCCCGCCCCGCTGCAGATCGTCTGCGGCGCGCAGAACTTCGAGGCCGGCGACCACATCGTCACGGCCATGATCGGCGCTGTCCTGCCCGGCGACGTCAAGATCAAGAAGAGCAAGCTTCGCGGCGTCGTGTCCATGGGCATGAACTGCTCCGCGCGCGAGCTCGGCCTGGGCGGCGACCACTCCGGCATTATGATCCTGCCCGAGGATACGCCCTGCGGTATGCCGTTTGCCGAGTACGTGGGCTCGAGCGACACCGTGCTCGACTGCGAGATCACGCCCAATCGTCCCGACTGCCTGTCCATGATCGGCATGGCCCGCGAAACCGGTGCCATCTTCGACCGCGATTTCCACGTTGAGCTGCCCGCCATCAAGGTCGAGACCGGCCGCGCGACCGACGACGAGCTTTCGGTCGAGATTGCCGACGAGGGCCTGTGCGACCGCTACGTCGCCCGCATCGTGCGCAACGTGAAGGTCGGCCCCTCGCCCGACTGGATGGTCAAGCGCCTCAACGCCCTGGGCGTGCGCCCGCACAACAACATCGTCGATATCACCAACTACGTGATGATGCTCACCGGCCAGCCGCTGCACGCCTTTGACCTCGACACCTTTGCCGAGCGCGATGGCCATCGTCGCGTTGTGGTTCGCGCCGCCCAGCAGGATGAGAAGTTCACGACGCTCGATGGCGAGGAGCGCACGCTCGACGCCGGCATGGGCCTCATCACCGACGGCGAGCGCCCCGTGGCGTTGGCCGGCGTTATGGGTGGCATGGATTCCGAGATCGAGGACGATACCGTTGACGTGATGGTCGAGAGTGCCTGCTTCAACGCCGGCCGCACCTCGCACACCAGCCGCGACCTTTCGCTGATCTCCGATGCCTCCATCCGCTTTGAGCGCCAGGTCGACGAGACCGGCTGCGTGGACGTCGCCAATGTGACGTGCGCGCTCATCGAGGAGATCGCCGGCGGCGAGGTTGCTCCCGGCTATGTCGACGTTTTCCCCGCGCCCAAGACCATCGACAGCATTAAGCTGCGCCTGGCCCGCGTGCACGCCATCTGCGGTGCCGACATCGAGCCCGACTTTATCGAGCGTTCGCTCACCCGCCTGGGCTGCACCGTCGAGCGCGACGGCGAGGACTTTATGGTTACCCCGCCGAGCTTCCGTCCCGACCTGCCGCGTGAGATCGACCTGATCGAGGAGGTCCTGCGCCTATGGGGCATGGGCCGCGTTACGGCGACCATCCCGGCTGCCAAGAACCACATCGGCGGCTTGACCCGCGAGCAGAAGCTTACCCGTAAGGTCGGCGAGATCCTGCGCGCCTGCGGCCTCAACGAGACCACGACCTTTGGCTTTGCCGCCCCGGGCGACCTGGAGAAGATCGGTATGTCCACCGAGGGTCGCGGTTGCTCCGTGGTGCTCATGAATCCGCTGGTAGCCGAGCAGACCGAGATGCGCCGCTCGCTGTTGCCGGGCCTGCTGCAGTCCGTGGCCTACAACGAGGCGCACGGTACGCCCAACGTGCATCTGTACGAGGTCGGCAGCCTGTTCCACGGTCGCGAGAACGCCAGCCTGCCCAAGGAGACCAAGTCCGTGGCGGGCGTGCTCTCGGGCCAGTGGAGCGAGCGGTCTTGGAACATGAAGTACCGTAAGCTGCGTTTCTTCTTTGGCAAGGGCATTGTCGAGGAGCTGCTCGCCCAGCTGCGCATCGAGAAGGTTCGCTTCCGTCCCGCCGAGGGCGAGGGCTATGCCTTCTTGCAGCCGGGCCGTGCCGCCGAGGTTCTGTCCGGCGGCACCGTGCTGGGCTGGGTCGGCGAGATTCACCCCAAGGCGCGCGAGGCTATGGGCATCGATGAGGTCGTCGTTGCCTTTGAGCTCGACTTGGACAAGCTGATCAAGGGCGCCCGCAACCAGGAGAACTACCGCGAGTTCTCGCAGTACCCGGCCGTTGAGCACGACCTTGCTATCGTGGTCGACAACACTGTGACCTGCGAGGATCTTGAGCGTCGTATTACGAGTGCCGGCGGCAAGCTGCTCGAGGGCGTGCGTCTGTTCGATGTCTACCGCGATCCGGTCCGCATCGGAGCGGGCAAGAAGTCCATGGCCTTTGCGCTTACGTATCGCTCCGACGACCACACGCTCACCAGCGAAGAGGTCGAGAAGGCGCACCAGAAGATCGTCACCAAGGTGTGCAAGGGCGTAAACGGCGAGGTCCGCGGCTAGGTCCTGCACTGGGGTATGGGTCAGCGGTGGCTGCTGCCGAGTCCTACGTGACCGCTATGCTCGGTATGAGGCACCGTTGAGCCTGCATATATGACACGCGCATTACATAACGGCGTGCTGCTTTGTCGGCAGTGCGCCGTTTTGCTATGATAGCCCGCGTCGTGTTACGAATCATCGTGCTCGTAACACTGATGAAATGGTTCAAGCGGCGCTGCAATCCCATGCGCCGGCAACCGGGAGGCGTATATGCACATTCCAGACAACTACCTGTCCCCGCAGACCGATGCCGTCATGGCGGTGGCGATGGTGCCCGTATGGGTTCACTGCATCAAGAAAGTGCGCGCCACGCTCGATCGCGAGCATATGGCCTTTCTGGGTATTTGCGCTGCGTTCTCCTTTTTGCTCATGATGTTTAACGTTCCGCTGCCCGGTGGCACCACAGGCCACGCCGTCGGCGGCGCACTCATCGCGCTGCTGCTGGGCCCCGAGGCCGCGGCTATCGCTGTCTCGGTCGCGCTGGCGCTGCAGGCGCTGCTGTTTGGCGACGGCGGCGTTCTGTCGTTTGGCGCCAACTGCTTTAACATGGCCTTTGTGTTGCCGTTTGTCGCTGCTATCGTGTTCCGTACGCTCAACAGCCGTCTGCACGACAAGAGCTGGGGCACCTCGGTTTCTGCCATCGTGAGCGGTTGGGTCGGCCTGTGCCTGGCGGCCCTGTGCGCGGCAATCGAGTTTGGTATTCAGCCGATGCTCTTTACCAACGCTTCGGGCGCTCCGCTGTACTGCCCCTTCCCGCTGTCTGTTGCTATCCCTGCCATGTTGATCCCGCATATGCTGGTTGCCGGCGTGATCGAGGGCGTGGCGACGGCCGCCATCTACGGTTTCATTAAGAAGACGGCGCCGAGCATTATCGTCGGGCCCGAGGCCGTCGATGGCCAGCTTGCTGCCGAGGGCGCTGCTGCCAAGAAGACCTCGCTGGTCCCCACGCTCATCCTGGTTGCCGTGCTTGTCGTGGCCACGCCGCTGGGCCTGCTGGCCACGGGTGACGCCTGGGGCGAGTGGG
>CAJLLN010000090.1:0-6663 GCA_905207495.1 uncultured Collinsella sp. | reverse complement strand
GGGGGAGGCCTCGCGGCCTCCCCCTTTTTTCGTTGTATACACGTTGTGCTTTGGGACCTAGCTCCCCCGTATGCGCTCTTACTCTTTGGCTGTATTTTGAGTCCTTCTAGTGTATTTGAGCGATAATTACTCGCATTGGCGTTAGGGAGGGCTTGATGTTTACCGTATTTGTCTTGGGCAATATTGCTTCGGGTAAGTCGACTGCCTGCCGCTATTTCGAATCTCGTGGCGCTATGCTTATCGATCTGGATGAGCTTGCAAAATCGCTGTATGTGCCGGGCTCTGATATCGTCAATGCTCTCGCGGATGAATTCGGTTGGGACATTTTGGATGAGGAAGGCGGCATTCGCCGCAGTATCCTCGCTTCTCGAGCTTTCGCTTCTCCTGATTCGGTCGCACGGCTCAATGGCATCGTGCATCCCGTTCTGATTGAACAGCTTTCGCTTAGGATTCTCGATCCGGTTTGTAGTACGGTTTCATCTCCCCGTTATCCCTTTGCGGTGGTCGAGGTTTCTGCTCCGACTGGTTTTGAGGATGCATTTGGCTTGGCTGATGAAATTCTGGTCATTAGCGCCCCTTTGTCAGTTCGTCGCGAGCGCGCTATTCAACGTGGCATGGAGCCATCTGATTTCGATGCCCGTTCTGCTTGCCAGCCCGATGAGTCTGCGCTGTGCGATCTCGCTACAACGGTGATTGATAATTCGGCAGCCGATAATTCGCTCTTTGAGCAGCTTGACTCATGGCTTGCATGCCACGGGTTTATAGATACTCCGGATAAGGAGGAGGCCGATGCCTAAGGCACGTTTCTTTACGTGGTATCGCGTGGCGCCACTTGCCGTTGTGTTCGTCTTCGGCCTTATTTCGCTCGTCTACTCGTGTGCTCCTGCCGCTTTCTTTAAGCCGCTGTATCCGATTGACTACGAGGCGTATGTAAAACAATCCAGTATTTCGCATAATCTGGATCCGTATCTGGTGTGCGCTGTCATTAAGTCGGAATCGAATTGGGATCCCGAGGCCGAGTCGAATCAGGGTGCTCAGGGATTGATGCAGCTGATGCCCGAGACTGCCCAGGATATGATCGCCAAGGGTCTTGTCGACGGAGGGGAGTATTCGGCCGACAATCTTAACGATCCGGCTACGAATATCGAGTTTGGCTGTGCGTATCTTTCGTATCTTCTAGCGTATTTTAACGGGTCGACTGACAGTGCCATTGCCGCCTATAACGCCGGCATGGGCAATGTCGACGGATGGGCGCAGCAGAGTACGTCGCTTCATAATGCAATCACCTTTCCCGAGACGCAGGCGTATCTGATTCGTGTCAATAATGCCTGGGTTCGCTACAAGACCCTCTATCCCGATCGGTTCGTATAGGACTATGCCTGCCGCCTGCGTATACTGCAGATATATGAGTTAGGAGTATCCATGGCGGAATTTGAAGTAGAACGCGTTGGTGGTGAACTTAAGCGCTTTGGCGTTGAAGGCTCTGACGTGCCGTTTAAGGTCGTGTCTCCCTATGACCCTGCAGGCTCTCAGCCTAAAGCCATTGAGTCGCTTGTGCAGGGTGTGAGGGACGGAGACCGCTATCAGGTTTTGCTGGGCGTGACTGGTTCGGGCAAGACCTTCACGATGGCAAAAACTATTGAGGCCCTGGGAAAGCCGACGCTGGTCATGGCTCCGAATAAAACGCTCGCCGCTCAGCTTGCGAGCGAGCTCAAAGAGTTCTTTCCCAACAACGCTGTGGTCTACTTCGTCTCGTACTACGACTACTATCAGCCCGAGGCGTATGTGCCGCAAAGCGATACATATATCGAGAAAGACTCCTCGATTAACGAAGAGGTCGAGATGCTGCGACATCAGGCGACCGCGTCACTGCTCTCTCGACGCGATGTGATCGTCGTCGCATCGGTCTCGTGTATCTATGGCATCGGCTCTCCAGAGGACTATGCGGGCCTAGCTCCAAACGTCGACAAGAAGGTTCCGCTCGAGCGCGATGACTTTATCCATGCGCTTATCGACATTCAATATGATCGCAATGACTATGACCTAGCACGTGGCACGTTCCGCGTGCGCGGCGATGTTGTTGACGTGTATCCGCCTTATGCCGAGCATCCGTTGCGGTTTGAGTTCTTTGGCGACGAGGTCGAGCTGATTGCCGAGATCGATGAGGTCACCGGTGAGATGCTTCGTGAGTACGAGGCCATCCCCGTATGGCCGGCATCGCACTACGTGACCGAGAAGCCGAAAGTCAAGGCAGCTCTGAAATCGATCAGCGAAGAGTGCGAGAAACGCGTGGCGGAGCTCAAGGCGACCGACAAGTTGCTCGAGGCGCAGCGTCTGCAGCAGCGCACCGATTATGATCTTGAGATGCTCGAGACGATGGGCTTTTGCAACGGCATCGAGAACTACTCGCGTCATCTGGACGGTCGCAAGCCGGGTGAGCCGCCGTTTACCCTAATCGATTACTTTCCCAAGGATATGCTCTGCATCATCGATGAGAGCCATGTGACGGTGCCGCAGATTCGCGGCATGCACGAAGGTGACCGCTCGCGTAAGGTGACGCTGGTGGAACACGGTTTTCGCCTGCCCTCGGCGCTCGATAACCGTCCGCTTCGTTTCGATGAGTTTGAGGCGAGGATACCCCAGTTTATCTATGTTTCGGCCACTCCGGGCGACTACGAGCTGCGGGTGAGCCAAAACGACGTGGAGCAGATTATTCGTCCGACCGGCCTGCTCGACCCCAAGATTGACGTGCGTCCAGTTCGCGGCCAGATTGACGATCTTGAGGACGAGATTCGCGAGCGCGTTGCCCGCAAGGAGCGCGTGCTGGTGACCACGCTGACCAAACGCATGGCTGAGGACCTGACCGACCATCTACTCGACGCCGGCATTAAGGTCAACTACATGCACTCTGATACGGCGACAATGGACCGTGTCGAGATCCTGCGAACGCTGCGCGAGGGTAAGATCGATGTTCTCGTTGGCATCAACCTGCTTCGCGAGGGCTTGGATCTTCCCGAGGTCTCACTGGTGGCAATTCTCGATGCCGATAAGGAAGGCTTCTTGCGCAACCGCCGTTCGCTGATTCAGACGATTGGCCGTGCGGCCCGTAACGCCGATGGCGAAGTCATCATGTATGCAGACGTTGTGACCGATTCGATGAAAGAAGCCATCGAGGAGACGCAGCGCCGTCGTGAGATTCAGATGGCATATAACGAAGAGCATGGCATTGTGCCCAAGACGGTCCGCAAGGCCATCAACGACATCTCAAGTTTTATTGCCGAGGCCGAAAAAACCGTGGGTTCCAAGGGGCGCTCGAAGGGCGACTCTCTTGGCCATGGCGCATTCTATACGCCCGATGAGTCGGGTGAGGGCGGCGTGCCGGAAACGGTGGCGCCCGAGCAGACACTTGCGGAGCAGTTGGAAGAACTGCCGCATGACGAGCTTGTGCGGATCGTCGAAACCATGGAAGAGGACATGCGTAACGCTTCTGCCGCCATGGACTTTGAGGAGGCGGCGCGCCTGCGCGATGCCGTCGTTCAGATTCGGGCGATGCTCGAGGGTGCGTCTGAGGACGAGACGATCGAGCGCTTACGTTCGCAGGCCCGCAAGGGTTCCACGTTCGCATCGGGCAGAAAACGCCAGGGTGCACGGTTTAAGAAATAGCGAACAGGCCCCGAGTTCCCTGTGGAGCTCGGGGCCTATGTCTTTTGCGCGCTGGAATTCGTGCGTTAGAGGTCTGCAATCAGGGCTTCGGCACAACGGATGCCGTCGGTGGCCGCGCTCATGATGCCGCCGGCATATCCAGCTCCCTCACCACAAGGGTAGAGGCCCGGGGTCGACACGGCATGGCACGTTCGGTCTCGGGTGACAGTGACCGGTGAGCTCGAACGAGTCTCCACGCCGGTAAGAACGGCATCGGGACGGTCGTAGTCTCGTAGCTTTTTTCCGAGTAGGGGAAGTCCCAGGCGGAGCGACTCGACGATATGCTGCGGTAGGGCTTCGTCAATTGCCGTCCAGGTCACACCGAGCGGATAGGTAGGCTTTACCTTTCCGGGCGCCTTGCTGGCGCGTCCTGCGAGGAAATCTCCGACGAGTTGTGCCGGTGCGTTCCAGTTGGAACCGCCCAGGCGATAGGCGGCCGCCTCGCAGGCACGCTGGAGCTCGATGCCGGCGAGCGGGTCATCGTTGGGAAGGTCCTCAGGCGTGACGTTAACGAGTAGGGCGGCATTTGCGTTACGGCCGTCGCGGGCATTGAGGCTGGCGCCGTTGACGCACAGGTGGCCCTGCTCGGAAGAGGCGGCGACAACCTGCCCGCCGGGGCACATGCAAAACGAGAACACGCTGCGGCCGTTGGGAAGATGGGCAACAAGTTTGTAGGGGGCCGCCCCGAGCGCTGGATGTCCCGCCGAGGCTCCATATTGGGCTCGGTCGATGTCGCGCTGCGGATGCTCGATGCGAACGCCCATGGCAAAGGTCTTTTGTGCGAGGGCCACGTTGTGGTCCTTAAGGAGCTCAAAAATATCGCGAGCAGAATGCCCACAGGCGAGGATGAGGTGCTTTGTCTCGATTGGCTCGCAAGCGGCGTCTTGGGACGATTGGACATCAATACCGGTGATGGCGCCAGACGCGTCGATGCGAATGTCGACGAGCTTCGTTCGATAACGGACGACACCTCCGAGCTGCTCGATGCGCTGGGATATAGCGGTGACAACCTTGGGAAGGATGTCGGAGCCAATGTGCGGCTTGGCATCCCACAGAATATCGCGGGGCGCACCCGCCTCGACGAAGGTTTCGAGGATAAGGCGATGGGCGGGATTTTTTGTTCCCGTATTGAGCTTGCCGTCCGAGAAGGTCCCCGCGCCGCCCAGACCAAACTGAATATTGCTCTCGGGGTCGAGGATGCGCTCCTTTAGAAAGAGGTCGATCGCCTGCGAGCGGCGAAATGCCGGGTCGCCGCGCTCGATAAGCAAGGGCTTCAGACCCGCTTCGGCAAGGGTGAGTGCGGCGAAAAGGCCGGCGCATCCGGCACCGACGACGACGGGGCGCTCTTTGGGTGCGCCGGAAACGGGGGAGGGGAATGAAGGCTCATCGTCTTCTATCGCGCGTACGCGCGAGCGGTCACGCTCGGCAACGCTGTCGACCGCTTCTCGCTCGAGGTGGGGACTAGTCAGCTCAACACGAAAGCTCAGGATAAAATGGACGTCTCGTTTTTTGCGAGCGTCGATTGACTTGCGGTGGAGCTCGATGGACTTGATCTCGGAGTCCTTGCAACGTAGGACGCGCTTGGCGACTCGCTTGCCAACAATGAGGCAGGCGTTTTCATCGCCGGCTTCATCGAGCGAAGCGTTGACTTGGGTGATTTCGATCATCGAGGTCTCCTTAGAGGCAAGAAAGAGGCCGTCCGGTATCCCAGACGGCCCGAATGCGTTTTTGATTATAGACTGCGCGGCTACAGGCTGCTTGCAGCGCGAATGCCCGAGAGCCATGCCCACGCAAGGTTAAAGCCTCCGCAATCGGCGTCGATGTCGAGCGCTTCGCCACAGACGTAAAGCGGGGCGTCGACAACGCTGCGCGCGCGTAGACTGGGTGTTGAGATGCTCTCGACAGATACGCCACCACGCGTGACCTGCGCCGAGCGCTCCTCGGCTGTTCCCTCGACGAGCAACTTAAAGTGCTTGAGGATCGAGACCAGGTGGATGACATCGTTGGAGCCTGGATGGCACTGCTCGAACGCCGTGCAGACGACGCGGGAGAGTTGCGGGGCGAGCATGCCGTCGAGCCAACGGGGATCGCGGGGCGAAAAGCCGCCGAGCAGCTCAACGCGCCGGTTGAGCATATCGAGCAGCTCGTCTTTGGAGAGGTCGGGGAAAACGTCGAGCAGGATCGTATCGCCGTGCTGGATACGACGGGAGAGGTTGAAGACAGCGACGCCCGAGATACCGAAGGTTCGAAACAGGACTTCACCGTCTTCGTGCCAGAGCTCATTATGATTGCGGGCGAGCGTCAAGCGGGCGCGGACGCGCAGGCCATCTAACGTCTTGAGTGCCGCCCGATCGCCGACGACCGTTGCCGATACGGGGCAGAGGATGGGGCGCAGCGAAGTGAGGGGGAGGCGAAACGTATCGGCGATACCAGTGGGGTTGCCACCCGTGGCGATAATTACGGCATGTGCCTGCAGGGCCTCGTTCTTGCGAGGGACATCGGCGAGCGCTTTCCGAAGCGAGCGGAGCTCCGATTTTCGGTCGTCGTGCTTTTTTGCCTTGAGTGCCCGCGCTGGACGGTCTATTTGGAGTGTCCAGCCTTCGGAAGCTTTGTGCGCCGAGGCAACGTTGGCTCCGCAGATTAAGGTGATACCTAGGCGGTCGCAAACGTTGAGAAGCGCGTCGCGCACCGATTCGGCGCGAAGGGAGCGTGGGTACAGTCGGCCTTCCTCGGAGGTTGTCATGATGCCCAGCGAGGAGAAGAAACCCATAAGCTCTTGTTCGGGTTGGGGGCCCATGACAGATTCGACGAATGCGGGGTGGTTATACCGCTGAGGATCAATCGATTCGTTGGAGAGGTTGCAGCGGCCGTTACCGGTCGCAAGGAGCTTAAGGCCGCAGGCGACATCGCGCTCAACGATGCAGACGCTTTTGCCAGCACGTGCGGCCGTAATGGCGGCGG
>CAJLLN010000089.1:0-6671 GCA_905207495.1 uncultured Collinsella sp. | reverse complement strand
CTCGATGAGAATCTCGCCCGAGTCGATGGTTTCCAGGCGGTTGATGGTGCGGCACATGGTCGACTTGCCCGAGCCCGAGGGGCCGATCACAACGACGACCTCGCCGCGGTCGACCGAGAGATTGATGTCGTTGAGAACGTGCAGGTCGCCATAGTGCTTATCGACGTGTCTGAGCTCGATCAGCGGCTGATTGCCGGTGGAAGAGGTGCTCTGTGCCATGGTGCTCGGCTCCTTATGACTCGAAATGGTAAAGCGTTAGCGGATGATGGTCGCGCCGGTCTTGTGCGAAACATAGACAGCGGCCTTGTTAATCGCGACGTTGATGAGGATGTAGATGACCGCGATCACCAGGTAGACCGACACGAGGGCGTCGTAGTTGGTAATGAGCACGCGGGCATTTTGCATGAGGTCGGGGTAGCTCACCACATAGGCGACGGTGGTGTCTTTGACCACGACTACAAGTTGCGAGATCAACGACGGAATGATAAAGCGAATCGCCTGTGGCAGCACGATTTTAAAGGTGATTTTGGCCTTGGAGAGACCGAGCGCCTGGGCTGCCTCGACCTGACCGCGCGGCACGGCATTGACGCCGGCGCGGAAAATCTCGGCAAGTACGCCGGCTGCAGCGAGCGCAACGGGAAGCGTGAGCATCCAAAACGACGGCAGCGCGATCTTGTACTGGGGCAGCACCAAAAAGAAGAAGTAGATGAACAGCAGGCTCGGCACGCCGCGGAAGAAATCAGTGAGCACGCGGCAGACCAGCTGGAGCGGCTTAATGTCGCTGGTGCGGCCGAGCATAAGGCCTAGGCCCAGCACCAGCGCGATGGCGCCAGCGGTGAGTGCGACTTTAACGGTGCCCTCAAAGCCGGCAAGCAAGAACTTCCAGGTGGTGAGGTGCGTAAAGAAATACCAGTAGTGGACCGAAAGCTGACCGGTCACATAAAAGCGCTGCAGTACCAGGGCGACGAGCGCGGCGACGGCGACGAGTGAGATGGCGGTGCCGATGCGAATCTTGGCGCGCATCTTGGGGCCGGGAGCCTCGTAGAGCGCATCGCGCATGGTAAGTGCAGGGGAGGAATGCTTGCTCATCGGAGGATCCTCACCTTCTTATCGATATAGTTGCCAATGTGGCTCACCACAAATGCCGTGCCCAGGTAGCCGAGCGCTGAGATAAAGAACGCGGCGACGCCGCCGAGCGAGCGCGTGTTGATGTAGCTCACCACGCCGGTGAGCTCCTGCGGTTTAAGCGGCACCTGGCTGCCGAGCGCAGTGGTGAGCATGACGGCGATAAAGAGGTTGGTCATGGGCAGCACACTCGAGCGCAGTGCCTGCGGAATCACGATCTTGGCGAGGATACGGTTAAAGCTCATGCCCAGCGAGCGGGCGGCTTCCACCTGGCCGACGCCGACGGTGTTGATGCCGCTCATAAAGTTCTCGGAGCCAAAGGCCGAGCCCAAAAGGACCGTGGCGACGATAACGCAGGTGCGGTAGGGCAGAACGACCTTGAGCGGCGGCAGCGCATAGACGACGATGATGAGCAGCGCGATGCCGGGGATGTTACGGAAGACTTGGACATACAGGTCGCCAAAGACGCGCAGTGGCTTGAGCGGCGACACGCGCATCACGGTGACGGCGACGGCCAGTACCATGGCGATGGCAAACGACTCAAGCGTCATGCCCCAGGTTGCTAGCAGCGCGTCGATATAGTTCTGGCCATAGAGCGACCAGAGCTCGGAGAGACTCATGCGGACCTCCCGCCGATAAGGAAAGGGGCTCCCGTGTGTACGGAAGCCCCGACAACTCAGTGAGGAAACAGTTTACCGCAATAAAGCGCACCATGCGTTTCCATATGGTTTCGTTGCGGTCGTTACCAGGCTCGCTGCCTAGGCGCCGATCTCGGGCAGCTCGGGAACATTGGTGTCGCCCGTACGGTCGCCGATGCAGATCTGCCACAGCTCGGTCCAGGTGCCATCATCCTCGATCTTCTTAAGGAAGTCGTTGACAAAGGCGACGCCGTCGGAATCGAGCGGCAGACCGATGCCATAGGGCTCCTTGCTGCCGAAGGGCTTGCCGGCGATCTTGTACTTACCGGGCTCGCGGACCAAGGCGCTCTGCTGCATGTTGTTATCGATGACGTAGGCGTCAACGCGGCCCTGCTGGAGTGCCTGGCGGGCCTCCTCGTCGGTCTTGAACTCCTGCTGGCTGGCCTTGGGAGCGAACTCCTCCAGGATGGCGGGGCCGTTGGAGCCGGACTGGACGGCGACGTTCTTGTCGGCCAGGTCTTCGACGCTCTTGATGTCGTCGTTATCGGCAAGCACCAGGATGGCCTGCTGCGTGTAGTAATAGGGACCGGCAAAGGAGACAAGCTTCTTGCGCTCGTCGGTAATGGTGTAGGTGGCAAAGACGGCGTCGACCTGGCCGTTCTGCAGGACGGACTCGCGCGTGTCCGAGGTCACCTGGGTGATCTCGACCTTGTTCTCGCCCAGAATGTAGTTGGACAGGAGCTGTGCGATACCGGCGTCGAAGCCGCGGGTCTGACCGTCTTTCTCGTTGAGGAGGGAGAAGAGCGTAGAGGTCTGAACGCCACCGATCTTAAAGACGCCGGCGTCCTTGACGGCCGTAGCCCAGGTGCTGGCGGCGATGGCATCGTCATCGGCCTTGGGGCCGTTGTCGACGAGCTTGTCGAATGCCTTAGCGTCGAGCGTGGTGGAAGCCTCGGTATCCTCGGAGCTCTTGGAGGAACCGGCGGCGGAACCCTTGTCGGCCTCGGCGCTGGTGTCGGAGCAGCCGGCAAGACCAAGGCCGGCGACGGTTGCGAAGGTGGCGGCAACGAAGCCGCGGCGGTCGAGAACGACCTGCTGGGAGAGGTTCTTGCTCATGGTAGAACACCTTTCTCAATAAAATCCCTAGCGGTTGAGTAGAGTTATACCCTATCGCGCTCAAATGGGTCAACACGAAATAACTCAGAAACATACTTACCTTATGGGTAATTCAACCTACCAAAAAGGGACAGGCACCTTTGTGGTGGTTCTGGCCGATGCAGCGGCATGCCTTACTGTTTTGTCTCGATCTGTAACATCTTCAGCCGTTTTTGCCGAGTAACTGTTACAGATTGAGATTTTCTATTCAAGGGAATTCGAATGTCTCAATCTGTAACAGGTAGACGAGGAAATGGGTTCTAACTGTTACAGATCGAGATTTTCTCCTTAGGGGGATTTGAATGTCTAGATCTGTAACAGTTAGACGGGAATTCGGGCCCTAGATGTTACAGATCGAGACAATTGAGTTGGGAAAATAAAAACCTCCGCAGGGGTGTTTCCCTTGCGGAGGTTATTTACTCGTTGAGTAGCCTTACGGCTTCGGCGGCCATGTTCTCGACCGTCATGCCGTTCTGCGCAAGCAGTTCGTTGGGGTCGTAGCGGTCGGGGAAGCCCTTGGCGATGCCGAAGGTGCGTGTGCGTAAGGGCGTGCAGGCCAGGTAACACGCCACGCGCTCGCCCCAGCCGCCGTCCAAGATGCCGTCCTCGAGGGTGACGACAACGCGATGCTCGGCGGCAAGGCTGTCGAGGAACTCGCGGTCGAGCTCGGTTGCAAAGCGCGGGTTGACGAGCGTGGCCTCGATGCCGTACTCGGCAGTCAGACGGTTTGCCACGCGCTCGCCCAGCTCAAAGAAGTCGCCGAGCGCGAGCACGGCTACGTCGCGACCCTGGCGCACCGCGTTGTAGCGAACGGCGCTGTAGTCGGTGTCTTCGGCGGGCGCAAGGTCGGGACGGCTCACCAGGCCGATGCCCGGTACGCGGATCGCCACGGGATGCTCGCGGTGGTCGAGCGACCAGCTCAGCATGGACAGATATTCCTCCATGCAGGCAGGCGCCAAGTAGTGCATGTTGGGAAGACCGCCCAGCATGGAAATATCAAAGAACGAAAGATGCGTCTCGGACGTGGTGCCAAAGATTGACGCACCAAACACCAAAATGGTTGCGGGGGCGTCGTTGAGGCACAGGTCGTGCCACAGCTCGTCGTAGGCGCGCTGCAAAAACGTGCCGTACACACCAAAGACTGGCTTGGCGCCCGAGCGCGCAAGCGCGGTGGCAAAGGTCACGGCGTGCTCCTCGGCAATGCCCACATCGACGAACTGTTTGCCGGCGGCAGCGCGAAGCTCGGGTGTAAAGCCCATGATGTAGGGCGTGGCGGCCGTGATGCCCACGACCTGCGGATCGCGCTCGATGGCGGCGCTGAGCGCTTCGCCCGTAATGTCGGCATAGGTGCGCGGCGCAGGCTCGCTCGGATGGCCCGGGCAGAGCTTGCGCCCGGTCGCCATGTCAAACGGACCCACGTGGTGCCAGCGTTCGGGGTCGCTCTGGGCCGGCTCAAAGCCCTTGCCCTTGGCGGTGGAGACGTGCAGCACGATGGGATGATCGATATTGCGCAGTTCCTGCAGCGCGTCGACTAGGGCCAATACGTCGTTGCCGGCGTCCAAATAACGGTAGTCGAGTCCCATCGCGCGGAAAACGTTGCGCTCACAGGTGCCGTTGCTGGCGCGCAGCTCGGCCAGATTGCGATAGAGGCCACCGTGGTTCTCGGCGATGGACTGGTCGTTATCGTTGACGATGATGATCAGGTTGCTGTCGAGTTCGGCGGCATTGTTAAAGCCCTCAAACGCCAAGCCGCCCGAAAGCGAGCCGTCGCCAATGATGGTGATGACGTTGTAGCTGTCGCCCGCCAGATCGCGGGCGTGTGCCAAGCCGCAGCCCAGGCTCACCGATGTGGAGGTGTGGCCCATGGCGAACAGGTCGTGCTCGGACTCGTCGGGATTGGCAAAGCCAGAAGCCTCGCCAAAACGTTCCGGATCGATATAGGTATACGCGCGCCCGGTCAGCGCCTTGTGGGCGTAGGTCTGGTGCGAAACGTCAAAGACAATCTTGTCGATAGGGGAGTTAAACACGCGATGAAGCGCAACCGTAAGCTCAACGACGCCCAGGTTGGGGGCAACGTGTCCGCCGACAGCGGCGGAGCTTTCGAGGATGGCGTGGCGGATCTCGCCGCAGAGCTGCGGGAGCTCGGCGCGATTAAGAGCCTTGACGTCCTCGGGCGTTGTCGTTTGCGTAAGCAGCATCGTTGTGGGTTACTCCATGCGAATCGAGCGCCGGCGCTCCCTCGGCCGGCACAATTGCACAAAACAGTCTCGCACATTTTGGCGTTTGATATGTGACGGCGGCGCGGTAATTCGCCAACTGGCGGGGCAAAACGTTTTGTCCGATGCCATACTGATAGATTCGATGATGATTTTATTCAATACGTGCAGGCCGTGGCTTGCCGCCGTGAGCCGCTGGAAGGAGGCAGCATGTCCGATGCCGTTCGTGCCGAGAAAATCGTGCACGAGGTCGACGATGCCGCCCGCCAGCTCGCCCAGGCGGGCCGCTTGGACCTGACGCGCGAGTTTATCCAGCATGGTGACGTGACGGTCTATGCACATGTGACCTCGGTGGCGCGGGCGAGCCTGTCCTTTGCCGAGCGCTTGGGCCGTGCTGGCATTTCGGTCGACCGTGCTTCGTTGCTGCGCGGGGCCTTGCTGCACGACTACTTTCTCTATGACTGGCACGATCCCGATCCAAGCCATCGGCTGCATGGCTTTCGCCACCCGTTTTTTGCTCTGGCGCGTGCGGAGGAAGATTTTGAGCTGACGTCGCGCGAGCGGAATATTATCGTGCGCCATATGTTTCCGCTGGTGCCGGTGCCGCCGACGTGTCGTGAGGCATGGATTGTGTGCCTGGCAGATAAATGGTGCGCGCTGCGTGAGACAGTCGCCGGCCGCCTGCCGCGCAAGGACGAGGCGGACGATGGCGTGAGCAGCGAATCGAGTGAAAAGAGGAGAGGGTAGACGGTGGGGACCGCGATCGACATGGCATTTGACGGCGCGACGCTTGCCGCCTGCCCGCTTTCGGCACTGGTGCTCTCGTTTGCCTTTTACGGGTTTTGCGGTTGGGCATGGGAGTCGACAGTATGCGCCATGCTCAACCACGGACGCTTTGCCAACAGCGGCTTTTTGCTGGGACCGTGTTGCCCCATCTATGGCGCGGGCGGCATTGCCTGCTGGCTGCTGTTGCGCGGAATTCCGGATGCCTCGAGCCAGTTTGTCGCTGCAGCGCTCGTATGCAGCGTGATTGAGTACAGCGTGGGCGTGCTGTTGGAAAAAACAACGGGCGCTCGCTTTTGGGATTACTCGCACCTGCCGTTTAACCTGCACGGACGCATCTGTCTGTACTGGGCCTGCGCGTTTGGCTTGGGTGCGTTGTGTATTTGCCGTTTAGTGGAGCCGGCATTGCTGGGGCTGCTTGGCCATCTGCCGGTGCTGATTCTGCGGTTGTCCGCCTTTATCGTCGCGGTCGCGATGATGGTCGACGCGGCATGCTCTTTGGCCAGTTGGCGCCGCCTGTCCGATCAGCTGGAGCGTGTGCGTGCCGACCTTGCCGACCGCATCAATGAGTCGCTTGCCGATGCCTCGGACTCAATGCTCGAACGTATTCCCGATTCTACGATTGACTCGGTAGCACAGACGCACATCCGTAGCCGCGCCGTTAACGCGTGGCTGGCCGAGCTGGGTGACGCCGCGCTCGATGCCCTGCGCGAGAAGGCTTCGATGCCGACGTTTATCGCGGATGGTGCTCGCG
>CAJLLN010000088.1:0-6741 GCA_905207495.1 uncultured Collinsella sp. | reverse complement strand
GCGCTGGAATACTGCTCCAGATGGCCATGGCCGCCACAGCCGCAGGTGCGCTCCTCGGCCGGGTTCAGGCACATGTGGCCAATCTCGCCGCCGGCGCCCACAACGCCCGATACCACGTCGCCGTTAACGATAACGCCGCCGCCCACGCCGGTACCGATGGTGACCATCACCACGTTCTGCACGCCCTTGGCAGAACCGAGCCAGGCCTCGCCCATGGCAGCGGCGTTGGCATCGTTCTCATACTTAACGACCGCATCGGGGCAGTGCTTCTGAATGGCGACCCTCAGCTCGGGCAGGTTAATGGCAATGTTGGCCTTGACCTTGGCATCGCCCGACGCCGGGATGGGACACGGAACGGCCAGGCCAATGCCCGCCACAAAGGCACGCGGAATCTGTGCCTTGGCGACCACCTGGTCGATAGCCTCGGTCACCGCGGCAAAGCCCGCAGCGTCAACGATAGGAGGCGTGGGCACGCTGGCCTTGGCAAGCAGGTTGCCGTCCTCGTCGAACAGGCCCTCCTTAACCGAAGTGCCGCCGACGTCGATGCCGATGTAGTACTGCTTAGGTTCCATGGGAGCCCACCTTTCTCGTTTAAACATTGCCTGTATGGTACCGCTCTCAAGGCAAAAACCTACCAAAAAGGGACAGGTTTGTTTTGGCAGGTTTTATCTGGGGTAACGCAATTGGCTGCCCAACAGGCCGCGCAAGACCATCCCCAAAAATAAAGGCGCCGGGAGGCGGAGGCTCCCGGCGCCCGTCAAAGGGACTATGTTGTCTGTTGGACCGCACGGTCCGTCGCGGCGATAACGCCGACTAGGCCTGAAGTGCCTGCAGCTGCTTGTGAACCTCGATGAGCTCCGTCGCCATGACGCGCATGGTCTCGGTGCCGGCCATCTGGTCCTCGGCATGCAGCAAAATCAACGGGGCCTCGCCGTTACGCTCGCCGTTGGCCTCCTTCTTCAGAAGCCCCATGTGAACATCGTGGCCACCGTTATAGGCCTCGTCGCCCTGCTTGATAAGCTCCTCGGCGGCGTCAAAATCGCCCTCCTTGGCCTTTTGCACGGCATTGATGTACATGCTCTTGGCGGTACCGACGTAGCTGATGATCTCAAAGCAGGTCATCTGCAGTTCGTTCATATCCTCCATGCAGAGCACCTAGCCCATCACGCTGACGCAGTGGTCGATGATGCCGGCAGCGTTCATGCGGCCGTAGTCGACCATGTTGATAACCTCAACCGGGAAGCGGCCGGCGGCCTCCTTCTCAAAATCGCCCTTGGTGTAGCCGATCTGCGGACCAAGCAGCAACATGTCGCACTCGTCCAGGTGATCGTGGGCCTCGTTCATGGGACGAGCCTCGACCTCAATATCCAGACCACGGTTTGCAACCTCGGCCTGCATCTTCTGGACCAGCAGGCTCGTGGACATACCGGCATTGCAGCAGAGCATGATCTTCTTCATGGTTTCCTCCTTATAACTGCGCGGCGCGCAGACGACAACTGGTTTTATTCCTTGCGGCTATTGTGCCCACCCCCCTGCATCTTTACACAAGGGAGAGAGCTGCGGGCACCGGCACCGCGTACCGGCGCCCGCAAAGGTGAAAGGGACGAACGTTAGGCGTTCTACTCGGCGAAAGCCTCCTGCTTGGCGATTGCCTTCTCGGAAATCTTCATAAAGGGCAGGTAGACGGCCATGCCAATGACAATCTCGATAGCCTGCCACACGCCGGCGCGCCAGTCAAAGCCCGTAGCGAGCAGGGCATTGATGACGGGAGGCATGGTCCAGGGCACCTGGGCGATGCAGGGGCTGATGATGCCTGCGCAGGTAAGGCCATAGGTGATGCCGATGAACAAGTCGGGAAGGAGGACAAACGGGATCATGAGCGGCAGATTGTACACGATGGGGTAACCGTAGATAACCGGCTCGTTGATGTTGAACAGACCAGGCAGGATAGCCATCTTGGAAACGGTCTCGGAAGCCTTGTTCTTGGAGAACAGGAGTGTGTCGAGCAGAAGCATGAGGGTGCAGCCCGAGCCGCCGATGAGGGCAAAGCTGTTAACGATCTGCATGTTCATGTAGTGATCGGGTTGGATGGTGCCACCGGCGGCAAAGGTAGCCATGTTGTCGACGATGAGCATGGTCAGGATCGGCTCGACGGTAGCGCCAGAGATGGTGGACTGGTGAATACCGACGCAGAACAGCAGGTTAGCAAGGGTGTAGATGAGGATAACAGCCCACGGACCGGCGTTCATGATGCTCTTGAGCGGGTTGGAGATGCACGTGGAGATGATGGTGCACAGATCGGTGCCGGCGCACACGGCGAGCAGGGCTGCGGCAAGAGCGAAGACCGCGAGGTTAAGCAGCATCGGAATCATGACGTTGAAGGAGTTGGAGACCGCGGGAGGCACGCCCTCGCCCAGCTTAACCTTGAGCTTCTCGACGCCAGAAATCTTGATGAAGAGCGAGACGGAAAGCAGGGCGATGATAATAGCCGAGAACAGACCGTTGGTGCCGGTGTTGGCAGTCGAAAGGGCGCCCGTGACCTCGGCGGAGGTGATCTTGTCGGTGAGCAGTGGGCTCGTGGCGGCAAGCGAGGCGGTGATCTGCTGCGGCATCATGATGACGAAGGCAGAGATGGCGACGACCACGCAAGCGAGCGGGTTATCGAAACGCTTGTTCTTGGCGAGGCTGTAGCCAATCAATCCGGCCAAGATAATGGCAGAGACGTTGAGGGTGCCCAGCGTAATTGCCGAGCCCCACGTCTGAAGGTTGGCAAGGCCCGCCGCATCGAGCGGGAACAGAGGGAACACGACGTTGTTAATAAGAACCGCGATACCCGCAAGGATATAGAGCGGCGTGATGGTCGCGAAGGCGTCACGCAGGGAACGCAGGTGAACCTGGTTTCCCACCTTCGCAGAGACCTCGGCAAACTTGTCGAGGAAGCTCTTTCCGTTGTCACTGGCCATGATTGCTCCTAACTTTCAAATCCGGCCTTTTCCTATGCGCACGGTGGTCTGTCGCCCTCTGCCACCAGATGTGCCATGTGTTGCGCGCGGCGGCGCGCGGTCTGGGCGTTCGCCCGGTCGCTAATCAACCACGTGGGTCGTGGCGACCTGTTTGAGCCAGGCCGCCGACTTCTTAAGGCGGCGCTTGTAGCCGTCCATGAGATCGACCTCGACAAAGCCGTAACGATTCTTAAAGGCATTGGCCCAAGACCAGTTATCGATGACGGCCCAGTAGTGATAGCCCCGGCACTTGGCGCCCTCGTCGATGGCCTTGGCCACCCACTCCAGGTGCTGACGTACAAAGTCGACGCGGTAGTCATCCTGGATGGTTCCTTCGGCGTCACGGTTCTTGTATTCGTCCATGATGCCGATGCCGTTCTCGGAAACGAACCACTCAAGATCGGGGTAGTTCTTAGCGCAGTCCATGCCAAAGTCGTAGAGGCCCTGCGGGTAGATCTCCCAGCCGCGGCTCTCGTTCATAACGGCGTCGGGCCATACGTACTCGTCGGCAAAGTGCGGCAGGCCGTACTGGTCGACCTTGCTCGCCGGCGCCTGAACACGCGTGGGGTGGTAGTAGTTGCAGCCGAGCCAGTCGACAACACCCTGCTTAAGGATCTCTTGGTCGCCGGCGCGGAACGGGAGCTTAACGCCGCCCTCGGCCAGGCTGTCGAGCACGTCGGCAGGAAGCTCGCCCTTGGTGATGAGGTCGAGCCACCAGCGGTTGTTGATGCCGCTGGTCATGCGCACGGCCTCGAGGTCCGCCTCGCTGGGGTTCTCCTTGGTGTAGACCGGGGTAAAGCAGTTGATCATGCCGATCTTGGCATCGGCGCGAATAGCGCCCTCGTCATAGGCGCGACGATAGTTGGCCACGGCCAGCGCGTGCGCCAGCGAGATGTGATACTGCACGGTGCGGGCGCGGTTGAAGTCGTGGAGCTGCGGGAACCACACGCCCTCCTGATAGCGCTGCTCGGGCTCGACGATGGGCTCGTTAAAGGTGAACCAGTACTTAATCTCCTGGCCAAACTCGTGGAAGGCGACGTCGGCGTAATGTGCGTAAGCCTCGACAACCTCACGGCTCTCCCAGCCGCCACGGTTAAAGAGGTAGGTGGGCATGTCAAAGTGGTACAAGTTGACAAACGGCTCCAAGCCGGCTTCGCGAGAGGCGCGGAACAACTCGTGATACCACGCGGCACCTTCCTCGTTGAGGTTGCCGTCGGCATCGAGCAGACGGCTCCACTGGATGGAAGTGCGATAGGTATCCAGACCCAAGTCCTTCAAAATGCGAAGGTCTTCCTGGTACTTGGCCATAAAGTCATTGCCGGCGTAAGAGCCAACGCGGTTGTAGAACGAACCCAGATCCTGGATGGACCAGGTGTCCCACAGGTTCTCGAGCTTGCCGCCCTGGTTCCACTGACCCTCAGTCTGCGGGCCGGACATAGCAGCGCCAAAGAAGAAGTCGTTGGGCAGCTGATACTGTGCCATCAAAGTCCTCGCTTTCGTGTTCTAGAGCTTCCGGTTGGAGACGGGTTTGCTTTGGCAGGTTATCCGGCGCGGGCGCGCACCGGCCATACCGATATCCAACCCGCCAAAACAAAACCGTCCCCAAACGGTCGATCCTGTTGTGCGGAAGGATTCCGTTCGTTGCTTAAACTATAGCGCTCTAATTTTAAAAGTAAAGCGTCTTTTTCTTTTTTCTTTCTCGAACTTCTTAGATAAAAGTAATATGGATGCCCTGTTGAGGGTTATACTTACTTTTTGTATTCATATATGTCGGAAAGGAGGTTCCATGATTCCCAAATACGAGGCGATAGCTGCAGATATTCGTCGAAGTATCGAGGATGGCGCTCTTAAACCGGGCGACAAGCTTCCCACCGTCGTTGAGTTCTGTGAGCTCTATAGCGTTTCCAAAATCACTGTCAAACGAGCTATCGAGCAAATCACCGAGGAAGGTCTAATTACCAGCCGTCGTGGATCGGGTACCTACGTTAAGGACACGGCGGGGCTTCCCGGCCAGGCGTTTTTCCAGGGCAAAAACGACCGTGCCCAGGGTTTTTCGTATGAGCACCGCGGGGAGAAGGTGACCTCGGTGGTCTATGATTTCTCGATTGTTAATCCACCAGCGGACATCGCAGCCCAGCTGGGAATTGCCGAGGATGACTTTGCCTATCACATCGTGCGCGTGCGTCAGGCCGATGAGAAGCCCATCGTTATCGAGTACACCTACATGCCGCTCGAGCTGATTCCGGGCCTTAAAAAGAAGGACCTGTACGGATCGGTCTACCATTTCATCCGCGAGCAATGCGGGCTGAAAATTTCGAGCTTCCACCGTACCATTCGCGCCGTGGCAGCAACCAAGGAAGAAGCTGAGCGCCTGGACACCAAACCTGGCTCTCCCCTGCTCGAGCTCAAGCAGATTGGCTTTTTGGACAGCGGCGCCGCCTTTGAGTATTCGGTCTCGCGCAACGTTGGCGACCGCTTTGAGTTGCACAACGTAACATTGGCATAGGTTTTTGTAGTCATACAGGCGCTCGTTTTGAACAGTTTTACGCGGCGCCCACGCAGCACAATGGGGGTATGAACATGTCCGATTTGATTAAACTGACGCCGATCTTCCACGAGAAAATCTGGGGCGGCCGTCAACTCGAAACCGTATTTGGCTACGACATTCCCGAGGGTCCCATCGGTGAGTGCTGGGCCATCTCGGCCCATCCCAACGGTGACTGCCAGATTGCGGAGGGCCCGTATGCCGGCCACACGCTTTCATGGCTGTGGGCCGAGCACCGCGAGCTCTTTGGCAATTGCGAGGGCAAGGAGTTCCCGCTGCTCATTAAGATTCTGGATGCCAAGGACGACCTTTCGATCCAGATTCATCCCAACGACGAGTACGCCGCCGAGCACGAGAACGGCAGCCTGGGCAAAACCGAGTGCTGGTATGTACTGGACTGCGAGCCCGGTGCCACGATCATCGTCGGCCAGCGCGCCAAGGACCGCGTCGAGGCCGCACAGATGATCGAGGAAGGCCGTTGGGACGACATGCTCAACGTGCTGCCGATCCACAAGGGCGACTTTTTCCAGATTGATTCCGGTACCGTGCACGCCATCAAGACCGGCACGCTCATTTTGGAGACGCAGCAGTCGAGCGACGTGACGTATCGCCTGTACGACTACGACCGCCCCGGCACCGACGGCAAGCTGCGCCCGCTGCACATTGAGCAGAGCCTGGATTGCATCAACTTTAACGCGCAGGCACCGACCGACGGTACCGTAACCACGCCCGAGGTAGATGGCGTAACCGAGCTCGAGTCCAACCCCTGCTACACCGTCGACCGCGTGCGCGTCGACGGCAGCAAGACCCTCGACCAGCGCTGGCCCTTCATGTGTCTGTCGGTCATCGACGGCGAAGGCACCGTCTGCGGCGACCCCGTCCACAAGGGAAGCCACCTGCTGGCCCCGAACACCGTCAGCTCCATCGACCTCGAAGGCAAGATGGAACTGATCATCAGCCACCTCTAGGTCGCAGCAACAACCAAAACGCAACAAGGGGCTCCCCCGTCCACCAACGGAGGAGCCCCTTATCCATATATATCAGCCCACCCGGCTCTCCAGATCAAAAAAGCGGACGAGCAGAGCGACGTTCGCAAGCAACGTTATCTAAGGACCTGGACGGGCGTATGGGGCAACATCGATCGCGAGTTCCGCACGAGCCGGAGAGCACTTAATGTGCTCTCCGTGCGAGCAG